>JAWOJK010000206.1:0-4288 GCA_046481705.1 Desulfobacterales bacterium | reverse complement strand
TTGATGATGGGGGTCTTCAACGCCCTGCGGGAGATCAACCAGGAGGGCACCGCCATTTTGCTGGTGGAGCAGAACGCCCGGCTGGCCCTCAAGTTCGCCCAGCGCGGCTACGTCCTGGAAAACGGCCACCTGGTCCTGGAGGGCCGGGGGGCCGACCTGCTGCAAAACCCCCAGGTCCAGAACGCCTACCTCGGCGGATAAGCTTTTTCAGGCCTTTGCCCATCAGGGGGTGAGCCGGCGGTGGGATCGATCGACCGGGGACCCCGCAAGCGCCTTCCTCAGCGAATCACCAGGACCGGGCACTCGGCCAGCTGGGTCACCTTGCTGCTCACGCTGCCGAGCACCATGCCCTCCAACGCCCCCCGGCCCCTGGAGCCCACCACGATCAGGTCCGCCTTGCGGATGCGGGCGGCCTTGAGGATCGCGTCAGCCGGCGGGCCTTCCAGAAGCTCCTCCTGCACCGTGAAAGCGGCCTGGCCGAGACGCTTGTGGGCTTCATCCAGGATCAGCTGGCCGGCGGCCTTGCGCCGGGACAGCAATTTTTCGAAATCGTCGTACCCCAGCAGGTCGGAGGTGCGCCGATAGGCGCTCAGCAGGCACACGCCGGCGCCGTAGTGCTCGGCCAGGTTGCGGGCGTAGTCCAATGCCCGGTAGCTGTTCTCGGAACCATCGATTCCCACCAGAATTTGCTTGAACATCGCTTGCCTCCTTTGGTCTGGGCCGCCCGGCATCCGGCTGGCGGTGAACACCTGCCGGTTTATAGGCAAGCCCGAGGCGCGCTGTCAAATAAAAACCGGCAGCGTTTGCAGGGCCGCTCCCGGGCAGCGCGCGCGCGCCCTGTGGTTTGGAAGCGTTGACAATGCCCCAAAAGCGCTATAGAAAATTTCAGCAGGCAGCGGTTGCGGCGCAGCCATCGGGCGCGGCGTCAGGGAACTGAAGATTTTGCGGGCGGTGAACCGGCCCGCTGAGAATTGCGATCCAAGGAGGCGACATGACCCGTGTGGGCGTCATCGGGGCCACCGGCTATGCCGGGGCTGAGCTGGTGCGAATTCTCTGGGGGCACCCCGACGTGCAGTTGACCGTGATCACCTCCCGGCAGCACGCGGGCGTCCGCTTTGATGCGCTCTACCCGGCCATGGCCGGCGTGGTGCCCCTGACCTGCGAGGCCTACGACCCCGAGCGGATCTGCGCCCAGGCCGAGGTGGTCTTCACGGCCCTGCCCCACAAACTGCCCATGGGGATCGTGCCCGAGCTGGTGGCCCGGGGCAAAAAGGTGATCGACCTGTCGGCGGATTTCCGTTTTCGCGACCTGGCCCGCTATGAGGCCGCCTACCAGCCCCACAGTGCGCCGGAGCTTCTGGCGGCGGCGGTTTACGGACTTTGCGAGGTCAACGCCGAACAAATCGCCGCAGCCCGGATCGTCGGCAACCCGGGCTGCTACCCCACCAGCATCCTGCTGCCGCTGGTGCCCTTGCTGGCCGGCGGCCTGCTGGAGCCCCACACGCTGGTGGCCGACGCCAAGTCCGGGGTCAGCGGCGCTGGGCGGGGGCTGTCGCTGACGGCCCATTTCTGCGAGGTCGCCGAATCCTTCAAAGCCTACAAGGTGGCCGTGCACCGCCACAACCCCGAAATGGACGAGGTCCTCGGCCGGGCGGCGGCCCAGCCCGTCCATCTGACCTTTGTGCCGCACCTGCTGCCCATGAGCCGCGGCATGCTGTCCACGATTTACGCCCAGCCCCGGGAGGGGGTCCAGGCGGGCGAGATTCGGGCCTGCCTCGAGGCCTTCTATGCCGGTCGCCCGTTTGTCCGTCTGCTGGACGACAGCCGCCTGCCGGATACCCGCAACGTCAGGGGCACCAATTTCTGCGACATCGGGTTTCGCCTGGATGCCCACAACCGCCGGCTGATCCTGATGGGCGCAATCGACAATCTCGTCAAGGGGGCTGCCGGCCAGGCGGTCCAGAACATGAACCTCATGTTGGGCCTGGCCGAGACCGCCGGGCTGATGGCCGCACCCTATCCCCTTTAGGGGCCCCGTCGGCACCCTGTTGATATCTGGAGCGACCCATTTTGCGGCGGCCGCCGGCCCCGCCGGCAGGGCATCGACGATGCCCACGCCAACCACAAGGGACGGGGGGGGAAATGAAGATCACGCAGCTTTCTGTTTTTCTGGAGAATCGGGCCGGCCGGCTGGCCGATATCGCCAGCACCCTGGGGGATATCGGGGTCAACATCCGGGCCATGTCCCTGGCGGACACCACCGACTTCGGGGTCTTGCGGCTGATTGTCAACGACACCGCCAAGGCCCGCCAGGTGCTCAAGGACTTGGGGTTTGCCGTGCGCCTGACCGAGGTGCTGGCGGTCGAAATCCCCGACCGGCCCGGCGAACTGGGGCGGTTGCTGCGGATTATCGAACAGGCAGGGCTCAACGTGGAATATGTTTACGGCTTTGTGGAAAAAAACTCCGACAACGCCATCCTGATCTTCCGCTTCGACGACCTGGATCGGGCCATCGCGGCGATCCAGGCCAAGGGGATTCGGATCCTGGACGATGGCCGGCTTTCCAGCCTGTAGCCAGGATTGCGGCGTTAAAGGCGTTTTCACCTCGCCGTGCGGTGGTTTTACGGAAAGGGGCTCTGACGGGTATCCCGGGAATATGCCTGGCTTTACATCTCCCGGTTTTCTTTGTTCATTTTCTTTTCCGGAAAAGAAAACGAACCAAAAGAAACCGCCCGCGCCCCGGGGCCCTTCGGGCTGCCCTGCGCTTCTCGCAGCCGGCGGGCCCTGTGGAACTCGCTTACGCTCAAACAGCCACAGGGCCTTTATCGCCGGCTGCTGCGATGCTCGGCCCGGGACGATGGGACATAAAACCCCGGCTGCACTTTGAGAATTGATGAAACAGATAAAAGGCCAAAAACCAGACGGTTTCGAAAAAAGTTCAAGTTCAAGGCGCGCAAATCTCGAGGAGTGAGGCGTACTATTGTACGCCGCAGCGACTTCGAGATGCAGCGCAACGCAGAAATTGGACTTTTTGCGGAACCGTCAGGATTGGGCTGGGCGACCCCGTCTAACGCATCAAGCCCGGCAGGAAAAGAGCCATCTGGGGAAACGGGATCAACAGCAGGGTTGCCACCACCAGGGCTGCCAAGAGCGGCAGAACGCCCTTGAAGATCGTCTCCAGGGGCACCCCGTCGGCCACGCTGCTGACCACGTAGACGTTGACCCCCACCGGCGCTCCTGCACGACGTCGGGCACGGGCCGTACGGTCATTTCTTCGACGACCATTTTTTGCATCAGTATCAACTGACCCATGAGATTCTCGGCCAGCAGATCATCCGCCAGAAACTGGGGCGCATCATCGCCCGGATTCAGAGAAGTCCGACCGGCCCCTTTGTCTCCGGAGAATCCCTGGACCCGCGCCGGATCGCCTATCTGATCCGCATGCCGGGAAAACAGCAGGATGCCCAGCCCCGATGGCTGCAGCTTCTGCGGCAGCTTTTCTCCGGTATCTATACGGTTGACAACCTCGATTATGTCCAGCGGGACGCCTATATGACGGGATTTTCTCTCGATATGGTGGATATCGCCCGGCTGCGGTTTTACAGTTTTTTTACGTCAAACGGCCTGACGCTCCATCAGGCCGGCGTCTCGGCCCTCAACCGGTTTCTCAACGCCCGCCTGAACCTCTACACCAATGTCTATTTTCACCGGACGACGCGGGCACTCGATCTGCATCTACAGGAAATCTTTCAGGATACGCTGAATCTGATCCTGCCGCGAAACCCCCTCGACCATCTCGACGAGTATCTGGCATGCGATGAGTGGCGCCTGTTTCACGAGGTGCGGCAGTGGCCCGCCAGCCCGGATCATAAGAGGAAGAAACTCGGGCGGGAGTGGGAAAAGCTCTACAACCGGCAGGTCAAATGGAAAATGTCCTTTTCTACGGAGATATCGGTGGACCAGCTTCAGCGCGGTATGCACTTTTCCACGGCGGGCGACTATGAGCGGCAGCTTTGCAAATATCTTCCCGGTTCTTTGAAAAAATTGGACTTTCGCGTCGATCTGGCCACCCAGGACCCGCGCCCGCTTAACCCCATGGCCCAGACGGAGAAGCGCGTGAACATCTATAACCCCATGACCGGGATGACCTCGCCGGAACCCCTGCACGATCTCTACCGCTACATTCCGGCCCGGGTCGTGCATTTCCGGGTTTTCTCCCACAGTCATGATCATGACGCCGAGCTGTCGCGGGCCGCGGAAAAAACGCTCACCGACCGGGAAGAAGGGC
>JAWOJK010000019.1:0-8038 GCA_046481705.1 Desulfobacterales bacterium | reverse complement strand
GGTGGTGTCCTTGATCACGGCACTGTCGAAGTCGAACAGAACGGTATCATCACCCATTATCCAGCAGCCCACTTCGTTGACCGTGGCACCCTTCGGCGTGTCGGGGCATTGATCGATGTCATCGGGAACACCGTCGCCGTCGGAATCCAGCGGGCCGGCCGCAATGACCGGTGCGGGCGCCAGAAAGACCTTGGTGACGAAATCGGCCATGGCGGTGGGGTCGGAAATCTCATCGGCATTGACGGCGAAACCGCAACCGCCGACATCAGCGATACTTTTCATCAGTTTGGCGCCCTTGGAATCGTCGCCCACCTGAACCGTGTAGATGCAAAGGCGCTCGCCCATGGCGTCTTTCAGGCTTTGGACAGAGCTGATAACGGCGTCTTGGTTGATGTCCTCACCATCGCTGACCACCAGCAGGGCCACCTGCCCCAAGCTCTCCTGCGCTTTCTGGCCGGCCAACTCAGTGCCGTCATACATCGGGCTGGTCCCGCCGACACATTTGAGGGAATCCAAGCCTACGGCCATCTCGCTGCGGTTGTACGACGCCGGGCCAAAAAGGGCCAGGGCGTGCTGTTTGTCCAGGCACTCGCCTGAACCAAAGGCCACCAGGGCCGCCTTGGCATCGATCGGGGGCAGGGTTTCATTGATGCCGGAAACGACCTTCTTGGCAAGGGTGATTTTATGGCTGCCCTGGTACGTTTCGGCCATCGAGGAAGATGCATCCAGCACGATTACAAAGGTATCGACACTGGAGACGAAAGCCGAACTGTCCAGCTGCACTGCCTGATAGGGTTCCGTGGTCATCGTGGGTGCGGTGGCACAGGCTGCGAGCAACCCCATGATTGTCACAATCAGCGAAACAGAAAATAGCCGTCTACACATGGTTCTCCTCCTTCTCGAATGGGCAGAGCCCGGTAATGGAAAGAACGCCTGCAAGTTTGATGGCGGCGTAAAAGTCCAATTTGGAAGTTGCGTTGCACATCGAAGTCGCTGCGGCGTCGATTAAGGATCTGAAATCATATTTACGTTTCAAGAACGGTTTGGCTGTTGGATCGCACCGTCCCATTCACCACGAAATTGATCCTCGACGATATTGGCCTGTCGCAATTGCTTATCCGTAGCTTTCATTACTTTGAAGTACTTGTTGGTGTCAAGCTAAGATTTCACAATCAACCCTCTACGGGCGGTTGTCAGGGGAATGAGGTTGACGATCACTTCATGGTTGACATGCGGTTTGGCCCTCCCGTTGTGGGTGATGCAGAAGAAGAGCCGATGGTCGATCTTGTTCCATAGAAGTCGGATAAAGTCTCACACAACAAAAAAAGGGACTACAGCGCAATCACCGTAACCCCTTGATTTGATTGGTACGCCCGGAGGGATTCGAACCCCCGGCCTACGGATTCGAAGTCCGGCGCTCTATCCAGCTGAGCTACGGGCGCATCAGGCAGGGAACCACTAACGCGGCGGTTGCCGCAAGGGCCCCACAGGTGTTGAGATGGGGTGAGTGATGGGACTTGAACCCACGACAACCAGGGCCACAACCTGGGGCTCTGCCAACTGAGCTACACCCACCATGAATAACAAGCTTTCTTACCAAATCTTTCGGCACTTTTCAAGGAAATTGTTGGGGATCGATGTTTTTTAAAAAACCGCTGCGCAATCGCCCACCAAGCCTATTGACGGTGGCCAGTCTCTCGTATAATATTCGAACCTCTTGATGCATCACCCTTTTTTCAAACAATTTGAGCCGGATATACCGTCGGCCGACCGCTTCGACGGCCCCAGGCCGCCTGGCCTTGTCATCCACCGGAAGCCAATTGTGCAGCGGTTATCAGATTTCCGCTTTGGCGCCAAACAACCCTATGGATGCGGTTTCCTCGAAAAAGCCGGGCCGCCGGGCGGTGCGTGGCCTGGGTGTTTTTTTTAAACCGTCTGGCTTTTGACCCGCTACAAACCCCGGAATGGATTTCCTCCATGAACAAATTTTATGGTTTTCTGCTGCGAGTGATCATGAGCGCGGTTTTGGCGGTGGTACTGGCGCGCACGTTTTACCCCGACTTCCGGTTGCCGTTTACCATCGGTCTGGGGCTCTTTTTCCTGGGGATGGCCTATTTCCTGGATTACCTGCGAAGCCGGCCCCCCAAAATGTGATGGCTGCGCCAAAACCCACCCCCCGCGTTGGGTCTTATCCCGCGATGGCTGCGGTTTATAACCGGCGCACCTCATCCCACGGGGGCGGCAGCCCCTAAAACCGAATTTTATCTGGCACCAGCCCCGAGAAAATATTTTTTGCGCGTCCATCCAAACCTGACCGCCACAGCATCCCAAAGCGGGGCTTTTTCCGGAACCACCCACCACAGAGGGGAGCGTTCGCATTGAAACAGATTATCCTGGGAACCGCGGGACACATCGATCACGGTAAAACCAGCCTGATAAAAGCGCTTACCGGAACCGACACCGACCGCCTCAAAGAGGAAAAACTGCGGGGCATCACCATCGAGCTGGGGTTCGCAGCGCTTGACCTTCCCAGCGGCCAGCACGTGGGCATCGTCGATGTGCCGGGGCACGAAAAGTTCATCAAGAACATGGTGGCCGGCGCCACCGGTATTGACATCGTGGTGATGGTGATTGCCGCCGACGAGGGGGTGATGCCCCAGACCCGCGAACACATGGAGATCTGCACGCTTCTGGGCATTCGCCACGGCTTTATCGCCCTGACCAAGATCGACATGGTCGACGCGGAGTGGCTGGAGCTTGCCCAGGAGGACATCATGGAATTCGCCGAGGGCACCTTTCTGGAAGGCGCCCCGGTGGCGCCGGTTTCATCGATTTCGGGCAAAGGGCTGCCGGAGTTCATCAAGACCCTCGACGAAATCGCCGCGACGGTGCCCGACCGGCCGTCCACCGGCCTTTTCAGACTGCCGGCAGACCGGGTCTTCAGCATGAAAGGCTTCGGCACCGTCATCACCGGCACGCTGGTTTCGGGAAATGTGGGGGTGGGCGAAACCATCATGATCTACCCCTCGATGATCACCTCCAAGGTCCGCGGCATCCAGGTCCACAACGCGAGCGTCAACGAGGCCCGCGCCGGAATGCGCACCGCGATCAACTTTCAGGGCCTGGACAGAGCCGCGGTAAACCGCGGTGACATGGTCTCCACCCCGGGCGCCCTGAAACCCACCTATATGCTGGACGTGGCGCTGCATTTTCTGGAGAGCAACGAAAAGCGGTTGAAATCCAGAACGCGGGTACGTTTTCACGCCGGCACAAGCGAAGTCCTGGGCAACCTCGTGCTGCTGGACCGGGACGAGCTGGCCCCCGGAGAGGATACCGTGGCGCAGCTGCGCCTGGACGAACCGGTGACCGGGGTGCGGGACGACCGCTACGTGGTTCGCAGCTATTCCCCCGTGCGCACCATCGGTGGGGGTCGCATCGTCAACCCGATCCCCCACAAGCACAAGCGCTTGCGGCCCGAAGTGATCGAAGGCCTTCGCCGCATGATGAGCGCCGACCCCGCAGAGGTTCTGGCATACCTGATCGAGGCCGCCGGGTATGAAGGGGTCTCCTTTACCGACCTCAAGCTCATGATCAACCTCCCCGACAGGCAACTCAACACCCTTTTGCAGGCCCAGCTTTCCTCACGCGCCGTGATCCAGGTGGACAAGGAGAACCGGCTCTTCATCCATCAGGCGACCTATGAGAAGCTGAAGTCCGAGGCCCTGGGGAACTTAGAGCGCTACCACCAGAAAAACCCGCTCAAGGCCGGGATGCCCAAAGAGGAGCTCAAATCCAAATTCCCCCGCCTGAGCCCCAAGCTTTTCACCCTGCTGCTCAACCAGATGCTGCGCGACAATGAAATCGCCCAGGCCGAGGAAACCGTCCGACTGGCGGGCCACACGGTTTCCTTGGGGATCGATCAGGCCGATGTCCGCCACAAACTGCTCGATATCTACCTGGAAAGCGATCTTCAGCCCCCCTATTTCAAGGAGATTGCCCAGAACCTGGCGGTCGCGCCGGCCCAGGCCCGGGAAGTCCTCACCCTGCTGGTGGATGAAGGCAGCCTGGTCAAGGTCAAGGAAGACCTGTATTTCCACACCCGCAACCTCGAACGGTTGAAGGAAAGACTGGTGATCTTTCTCAACCAAGCAGGCGAAATCTCGACCCCGCAGTTCAAGGATATGACTGGCGCCTCACGTAAATATGTGATACCTTTAATTGAATATTTCGACACCAAAAACGTTACGATTCGAATCGGCGACATCCGCAAGCTGAGGAGGGGTTAACTCGTTATTTTGCAGAGCCATTTTGGGTCTTTAGGGCCACGCTGAGGGGTAAAAATGGATCCATTCAAAAGCTTCGCTGCCAAACGGATTTTTTTGGGAATCCTCTTTCTGGGGGTGGTTTTGTGGTTGATCGGAACGATTCTGGGATCATTCGAGGCCCCGTCCTCCCCCACCGGCACCGAAACAGCGACTGATGGCGACAGCCGCGGCGATTCGGCCGGGCATGAACCCGCAGCCGCTTTGATCCGCACGCCAGGAGAAGTTGCCGGCAGCCATGAAACACCCCGCCCGCCGGCGGCGCCCGAAGAAAAAATCGTGACCGCCCCTGAAACGCCCTCCCCCCCGCCCACAGCCCCCCGCGAAACGGCAAAATCCCCGGCAGTTTCCGAGAGCGCGCCCGCCAAAGCGGCCCCCCACGGGTTGGGCGCTGCGGCGCAAGAACGCGACCTGGTCCCCGGGGTCTTGTTTGTAGACGCGATCATCGCCCCCCTGAACTATGAACTCAACGAGCGCTTCTGGGGCTGGCGGCCCAACGACATCCTGAACTTCACCGACAACGTCAACAATTTTCAGCTCGGGGTCCTGGAAGTCACCCGCCGGGCGGTCACAACCCTTACGGATCGCATCTCCCGTACGGGCACCACCGCCGCCTTTGACCCGGATCTTGAAAACGCCATGAACTGGCTGATGATCAAGGCGGAAGATTACTGGCTTCCCTCACCGGAGTCCAAATACAATGAGGCCTTGGACGATCTGCGCAGCTACAAGGCAAAGCTGGAAAAAGGCAAGGCCACCTTCTACACCCGCACCGACAACCTGATCCCGCTGCTGGCGGCCTTTGAGGACCTGTTGGGCAGCTGTGATGAAAATCTTGCTAAATTTGAGGAGAAGGGCGGCGACCCGGTGAGCTTTTTCGACGCCGACAACTACTTTTTCTACGCCAAAGGGGTGGCCAGCGCCATGGGCGTCATGCTGGAAGCGATTCACGAAGAGTACCTCAAAACCCTGGAGGCCCGCCGCGCCACTGAAATCCTGCACCACGCGATCGAATGGTGCCACCATGCCACCCAAATCAACCCCTGGATCATCACCGACAGCAAGCTGGACGGCATCCTGGCCAACCACCGCGCCAACATGGCGGCCCCGATCAGCCACGCCCGCTTTTACCTTGGGGTTCTAATCAAAACCCTGTCCACCTGACCCCGGCGGCCAGCGGCGGCCACGAAAGGGCGACTGCTTGCGCGCGGCTGCCCTTTTTTGCTGGGCCGAGACTTCAGGGACGGCCAGCGGCACGCCGAGCAGCCCCCAGCAGAGGGGGGGGTCACAAGCGGGAAACGAACTGGTCCGCAATGCTGTCCAGCAGCAACATCCCGCGCGGGGTCAGGGTGCAGCCTTGCGGGGTAACGACTGCCAGACCGGCCTGCCCGAGCCGGTTTAAAAGCGCATCGAAGTGTTTTTCAAACGGAGGCGCAAAGGCCTGGTTGTAGCCCGCCACATCGATCCCCGCGGTGGTGCGCAGACCGGTGTAAATCGCCTCGATTTGCCGCTGAAGACGATTCAGGGTCTCCTGGCCGGCCACGGGCTGCCGCCCCGCCGCCAAGTCCCCCAGATAGCGTCTGAGGCTGCGATGGTTCCAGTATCGCCGGCGACCGACGAACGAATGGGCGGCCGGCCCCAGGCCAATGTAGGGCGCGCCGGACCAGTATTTCTGATTATGCCGAGAGCGCCAACGCTGTTCGTTGCCCTTCTCAGAACGCGCAAAGTTAGAAATCTCGTATTGGACGTAGCCATTGGCCGCCAGAAAGGCGACCGTGACTTCGTAAAGACGGCTCACCGCTTCCGCGGATGCCGGCTGAATTTTGCCTTCACGACGGTGCCGGTCCAGGAGGGTGCCGGGTTCAAAGCTCAGCATGTAACAGGAAATATGTGCGGCCCCCAGGGCTGCGGCCTGCGCGAGGTCCGCGCGCCAGCTTTCGCAAGACTGGCCGGGGATACCGTAAATGAGATCCAGCCCGATGTTGTCGAACCCCGCAGCCCTTGCCCACTGGACGGCCTGACGCGCCGCCTCTGCGGAATGCAGCCGACCGAGCCATTCCAGGAGGGGCGGCTGGAAGGACTGAACACCGATCTGAAGCCGGTTGACTCCCGCCTGCCGAAAACCGGCCAGCCGTTCGGGCGTCAGGGTGCAGGGGTTGGCCTCGAGCGTGATCTCCACTTCGGCCCGCCAGCGAAACCCGGCTTGGGCGGCCGCCAGCAGCGCTGCCACGTCCCTGGGCGAAAGCAGCGATGGCGTCCCGCCACCGATGTACAGGGAGTCAAAGGCCAGCCCGCGGGCCGGTGCCTGGGCCATCTCCTGACGAAGAGCACCCAGATACTCTCCAAGCCGGGAAAGGTCGATAACCGAGTAGAAGTCGCAGTAGGCGCATTTCCGCAGGCAAAAGGGGACATGGATATAAAGCCCGGCCGGTTCCATGGGCCCGCCCGCCGGCTGCAACACCGTCGTGGACATGATAGCGCCTCTCCTTGCCAAGCGGCCGCTCAGCGCCGCTTCCGGCGGAGGGCTGCATCTTGACTATCATTATAGATTATAATAAGTTACAATCCTATCAGACACAAACGCGCAATGGGGAAACACCGTGGACCTTCCGTGTCGCCATATTCAGGCCGCCGGCTGGCGGATTCGCATCCAACACCTCACCCCCGCCCCCCAAAACCCCAAAGCCCCGCTGGTCTTTCTCCACGAGGGGTTGGGGTGCATCGAAATGTGGCGGGATTTTCCCGAGCGCCTGTGCGCTTTGACCGGCAGGGCCGGGCTGGTCTACGACCGCCGCGGTTATGGGGGATCCGACAAGCTTTGCGGACGCTGGCCCTATGATTACCTGGTTCAGGAGGCCGGCATTTTTCTGCCGGAAGTGCTGGATGCCTGCGGCATCCCCCGTGCCGTTCTGGTGGGACACAGCGACGGCGGCTCCATCGCCCTGCTGGCGGCGGCCCTGCAGGGCAGCCGGGTCTGCGCCGCCGTCACCGAGGCAGCCCACGTATTCGTGGAGAACATCACCCTGGCGGGGATTCGCCGATCGGTGGCGTCCTATCAAAGCACCGACCTGAAGACCCGCCTGGCCTTCTACCATGGGGACAATACCGAGTGCGTTTTTCGTCGCTGGGCCGACACCTGGCTGGCGGCGGACTTCCAACCGTGGAACATCGAGGCCTATCTGCCCCGGGTGACCTGCCCGCTGTTGATCCTTCAGGGGCGAGAAGATGAATATGCCACCGCCGATCAGGTGCGACGAATTGCCGCCGGCGTTTCCGGCCCCGCGGTGGTGGACCTGCTGCCCGACTGCGGGCACATCCCCCACTTCCAGGCGCGCGAGGCGGTGTTGGCCAAAATGGTCCCCTTCATTCAAAACCTGGACTGCTGAAAACCGGATCGGCTGCCGCCTCTCCCATATTCCGACATGAAAGATATCGACCTCAACTCCCTTTTAAACCGGCTCCAGGAAAACGAGGAAATCGCCCGTAAATTTGCGGCAGTCGAAACCGCTATCCTTTCCATCCTGAAGTTCCGTGATCTTTTCGAGGTCCTGCTCACCGAAATCCGCGAACGGTTCAAAATCCCCTATGTCTGGATCTCGATGATCGAAAACAGCGATCTGCAGAGCCTGATATCTTCCCTGGCAACCTCGGAAATGCTGCGGGACCGCATGAGCATCATCGATCGTCAGACGTTCCGTGAACTGGTGGGCAGCACC
>JAWOJK010000193.1:0-16371 GCA_046481705.1 Desulfobacterales bacterium | reverse complement strand
GGTCTAGATCATCGTGAATGACGACGGTCCGCTCGCTCGATATCCCCAGAAAATCGATCAGCCCCTTGACCGGCGGCCCGCTGCGATTCATGAAGGCCATGGGCTTGGCCAGAACCACCGCAATCCCGCGGATGCACCCCGAGCCGAAAAGCGCTTGGCATCTCTCTTGCGCCAACGGGATCGCAAAATCTTCGGCCAGCCGCTCCAGAACCCGGAAACCCGCATTGTGGCGGGTGCCGGCATATTCCGGCCCCGGGTTGCCAAGCCCGACCACCAGGTGGCTCGGGTTCAGGCCCTTTCGGGGCACCAAGGCCCTCCAAAACGTCATGCGCATCTAACCCGCGCCAGCCGAGATCACGCCTCGGCCCCGGCAGCTAGCCCTTCTTCGCCGGCAGACGCTGCGATCTCTTCCTCACCTTCTAGCGCCTCTTGCCCTTCGGCTGCCTTGGGGCTGAGAACGGTGACGACGGTGAAGTTGACGTCGTGAGGCACTTCAAGGTCGCCGGTCAGCGGAATATCCTCAACGTGGATGGACTCCCCCATGCCCAAATCGGTGATATCGATGTCGATCGTGGCCGGGATCTGGGTGGGCAGACACAGCACCTCCAACTCGCGGCGAATGATCTGGAGCATCCCACCGGCCTCGACCCCTTTACACTTTCCGGTCGTGACCACCGGGATCGGCACGACGATCTTGCGGTGCATATCGATTTCGTAAAAATCGACATGAAGAAATTCACGTGACAGCGGTTTGCGCTGAACCTCTTTGATCATGGCGGAGCGATTGAAGGTTTCGCCGTTTTCGACAATCAGATTCAGCAGCAGCTGGCCGGCGGCCCCATGTTTGAGGACGGTTTCCAGGTCTTTGGTATCAACCGACAAGTTGACCGGTTCGGTTTTCGGACCGTAAAGAACAGCCGGAACCCGGCCTCCCGCCCGCAGCACGCGGGCCGCTCCATTGCCCTTGTGGGTCCGGATACTAGCTTTAAAATCGAATATTTCCAAAAAAAATTCCTCCTTCAGACACGAAATGTTTACAAGCTAAACAAAAAGAGAGGTCACGGAATCCCCCCGGTGGCTGCGGATAATGGCCTCGCCGACCAACTCGGCAATGGTCAGCACCTTGAACTTGCCGGTGGCCTCGGCCTCCTGGGTCAGGGGGATGGTATCGGTCACGACCAGCTGTTTGAGGCTGGAGTTGCGGATGCGCTCGACAGCCGGTCCGGAAAGAACCGGGTGGGAGCAGCAGGCGTGAACCTCCCGGGCCCCGTGATCGATCAGCGCGCTGGTTGCCTCGGTGAGCGTTCCAGCCGTATCGACCATGTCGTCCAGGATGATCGTCACCTTGCCTTTCACCTCTCCGATGACCGCCATGGCAGTGGCCTGGTTGGGAGCATCGCGGCGTTTGTCGACGATCGCCAGGCCGGCGTTGAGGCGCTTGGCAAAGGCCCGGGCACGCTCCGCGCCACCGGCATCCGGGGAGACGATCATCAGCTCGCCCGCGAAGGTTTCGCGGATGTATTTGATGAGCACTTTGGCGGCGAAAAGGTTGTCCACCGGAATGGAGAAAAACCCCTGGATCTGCCCCGCATGCAGGTCCATGGTGATCACCCGGTTGGCGCCGGCGACGGTCAGCATGTCGGCAACGAGTTTTGCGCTGATGGGCACCCGGGGGGCGACCTTCTTGTCCTGTCGGGCATACCCGAAGTAGGGTATTACCGCTGTGATGCGCCGCGCCGAGGCGCGTTTGACCGCATCGATCATCAGCAGCAATTCCACCAGATTGTGGTTAACCGGCGAGCACGTGGACTGAATGATGAAAACGTCTTTGGCACGGATATTTTCGTGAATTTCGATCTGAATCTCACCGTCACTGAAGGTTTTGACTTTACCGCTGCAGGGGGGTTTTCCAAGATAATCGGTAATTTTCCGGGTCAGTCCGGGATTGGAGTTCCCCGAAAAAATCGCAAACTCGTTCATGCAATTACCGTTTCTGCGCTGTCCAGCGACGCGATATGGATAGTGGCTGGGGCGGGAGGATTCGAACCTCCGAGTGCAGGAACCAAAATCCTGTGTCTTACCACTTGACGACGCCCCAAAAAAAAATTTTCGTCCGATCCGCTTTTTGCGCATCCCTGCCGGCAGCCTGAACTCAGGCGGACAAAGCGGGTCGGGCCGAACGGACCGGACGAATAGCCAACGTCAGAGAAGCATCTCTGCCAGATGAACGTGCCATTCCCGACGCCCTGAAAGGCGACCCAGAGCCTTGCCGGCACCCGCCGCATCGGCAAAAAGGCCGAAAACCGCAGGCCCGCTGCCCGACATCAGGGCACCTGCCGCGCCGAGACCGAGAAGCGCTTCTTTTATCTCATTTATCTGCGGAAAATTACGGATCGTAACAGTTTCCAGATCATTGCAGAGAAAGTAAAGCGCGTCAAATCGCTCGGTTTTTAAGTGAAGTTGTTTAAGTTTTTTTTCACATTTTGTCAATCCCAAATTCAGATTTTTGTAGACCTCGGCCGTTGAAACCTTTAGGTCGGGGCAGACCGTCAGGACATGGTAAGGGGCCAGATCGGCCACCGGTTCCAGGCGCTCGCCGATACCGGTGGCCAGGGCCGGTTTGCCCCTCAGAAAGAAGGGCACATCGGCGCCCACGGCCAACGCCATGCGCTGCAGTATCTCGGGCGCAAACGGCCGCCCGAAAACCCGGTTGAGCCCCCCGAGAACGGCGGCCGCATCGCTGCTGCCGCCGCCCAGTCCGGCCGCCACGGGGATCTGCTTGTCAATCCGCACGGCCACCCCGCGGGGGCCCCCCAGGCGGTCAAAAAAGCGGCTGGCCGCACGATGCACGAGGTTGTTGTCGTCTTCAGGCACCGCGGGGTGATCGCAGAACACCTGGATGCCGCGGCCGCCAAAGCGCAGGGTGAGCCGGTCATAGAGGCTGATGGCGCACATCAGGGTAATCAGGTCGTGGTACCCGTCGGCACGCCTGCCGGTTACCGCCAGGAAAAGGTTGATCTTGGCCGGCGCCCACAGTTCGAGGGGCTCCGGCAGGTCGGATGAGAAATGCATGGGTGCGCCTAGCCCTGTCAGCGGGTGATCTTGATGACGACGAAACCCGATGCCGGACGCATGATGAAAAACTGGAGCGTCTGTCCCTTGGCGCTTTCTGCGATGATCCGGTTATAGTCCGCGAGGGTGTCGACCGTTTGGTGATTGATCTCCTTGATGATGTCCCCCATCCGAACACCGGCCGCCTCCCCCTGGCTGCCGCTTTCAACGCCCATGACCACGACGCCCTGGGGATTTTCGAGGTTGAATTGGCGGGCAATTTCGGGTGCAATCTCCCCGACCCGAATGCCGAGTTCATCGGCGGCGCCCTCCTCCTGAGGCGCCCCTTTCTCACGGACGGCAAGTTTACCCTCCTCGCGCCGGGCGATTTTTACCCGCAAGGATTTCTCGCGCCCTTCGCGTAAAACCTTGACACCGACCGTCTGCCCTACGGACAGATCGGCGATCAGGCGGGTGAGATCGCGGCTGGCCGCAACCTGCTGGCCTTCCACCGTCAGAATGATGTCACCGGCCTGGATTCCGGCCTTGTCCGCCGGGTCCCCGGGGAACACCTCGGTCACCAGGACCCCCTTGCGGTCGCCGGCCCCGTAATATTCAGCCAATTCCTCGCTGAGGTTCTGGATGGCCACCCCCAACCAGCCGCGGGTCACCTCTCCGGCCTGCTTCAGCTGGTCGATGACGCCGCGCGCCAAGTCGATCGGAATGGCAAAGCCGATGCCCTGGCCGCCGGCGATGATGGCCGTGTTGATGCCAACCACCTCACCCTGCAGGTTGATCAGCGGGCCGCCGCTGTTGCCGGGATTAATCGATGCATCCGTTTGGATAAAGTCATCGTAGGGCCCGGAACCGATCACCCGCCCCTTGGCGCTGACGATGCCCGCCGTCACGGTGTGCTCCAAACCGAAGGGGCTGCCGATAGCCATGACCCACTGGCCGACCTCGAGACCCGCCGAGCTTCCCAGCTGCAGGATCGGCAGGTCCTTCTCGGACTTGATTTTGATCAGCGCCAGGTCGGTGTTGGCGTCCCGACCGACGATTGCGGCATCAAATTCCTTGCCGTTTTTGAGGATCACCCGGATCTCATCGGCATCTTCGACGACGTGGTTGTTGGTGACCACGAACCCGCTCTTGTCGATGATGAAACCCGATCCCAGGCTGCGCTGGCGAAACTCCCGCTGCTGGTCCTGTTCGAAAAATTTATCAAAAAAATCCTGGAACGGATCGTCGGGGTCGCCGGGTGCCTGGGGGCCCCGGAAAAAATGGCGAAAAACCCGCCCGCCGTCCTTGGATACCTTGACGGTACGGATGTTGACGACCGAGGGGCTGACCTGAGCGGCCAATTCGCTGAAGCTCTGAGGCACCGCAAAACCGGCTTTGGCCGATGTCCGGGCCTCGGCCATGCGCCCTGGCAGCAGGACGGCCGTTACAAGACCGATCAACAGTACCGGCAGCCAGAGGGGGGGGCGCAACGCGTGAACCGTCGCGTGGGGATCGGATTTCATGGAAGTGTCCTTTCATTCGAGGCACTGATCTCGGTGGCGTATCGTCCAGCGGTGTCGATCCGACGGCACTGCCTCGTGTGCCAAGGCGAGGCCGCCGCCGGCCCCCTACCCTTTTTCCCGGATGTAGATCATTCTCAGATCGTAGAGAATACTCCTGAGCATGGCCTCTTCGTCACTGGAGAGGTTGCCCCGGGTCTTGCTTTCCAGCAACCCGAGGATATCGATGGTCTGTTTGGCCAGCGGCAGATTCTTGGCTTTCTGGCCGCTGGCCGGATCCCCGATGATGCCCAGGTGGACCAGCGTCGCGGAATTGAGCGAAAAGATAAACGTTGAAAAGTTGACTTCGGGCAGCTGCATGGCGGCCTGCTCCGCCTCCCGCGGCGGCTTTTGCGGCGGCGCTTGGGGTTCGCCCTTTTGGCCGGCATCGCTTGCCTCGGTGTCGCTTGCCTCGGTGTCGCTTGCCTCGGTATCGCTTGCCTCGGTATCGGGTGCCTCACCAGCGGGCTTTTCTTCGGAAAAAAGCCTGCGATCCTTTATGCTGAAACCTTTTTTGTCTTCCGTCATACGTCACTCCTGTTCTTGATCGTGCATCCTTTGCTTTGGAAGCAGCACCGCGCCCGGCCGGCGGCTGCCGTCACAGCTCCAGCGGGGTCACCCGGGTGACCAGCGGCAGGGCTTTGAGCTCCTCCACCACGGAGGGGGGGATCGGCGTATCGGTCTGCAGAAAAATAATGTTGCGCTGATCGCCGTTTTCCTCCTGCCCCACCTGCATGCGGCCGATATTGATCCCGTGCTCGCCCAGCTTCACGCCGATGCTGCCGATGGCGCCGGGTTTGTCGTAATTGTTGATGATGGCCAGATGACCGCTGGGGATCAGCTCCAACCGGAAGTTGTTGACCTTGACCACCCGCGGGTCCTTCTTTCCGAAAATGGTGCCGGCCACGGTGCTCTCCATCTCGGTGGAAACGGCGTGGACCGTCACCAGGTTGATGTAGTCCTCGGAATCGGCACTGCTGGTTTCGGTCACCCGGATGCCTCTTTCCTTGGCCAGGATCGGGGCGTTGATGAAATTGACGTCATCCTTGACCGCATGCGCCAGGACCCCCTTGAGGATCGCGGTGGTCACCGGCGAGAGATCCAGCCCCATGAAATCGCCGTTGTAGGACACCGTGATCTCCTTGAAGGGCCCCTTGACCAGCTGGGCCTGGAGGGCCCCCATGCGCTCGCCCAACGTCAGAAAGGGGGTCAGTTTGGTCAGCAGATCGCCGGTGACCGAGGGAACGTTGACCGCGTTTTGAATCGTCCCGTACTTGAGGTAGGCAATAATCTGGCGGGCCACATCGACGGCCACATTGGTCTGGGCCTCCTGGGTGGAAGCGCCCAGGTGCGGGGTGCAGATCACCCGGTCGGTGTCAAACAGGGGGCAGACACCCGGCGGTTCGGTCTCGAACACATCCAATGAGGCCCCGGCCACTTTTCCGGAGTTAAGGGCCTCGATCAGATCCGCTTCCCTGACGATCCCGCCTCGGGCGCAGTTGATGAGCATCACGCCGTCTTTCATCTGGGCGAAGGCCCCGCGGTCGATCATCCCGACCGTGTCCTTGAGCTTGGGTACGTGCACCGTGATGTAGTCGGACCGATGGTAGAGTTGCGCCAGGGTCACGCTCTCGAAGCCGGCTTTTTCAATCTGCTCCGGGGTCACGAAGGGATCGTGGACAATCACGCGCATTTTCAGCCCCCGACCGCGATCCGCCACGATCGAACCGATCTTGCCAAACCCGATCACCCCCAGCACCTTGTTGAAGATCTCGCGGCCCTGAAGCTTCTTTTTCTCCCAGCGCCCCTCGCGCAGGGAGGCCGTTGCCTGGGGGATATTGCGCGAGAGGGAGAGCATCATGGCGATGGCGTGCTCGGCCGTGGTCACGACATTTCCGGTGGGGGTGTTCATCACCACGATACCGCGTTTGGTCGCCGCGGGGATGTCCACGTTGTCGAGCCCGATTCCGGCCCGACCGACGACCTTCAAACGCGTGGCGGCCGCCAGCAGTTCCTCGGTCACCTTGGTGGCGCTGCGGATGACCAGGGCATCATAGCCGCCGATAATCTCCCTGAGGGCATCGGGGGTCAGCCCGACATTGACATCGACCGCGATACCCTCCTCTTCACGAAACAGCTGAATTCCGGCTTCACCTAAGTTGTCGCTGATGAGAACTTTCATCTTTTCCCCTGTTCTGACGGTTGGTTGATAGACAAAAAGCAGGCCTTGACCACGGCGGGGCCACATTACCAGATTCTCTTTGGGGGATCCAATAAAAAACTTCCCTGAATCCGATGGGCGGCACGCCCCGGCGGCGGGTTACGGCGGCCTGTCGCAAGCCGGCGACACCCGACGGGATTTGAACTTTGGGGGGAGAACGAACGAAACCGGGCGCCACCGCGTGGCTCAGGGCCCCGGCACAGAGTGGTTTTGAGCGAAACGCGCTGCAAGGCGTTCGAAGGCGGCGGCGTCGAGCAATTCCGCAAAACGCCGCCCGTTTCGGCTGTTTTGCTTGTAGAACGCCAGACAGGCCGCCACGATCGCCAGCACCTCGTCGGCGCAGAAAATCCCGGGCAGCTCTCTACCCAGACGGGGGTGACGGCCCAGTTTGCCGCCCAACTGCACCCGAAACCCCTGCTGGTCCGCCGCCAAGGTCCCGCTGGGACAGACCGCCAGGCATTGACCGCAGGCCACGCAGCGGCTGTGGTCGATGACCGGCAGCAGCCGGTCATCGCAGGTTGCCACGGCGCTCTCGCGACAAACCGCCACGCACGCTTCGCAGTGCGAACAGTCTGCTGCCGCCAGCCGCGGCGTGCAGGCACCGATAATCCCGATGTCCTTGATCTGGGGCTGGGAACAGGCATTGGGGCACTCGGCCAGACTGATGCGGAATTCGTGGTGAAACTTCAGCGGCCCCTCGACGTGGCGCTTCAGAAAGGTCAACAGGTCGGCTTGCTCCAGCAGCGCCGTGATACGGGGGAGGAGACCGTCCACCGGCTGGGTGCGGTTCGGGCAGCCCCGCGGGCCGAAGCAGGCGTCCAGCTGAAAGCCCTTGATCTCCGAGGCCTGGCCGCTGAGGAAACGCTGCTGGGCGAGGGTCACGGTGGCCAGGTCGACCATTGCAAGGCCGGCTTGGCGGGCCTCCTGTTCAACCCGCGCGCGGACCTTTTTACGAACGAAAAAGGGCACATTTTTCAGCGCGGCATCCGCCTCAGGGGTCCATTTCATATTAACCTCGGGCATTTGTCCGGTCTGGGGGCACGCCCAGTGGCCCCCGGCGGGCCGCGTCCAGGGCTGCACGCGCAACCACCCCTACCACCACTTCCGTCAAGTGCGGTTCGCGGTAGAGCAAAAATACGGCCGGGTCGTCCAGCAGCTCCATCAAGGCCTCGCGGGTCAGGCCCTGGGGCAGCGCCGCGGCTGCCCAGGCGGCGAGTCCGCGGTGAAACGGGTCTGCAGCGCCCAGGAAAGGCAGGAGGAAACCCGAGGCGCCCGGGACCACGTGCGGGCGGGCATGAACCAAGCGCCCGAGGCCCCAGAGCACGCCGCGCTGCAGGATCGGGTGCTCTAAGAAATTGCCGTCAGGGCGAACATAGGAGACCAGCAGGGGCGCAAACTCACGCGCCAACGGGGCGCTGCGGGCCGTGATCTCCCCCATGGCCTCCGGGGAACCCCAGCCGATGCCACCGGATTCGTCATTGAGATTCCAGAGCAGCCGCCGCATGACCACCCGCGCGGATTCCATCTCGTCGGCCGCCAGAGCCGCCACCACGGCCCCCATGGCGGACACCGCACGCCAGCGGAGCAGCAGGTCGCCGCTGTAAAAAAAGGAAAAAAGCGGGTTCACCACCCGCCGGGGCGACATCTGCTGCAGCGCCGCGAGGCCAGCGGCAAAGTCCTGGCCCACCAAAAGCGCGCGCACCTGGTTTTTCAACTGCCGGCCGCCCGGCGGCCTGGATGGTTGCATGCTCGCCTCCCGGCGCAAGCCGTTTAAAAGGGGATCAGGGCCGATGCGAGGGGACGATTTATCGGCCGAGCCCCCCGCATCAGTCCTCTTCCCAGTAAATACAGTCGGCCGGACAGTGCTTGATGACCTCGTCGACTTCCTCCTGCGGGTAGCACGCGAGGTCCAGGACCTCGATATAGCCCAGGCTGTTGAGCCGGAATACGGTCGGGCACACCTCGGCGCACAGCTCACACAGGATACACTCGCTGAGTTCCACCACCGGTCTTTGCATGGATCGTGTCGTCTCTTTCTGCCGCCGGCGGCGTCGCCGGCTGCGGAAACGGGCCCTGCCAGAGGCCTCAGGGTTGAACGCTCTGGTTGACCGCCTGCCCGATGCGGCGGCCGAATTCAAAACACTGTGCCAGGGCAGCGTGGTCCGGCACGTACTGGATCTTCAGGCCAGGGTCGACCAGCTCAAAATTCATCTCCTCGAGGTGCTGGTTGAGCAGTTTGAGCGCCTCACCGCTCCAGCCGAAAGAACCGAACGCGGCCCCGATCTTGTGCTGCGGGCGGAAGCCCTTCAGGTAGGTGATAAAACTGCTGAGGGTGGGAAAAAGCCCGTTGTTGAGGGTGGGCGATCCCAGGACGATGGCCTTGGCGTCCAGCACCTCGGTCATGATGTCGCTGCGGTGCCACTTGCTGAGAATCAGGGGGCGTGCCAAAACCCCCTCGGCGCCGATGCCGGCCGCGATGGCATCGGCCATTTTTTCGGTGCTGTGCCACATGCTGTCATAGACCACCAGCGCTTTTTTCTTGGGCGTCTGCCGCGCCCAACGGAGGTAAGCGGCAATGATCCTGCCCGGGTCCCGGCGCCAGATGATGCCGTGGTCGGGGCAGATCATAGCGAACTCCAGCCCCAGCGCCTGGAGTTTCTCCACCAGTTTGAGGACCTGGGGGGCATAGAGCATCAGAATGTTGGCAAAATATTTTTTGGCGTGGGGCATGATGGCGTCCCCGATGACATCATCGAACTTTTCCTGCCCGGCATAGTGCTGCCCAAAGGCGTCGCTGGAGAACAGGATCTGCTCCTCCGCCAAATAGGTGAACATGCTGTCCGGCCAGTGCAGCATGCGGGTTTCGATGAAGGTCAGGGTGCGCCGGCCGAGGCTGAGGGTTTCGCCGTCTTCAACGGCATGATAGGCCCAGCGGTCCTTGAAATGGCGCCCCAGGTTTTTCAGCCCCAGCTTGGAGCAGTAAAGCGGGGTGTGCGGACCGACAGCCTGCATGACGCGCGGCAGACCGCCGGAATGGTCCATTTCGGTGTGGTTGCTGATCACATAATCGATTTTTTGGGGCGGCACGATCCGCGCGATATTCTCCAGCAGACGATCGACAAATTCGACCTTGACGGTATCCACCAGAGCGATCTTTTCATCGACGATCAGAAAGGCATTGTAGCTGGATCCAAATGGCGTCGAGTAACCGTGGAATTCGCGGATGTTCCAGTCATTGACACCGACGTCGTAAATCCCTGGGGCAATCTCGACGGGTTTCATCCTGGGTCCTTTCGCTTTGAATGTTTGCGTGTCAGCGGGCAGCCCCGGCCCCGAAGAAAATGAGCCGGACGCAATCGGGCGCGTGATACAGCGCCACCCCCAATAAACGATGCCCCTGTCTGGCCGCCGCAGTTTCGACGGCCCACAGGGGCATCGGTTCAGCCTTGCCTTCAAAAAAGCACTTCAGCCCCTGGCTACCCGGGTGGCGCAGCGGCAGCCGCTGTCGGCCAGGCGCCGCTTTGCACCACCAAAGGGATACCCAGATAAGATAAGGCGCCTTGGGTGCTTTTCAAAGGTTTTGAAACCGGGCAGGGGTTGCGATCAGGCCTCTTTCTCGAAATCCCCCTTGGCGGCACCACAGACCGGGCACTCCCAGCTATCGGGCACATCATCCCATTTGGTGCCGGCCGCCACGCCGTTGTCGGGATCGCCCTGGGCGGGATCGTAAACATAACCGCAGATCGTGCAGACCCACTTTTCCATACCTTCCTCCTTTGACTTGTTAGGGGTGATGCTGTTTCGGGGTTTACCGCCAGCGGGGCCGGAGGTCCCCGGCAGGTCAGGTGAGGCGGGCGACGAGTTCGCCCACCCGGCGCTCAATTTCGTCTCGGACCTGGCGCATGGTTTCCAGCGGCGCACCCGCGGGATCGGGCAGCTGCCATTCGACACGCTCAGCGCCGGGGGTAAACGGACAGTTATCCTCGCAGCCCATGGTCACGACCACCCCCGGGGGCCCCTCGGCCAAGGCGTCATCGATCGACCGGGTGCGCCGAAAGTACATATCGATGCCCTTTTCCGCCATCGCTTCGACCATCAGCGGGTTGACCGCTGCGGCCGGACTGCTGCCGCCGTAAAGCACTTCGAGTTTGTCGCCGGCGAGGTACTGGGCAAACCCAGCGGCCATCTGACTGCGGCAGGCATTTTCGCGGCAGGCGAAGAGCACCCGTCGCCGCCCCTCGATGGGTTTCAGAAGCGCGGCAACCGCAGCGGCCACATCCGCTGCGACGGTGGGGTGCGCGGCCATCTCTCCCTTGCCTTCGATCTCGCGGTAGGTCAGGCTGCCGGCGTAGCGGGCATCCACCGCGTCATAGAAATAGTGGGCCGTCAGATGCAGCCCTTCGAAAAGATTTTTGCCTTTGCTGGCGGCGGTTGAGAGCACATACCCCTGGCGGATGCGACACCCGGGGTCTTTGAGTTTGAGCATGTACTTGCGCGACCAGAGGGTCTGGCAGCGGTCCACCAGGGCCTTGAGCTGCGCCGTCATGTTGTAGAAAAAAATGGGGGTGGCCGCCACGATCACATCCGCCTCCCGGATCAGGGCGTAAACCTCCTGTTTCATGGCGTCATCGATGGGACAGAAGCCTTTTTTTTCACAGGTGGTGAACTCCTTGCAGGGTCGGATATCCATGCGGTCCACCCACAGCGTCCGTGTGAGGGCGCCGTGATGCGCGGCGGCCTCCATGAACCGCTGGAGCAGGTAGTCATTGTTGCCGTTTTTACGGGGGCTACCCTGAAGTCCCAATACACGCATACGATTATCCCTCTTTCCGGCTGTGACATGCTTTGCAGCTCGTGGGCCCGCTGGGCCGGCCGGCTGTGGCGAGATTGCGGTGACACTTGCTGCAGCTGTTCATCACGGCCTTTTTGCGCAACTTGCCCTCGGCCTTGAGGACCTCGATACTCCCGGCTTTCTGGGGAAAAAGCGTGTGGCAGCCCATACAGTCGCCCAGGGCATCCTGATGGCGGTGGTGCGGAAAGGGTACCCACCCGCTTTTACCGCCTTCCAGAACCATATCATCGGCCCCGCGTTGCTGGCCGTCGGCCAGCGCCAGAACTGAGGCCAGTAAAATGACCAGACACAACAGCGCCAGGGTTTTGCTCTTAATTCCCACGGGGGCCATCCTTTCGTGCCGCACAAGCCGGCCCATTCCACACAGCCCAGCGATATACCGGATACGGGGGCTGCTGTCATAACCGACAGGCCGGCAAAAGCTCAGCCCTCGAGTTTCCGAATGCCCCGGGTGGTGATCTGGTAGAGCGGGTCGCCGCGGGCGGCCAGCAGACCGGCGCGCTCGAGTTCGCGCATGGCGGCGCGCACCCGAAAGAGCGGCAGGTCGGTTCCCGCGGCCACGGCCTCCGCCGCCGCAGGCGCGCGCAAGGCCAGAAGAATCAGCTCCGCGGTGCGGGTCAGGTTGCCGTCGGCGTCGATACAGGCCATAATTTCAGTTTACAGCTTTTTCTGGCAGAAATACCAGTCCTTGCAGTCATAACTCTCCAACAGGCGCTCCGCCGCCGCTTCCTGGGTCCTGGGGGGCGGTATGATCACCGGGTCTCCCGGCTGCCAATTGGCGGGGGTCGCCACCATGTGGGCGTCTGATGTCTGCAGGGCGGTGACCAGCCGCAGAATCTCCTCGACGTTGCGTCCCGTGGTCATGGGGTAGTAAATCAACGCGCGGATCACAGCGTTGGGATCGATAACAAACACACAGCGCGACGTTTCGGTTTTGCTCTCGCCGGGCATGATCATACCGTAACTTACGGCCACCCGCCGATCGATATCGGCAACGACGGGAAACGGGATCCTGCACCCGAACTTTTCCTCGATGTTGCGAACCCAACTGAGGTGCGCAAAGATACTGTCGATGCTCAGCCCCAACAGTTCGGTGTTGCATTTCCTGAAATCCGGGTGGCGCCGCGCAAAGGCAAGAAACTCGGTTGTGCATACCGGCGTGAAGTCGGCCGGGTGGGAGAAGAACACCACCCAGGATCCCCTGAAATCGGCCAACTGAATGTTGCCGAAGGTGGATTCGGCCTCAAAATTCGGGGCCGGGTCACCGATGCGGGGTATTCCGCCCTGCGGCTCCAGGCTATCCAGAGGGTTTTCCATGATCGCCTCCTTTCCGCGGGGTCGTCAGCTTTGCAGTCAAAATAAGGACGGACCACACCTCTATCCGCCTGCCGGCCGTTTCGGCCTGGAATCGGGGGATCAATCGATCGCCCCGGGCGCGGCGGCCCGGGGTCGTTTTTTCATGGCACGGACCCTGGGGTCCGACCCGCTCAGCGCGGCGCCGGGCTGCCGGCTTCGCCGCTTAGCGTGCACTGGGTGAAATCGATCTCCTCACCACACTTGGCGCACTTGTGGACGCGGTCGAACTCATCCGAGAAAATTTCTTTTTCAGCCCCACAGGACGGGCATTTGCAGCTAAAGGATTTGAGGTTCTTGAAGCTGGCGAATCCGGGGCAATGCTGGGGTGTGGTCTGTTTTTCGCTCATGGGAAATCCTCCACTCCTTCTTTTTAGTGTCGACCTAATAATGGCCGCGGTTGCGTTATGCGGCCGGAATCGAGGGACAGCGCAGCTCTCGTGCAATGCGCGGCATTCGGCGGGCACCGCTGAGGGATGGCAATCACGCCGTGGGGTTCGGACTTCACGCGCTTGCCAGTTTCTGGGCGATCACGCGGCCGTACTCCTGCGCCATCCGAATGCCGCCCTGCAGGCTGCTGGCCTTGAGACGCAAGGGGCCGGAAACCAGATCCATTTTGCAGATGTGCCGCAGGGTGTCGTAGATCCGGTCGGGGGCCTCCCCGCTCCAGCCGAAAGCGCCGAAGGCGCCGCCGACTTTGCCCTCCAGACCGGTTTTCTGGGCCAGAAACAGCAGGGTTTTCATTGCCTGAAGCATATCCCCGTGGTAGGTCGCCGAACCAAAGACGTAGGCGTCAAAGCCCTGCAGGTCGGCTTCGGTCGCAATCTCGCCGGCATTGACGACCGTGGCCTGGTGGCCGCTGATGCGAATGCCTTCGGCGATCAATTCACCGATCCTTAAGGTTTCACCGCTCCGGGTAGCGCACACAACGAGTACACTGGCCATGGTTGATCCTTAGACATCAGAGGGTGCGCGCACCGGTCACTTTTTGCCGATGCGCTTGTCCACGCCTTCATACTGACAATCGGGCGTGTAACAGGTATTGTCGAGGAACTGGCACTTTTCCTTGCACGCCGGGCATTTCTCCGGCGGTTTTTCAGCCTCGAAGGTATAACCGCAGTTTTCACATTTCCAGCTGTTCATAAACCACCTCCCTGTGAGCGTTGGCTTCGGAAGGGATTGCGGCGGCCAGCGGGGGTTGGCCAGCTGATTGCGTAAAATCGCTTTTTGCCCGCCGCGGGGCCCGGTAGACGGGGTGCGCCATTCTCGGCAACGCCCCGCCGGCAGAATCCTAAGCCTTCCAAAGGCCGTGCAGGTTGCAGTACTCGCGGGCCGTAATCTTGTCGGCCGTGACATTGAAAGTGGCTTCGGGGGCATCGCCGGGGTTGAGATACTGGCGATAGACCTTGCCCTCGGCGATAATCTCGATAAACTCGATCCAATGCTTGGCCTCCATTGGATGGGCGACGCTGCCGACCTTGACCTTGACGCCGCCGGTGACTTTCTCGATCACGGGCACATGCTTCTCCCTGGCGGCATCAACAACCCCTGCCTCCATCAGCTTCATGGGGGCGCCGCAGCAAACCAGTTCACCCTTGCCGCCGTGCACAACCTCGATGATGTTGCCACATGCTTCGCATTTGTAGATTTCCAGCCGCTCTGCCATTTTCTGCTCCTTTCAGTGGTCCGCCGAAACTGCCCGGCTTGGGTTGCGCTGACACCTGTCGGGGTGCGCGCCGTCGCCTGGAACTGCAGGGCCGTTCAGCGGAAGGGGTGTAGGGTTAAGGGTGAGGGCCTCTGGGCCCCCGCACCCCGTTGGGGCCCGGGGTTAGTAGTTCTCGCAGTAGATTTCAAAATGGGCCTGGGGATGAGCGCAGGCCGCACACATCTCCGGGGCTTCGAGCCCCTCGTGCAGATAACCGCAATTGCGGCAGTGCCAGAGCACCGCCTGGTCCCGCTTGAACACCCGCCCGGCGGCGATATTGGCGGCCAGCGCGCGGTAGCGCTTTTCGTGGTGCTTTTCGGCGACGGAAACGAAGTCCAACACCTTGGCGACTGCCTCGAACCCCTCGTTACGGGCCACGGTGGCAAAGCCGGGATACATATCGGAATGCTCGTGCTGCTCCCCATCGGCCGCGGCATTCAGGTTCTCCAAGGTCGTGCCGATCACGCCGGCCGGAAAGACGCCGACGACTTGGGCCTCACCGCCTTCGAGGAATTTGAAGAAGCGCTTGGCGTGCGCTTTCTCCTGATCGGCGGTTTCGCTGAAGATCTCCGCAATCTGGACGTAGCCTTCTTTGCGGGCCTTGGAAGCAAAATAAGTGTAGCGATTGCGGGCCTGGGACTCCCCGGCAAAAGCGGTTAACAGGTTTTTCTCGGTCTGGGTTCCTTTGATGGATTTCAAAACTCGACTCCGCGATAATTTAATTGATTTGAATTTGGACATAGTTTAGTGCAAATCCGCAGCATAAATCAACCCCAATCCTTGCCCGGGTTCCACCACCCTTTCAGGATATGAACTTTACGCTCCTCTTCGGCCAGTTTTTTCAACTTGAAGGCCGTATCGCGCAAAACCCCGTAAAGCACGCCACACCCGATGTCTTCACGATCCGCGTCGCCCTGATCGGCCAGACGGAGCATCTCGTCGACCAAGCGCAAGGTCTTTTGGATATTTTCGCTGCAGGGCCTCAATGAGTTGCTCCCGCTTGAAAGGTAAACCTGGGCCACAGCGGCGGCGCCCGCTGCCCGGTTGCCGCCCCCGACCCAGACAGCGGATATCGGGGATCATGCAAGGAAACGGTACATGGGCATCTGACCCGTTCCCATACATCTGCTGGATCAATTTGCATGCCACAAAACCCAAAAAAAGCCAGCAATCATTTTTTCTCTATAATTTCAAATAACTGAAAACAAAAGCGGGATGCGGGCGCCCCGGCATGTCCCTGTCCGATACACCGCCGGATCCCGCCGGCGGCCTGGCCGGATTTCTATACATTGACCCGCACGATCGCCGTCGCCAGCGGCAAGGGCGGCGTCGGCAAGTCCACGGTGGCCGTCAACCTCGCGGTGGCGCTTGCCGCCCAGGGTCACGCGGTGGCGCTCATCGACGCCGATGTGTACGGGCCCACCATACCGCTGATGATGGGCCTGCCCGCCGTGCCCCCCGAGGCGCACGAGGGGAAGCTGGTTCCGCCTGAGGCGCACGGCGTGAAGGTCGTGTCCATGGGCTTCTTCCTCCCCGACAACGAGCCGGTCATCTGGCGCGGCCCCATGCTCGGCCGCGCCATCGAGCAGTTCCTCGGTGACGTCCTCTGGGGGAGCCCCGACTTCCTGCT
>JAWOJK010000303.1:0-15271 GCA_046481705.1 Desulfobacterales bacterium | reverse complement strand
TCGGCCACAGCATGGGGGCCGTGGTGGCCATGCTGACCGCGGCCGCGGTGCCCGACGTTCGGGGGGTCTGCGCGCCGAGCTCGAGGCCAAGGGCCGGGTGACCTTTGTCAGCCGGGGCCGCACCCTGGAGTTGACCGATGGCTTTTTCGGGGATGCCGACCGGTACGATCTGCCGGCCGCCGTCGCCGGGTTGCAGGTCCCGCTGCTGGTGGTGCACGGTGATCAGGACGAAATCGTACCGGTGGCCGAAGCTTACCGGGCGCGCGAGCTCAACCCGCGTGGCGCCCGGCTGGCGGTTATTCCCGGGGCCGACCACATGTTCAGCCAGGAGGCCCACCGCCGCCGGATTGCCGAGCTCGTGGTGGACTGGTTCGGCCGGCTGGCGGCGGCTGAAAGCGTCTGAAACGGCCGGTGGCGCCAACCATAATTTTAATTCAGGGAGGTGTTATTCGCATGGCTCTGTCCGGAACATTGAATCTCGATGTCATCGATCAGCACTATACCCTCTGGCGCAAGGACCCGAATGCCGTCGCGGCGGATTGGCGGTTTTTCTTCGAAGGCTTTGAGCTGGGGATGGTCCGGATTGGCCCTGCGGGGCCCGGCGCGGGAACCTGCAGCGAAGACCAGGTGCGCAAGCAAAGCCGGGTGGATGCCCTGATATATGCCTATCGCGATCTCGGCCACCTGCTGGCCTGTCTGGATCCCCTCGTGGCCTGTCCCACCGACCACCCGCTGCTCAGCCTTGAGGCCTTCGCGCTTTCCGCCGCCGACCTGGACACGCCCTTTTTCAACCGCCGCTTTGGCGGGGATGACCAACAAGCGCCCCTGCGGGAGATCCTCCAGGCGCTGCGCGCGACCTACTGCCGCTCCATCGGCGTGGAGTACATGCACCTTCAGGACCCCGGAGAGCGCCAGTGGCTGCAGGAGCGCATGGAGCCCATCCGCAACCGCCCGCAGCTCTCGACCGACACCCGGCTCGGGGTGCTCCGCAAACTCTTCCAGGCTGGGCTTTTCGAGGCGTTTCTGCACAAGAAGTACCTGGGACAAACCCGGTTTTCGCTGGAGGGCGCCGAGGGCGTCATCCCGTTCTTCGACAGCCTTGTGGCTCGGGCGGTTGACGGCGGTTGCCGCGAAATCATCCTGGGCACCGCCCACCGCGGGCGCCTGAACATTCAGGCGCACATCCTGGGCAAACCCTACTTCGAGATCTTCAACGAGTTCGAGAACTGCTACAGCCCCGATGAAATTGTCGGCGCCGGCGACGTGAAATACCACAACGGCTACCTGGCCGATCTCGAAGCCGCCGCCGGCGCGTCCCTTCGAATGGTGCTGATCAACAACCCCAGCCACCTGGAGTCGGTCAACCCCGTGGTGGAAGGCTTCGCGCGCGCCCGGCAGGACCTGGTCGGAGAGGATGCCGGCGCCCGGGTGATGCCGGTGCTGGTTCACGGGGATTCGGCCTTTGCCGGCCAGGGTGTTGTCATGGAGACCCTCAACCTCTCCCAGCTTGAAGGCTACCGCACCGGCGGGACGGTCCATCTGGTGATCAACAACCAGATCGGGTATACGACGCTGCCCGAAGACGCCCGCTCCACCCGCTATTCCACCGACATCGCCAAGATGCTGATGGTGCCGGTTTTCCACGTTCACGGCGAGAACCCCGAGGCCCTGGTGCATGTCGCGCGCCTGGCCTGCGACTACCGGCGCACCTTTGCCAAGGATGTGGTCGTGGACGTGGTCTGTTTTCGCCGTTACGGCCACAACGAAGGCGACGAGCCCTATTTCACCCAGCCGCAGATGTACGACCGCATCCGCGAGAGACCGCCGCTCTATCAACTCTATGCCGGCCAGCTGCAGGAGGAGGGTGGGGTGGCGGCCGAGGTCCTGACCCGCTTTGAAACCGAGATCAACCGCGAACTCGAGGAGGCCTACGAGGCCGCCCACCAGCAGTCCTGCGCGCTGCCCGAGCAGCGCTTTTACGAAAACTGGAAAGGGTTTCACGGACGCTACGACCACGCGCCTTTCAAAACCGGGGTTGCCCGTAAAACGCTGCAGCATCTGGCCCGGCAGCTGCAAGCGCTCCCGGATGGCTTTAGCATCAATCCCAAGCTGGAGCGCCTGCTGCGAAAGCGGCTGGAGTCCGTGGTAAACGGCGCCGGGATCGACTGGGCCAACGCCGAAAGCCTGTCTTTCGCTTCCCTTGTGGTTCAGGGGCACCCGGTGCGTCTCAGCGGCCAAGACAGCCGGCGCGGCACGTTCAGCCAGCGCCACTGTTCCCTGGTGGATGTCCGGAACGGAGAGCATTATGTGCCCCTCGAGCACCTCGGCGCGGATCAGGCGCGCTTCGAGGCCTTCGACAGCATGCTCTCCGAAACCGGGGTGCTGGGCTTCGAATACGGCTATGCCATCGCCCGGCCCCAAGGCCTGGTCCTCTGGGAAGCCCAGTTCGGTGATTTTGCCAACAATGCCCAGTCGGTGATCGATCTCTATATCGCCAGCGGCGAGGCCAAATGGCAGCGCCTAAGCGGGCTGGTCCTGCTGCTGCCCCATGGGCTCGAAGGGCTCGGCCCGGAGCACTCCAGCGCGCGGCTGGAGCGTTTTCTGCAATTGTGCGCGGGTGACAATCTCCAGGTTTGCAATGCCACCACGCCGGCCCAGTACTTTCACCTGCTGCGCCGGCAGGCCCTGCGGTCGGTTCGCAAACCCCTGGTGGTCATGACCCCCAAGAGTCTGCTGCGGCACCCGCTGGCGGTTTCGAGTCTGGGCGAGTTGAGCAGCGGCGGCTTCCAGGAGGTGCTGGAGGACCCGGAGAACCCCAAGGCCCCCCGCAAAACCCTTTTTTGCAGCGGCAAACTCTACTATGAACTGTCCCAGCGGCGCCGGGATCTGAAAAAAACCGACATCGCCCTGGTCCGCCTGGAACAGCTCTACCCCTACCCCGAGACGCAGCTGGCGGCGCTGATCAAAAAGTACAGGCGCTGCAAGGAATGGTGCTGGGTCCAGGAGGAGCCGGCCAACATGGGCGCTTGGAGTTTCGTCCGGCCGCGGCTGGAAGCCGCGCTCGGCGGCGAGCTGCGCTATATCGGGCGGGATGCGGCCGCCAGCCCCGCCACCGGCTACCCCCATATCTATCGGCGCGACCAGGCCGCCATCGTCAGCAGCGCCGTGGGGCCGGCTACGGTGAGCAAACGTTCCAGCGATAGCTGAAGCCGCCTGGATGAGCGTCGGCCCGCGGCCCCTTTGCGCGGGGCGCACCCCCATTTTTCACCACCCAACCACAGGAGTCGCCATGAAGTTAGAGATCAAAGTGCCCAGCGTCGGCGAATCGGTAAAAGAAGCCGTACTGGCCCAGTGGTTCAAGCAGGATGGTGAGCAGGTCCAGAAGGACGAGGTCCTGTTCGTGCTGGAAACCGACAAGGTGACCCTGGAGGTGGTTGCCGAAGCCGAGGGTGTGCTCGCCATCGGCGTAAAAGAGGGCGAAACCGTCGCCATCGGGGCCGTCGTCGGCACCATCGACACGGCCGCGGCCTCTGCCCCGGCAGCTGAAAAACCGTCGCCGCCGGAGGCCAAAGCGCCCGCCGAAGCCCCGCCTGCGGCCGACCAGGCGGCGGCTAAAGCCGCTGCGCCGCCCCCGCAGGAAAAGACCGGTAGCCCCGAGGCAGCGGCGCCGGATACCCTGCCGCCTTCGGTGCGACGTCTGGTGGCCGAGAAAAAAGTCGATATCACCCAGGTCTCCGGCACCGGTCCCGGGGGGCGCATCACCAAGGGGGATGTGCTGCTTTTCCTGGAGGCCGCCGAAGCCGCCCCACCTTCCGCAGCGCCCCCCGCCGCGGCCGCTGACCGCGGGGAGGCGGCGCAACCGGCTGCAGAAGGCGCCCTGACCCGGCGCAAGCCCATGAGCCCCATTCGCCAGCGGATTGCCGCGCGCCTGCTCGAAGCCAAGCAGAATACGGCGATGCTGACCACTTTCAACGAGATCGACATGAGCCGGGCGATGGCGCTGCGCACACGCTACAAGGACGATTTTCAGAAAAAGTTCGGCGTCGGGCTGGGGTTTATGTCCTTTTTCGTCAAGGCAGCGGTGGACGCCCTGAAAGCCCATCCCGAAATCAACGCTTACATCGACGGCCGTGACATCCTCTACCACGACTATTGCCACCTCGGCATCGCCGTCGGCTCTGAGCGCGGGCTGGTGGTGCCGGTGATTCGCCACGTCGAGCGGCTGGGGTTTGCTGAAATCGAGCAGGCCATCGTCGATTACGTCGTCAAGATCCGTGAAAACCGCCTGGAACTGGCCGATCTGGAGGGCGGCACCTTTACCATTAGCAACGGCGGCGTTTACGGTTCGCTGCTCAGCACCCCGATTCTCAACACGCCCCAGAGCGGCATTCTGGGGATGCACAAAATTGAAAAGCGCCCGGTGGTGGTGGACGATCAGATCGTTATCCGACCCATGATGTACGTCGCCTTGAGCTATGACCACCGCGTCGTCGATGGCAAAGGGGCTGTCGGCTGCCTCAAGCGAATCAAGGAATGTCTTGAAAACCCGGAACGCATCATGATGGAGATATAGCCATGGCAGACAAGAATCGGCTTGACCTGGTGGTGGTCGGCAGCGGCCCCGGGGGGTACGTGGCGGCCGTGCATGCGGCCCGCTTGGGTTTGACGGTGGCCTGTGTCGAAAAAAACCCGCGCCTGGGAGGGGTCTGCCTGAATGTGGGCTGCATTCCCAGCAAGGCCCTGCTGGACAGCAGTGAGTTCTACCATCTGGCCAAAGACAAGCTGGCCGACCATGGCGTCCAGACCGGACGGGTGGGGCTGGACCTTGGCGCCATGATGGCCCGCAAAGACAAGGTCGTTGCGGAGTTGACCGAGAGTGTGCAAAAGCTGCTGCAAAACCACAAAATCCAGATTGTGCAGGGGGAAGCCCGGCTGAGCGGACCGGACCAGGTGACGGTGGCGCCCGCCGACGGCGGCAAGCAGCAGACCCTGGCGGCCGGGGCGATCCTGCTGGCCACCGGCAGCGAGCCGATGACCGTCCCGGGCTTGGCGTTCGACCGTGAGCGGGTGGTCAGCTCCACCGAGGCGCTGGCATTCGATGCCGTTCCCAAGCACCTCGTGATCGTCGGCGGCGGTTACATCGGGTTGGAGTTGGGGTCGGTCTGGCAGCGGCTGGGCGCCAAGGTCACCGTCATTGAAATGTTGCCGCAGATCGCCGCCGGGCTCGACGGTCAGATCGGCCGCAAACTCAAACAGGTGCTCACCCGGCAGGGTTTTGCCTTTCGCCTGGGCACCCGGGTGACCGAGGCCCTGGTCAAAGGCAAGACGGTGCGGGTCAGCCTCGAAGCCGGGGACAAGGCCGAAACCATCACCTGCGACCGGCTGCTGGTGGCCGTCGGCCGCCGGCCCCTGACACGCGGCCTGGGACTGGACGAGGTGGGGGTTGAGACCGATCCCAAGACCGGCCGGGTGTTGGTGGATGCGGCCTATCGCACCAGGGTGCCGAGCGTCTACGCCATTGGCGATCTGATAGCGGGGCCCATGTTGGCCCACAAGGCTTCAGCCGAGGGAAGGGCCGCCGCCGAAATCATTGCCGGCCGCTCCAGCGAGGTCAACTACGACGCCATTCCTGCGATCGTCTACACCTCGCCCGAGGTCGCCGCGGTGGGGCTTACCCAGGAGCAGGTCAAGGAGCGCGGCATCCCCCACCGCATCGGGACCTACCCCTTCGTCGGCAGCGGGCGCGCGCGCTGCATGGGTGAAACCGAGGGGCTGGTGAAATTGATTGCCCACGAAAAGACCGATCGCATTCTGGGGGTGCATATCATCGGGCCGCGTGCCTCGGACGTGATCGCCGAGGCCGTGCTGGCGCTGGAGCTGGGTGCCGCAGCCGAGGACATTGCGCGCACCGTGCACGGGCATCCGACCTTTGCCGAAGCCTTGATGGAGGCCGCCCTGGCGCTCCAAAAATGATGGCGGCGTAAGACATTTCTGCGTTGCCCTGCGCCGCGAAATCGCTGCGGCCGATCAAGAATGACGCTGTCGAGACGCCCGCGCCTGGGCGGCTCCGGCCGGCCGTGCCTCCCCTGCCGGCCTTTCGCGGATCAGGCCATTTCAAGCAGGATCTCGATTTTTGACTGGTGCTCGCTGAATCGCATGATGATTTCCTGAATGTCCTGGCTCGAGATCTTCAGCCGTTTGAGGGTGTCGCCGTAGAAGTGGTAGGCCAGACCGTCCGACCCGCCGCCCAAACCCAGCATCATGCCCACCGTATCGCCCAGGTAGACCAGGTTGGTTTCCAGGTCATCGCGCGCTGCCGGACAATCCAGATGGTGGTGCTGGATGATGGCCACCAGCTTGTCGCTGAACCGCCATTTTTTGGCCACGATGGCCCCCAACTCGGCGTGATCGACGCCGATGACCTTTTTTTCGGCGGTTTTAAAGCTCATCCCCTGGGTCTGGACCAGGTTGTCGATCATGCCAAAGGCCTCCGCCACAAAGCGGTCCAATATCACCTTGCCGATATCCTTGAGCAGTGCGCCCGTGAAAATGCGGGGCCTGGCCTCCGCCGCCAGCCTTTCGGCCAGATCACCCGAGATCAGCGCGGTGGATACCGCGTGACGCCACAGTTCGCCCTCCTGGTGGCCGTAGCCACGCTGAGCCCGGCCGAGATTGGCGCGGCAGCACTTGATCAACACCAGATTGACGACTTTTTCGAGGCCCAGCAAGGTGATGGCCTCCTGGACCGACTCGATTTTGCGGGGCATTCCGAAATAAGCCGAGTTGCAAATCCTGAGCAGGTCGGCGGTGATGAGGGGATCGTGGGTGATGATATCGGCAATGTCGCGCATCGAGGCCTGCGGGTCATCGGCAATTTTCACCAGGTGGCTGACAACCTGTGGCAGGGGTTTCAGTTGGTCGATCGCCTGAACCAGTTTTTGAACCGATATCATAGGGTCATCTCCCCGTGGCCCGGAATCGCGATGCGGATCCGGCCGCTGTGGAGGTCCAGCCGCAAGGAACGGTAGAATTGGCCTCCGACGACTTCATGATGAATGGGGATCTGGTTGGCCTGCAGGATCCTGCGCAGGGCCAGCAGGTTGCGCTGGCCGATATCGAAGGGCCCCTTCTGATCGAGACCGCCGGCGCCGCCGGCCACCGTCACCTGCAGCCGTGAGACCTCCCCCCCGGCGCCCACGAGCGCCTGGAGCAGCGCCGGGATGCCGGTGTCGGCAAACAGACAGGGCGTTTTTTGAGCCCTGGAGCGGCTCAGGCTGGCGTCCGGCAGCAGGAAGTGAAGGATGCCGCCGGCACGCCTAACCGGGTCAAAAGCCGCCAGGCCCACGGCGGTCCCCAGCGCCTCGGTTGCCAGAACATGTTGTGGATTGGCGGACACCTTCATGTCCGCGGGTGCGACCAAGATTTCCATAAAGGCTATTATCGGAAAAACCCTGCGGAGCTTGACCCGTTTTCACCACTCCAGAGGTCGGCGGACGCCCCCGATGCGGCGGGCGCTTTCCGGCGCTTTTATTTTGCGCTTTCATGCATATCATACCTTCAGCCGTTTTGACGGGCGCGGATAAAACGGTTTTCGCTCAAACCTACGAACGCGGTTTTGCCCTGGCGGGAGCAGAGGTTGAAGGCGGGTGACCATGGCCGGTTTTTATTTTTTCAAGGCGCTGCTGAAGCTGCCCACATCGCGATTGTCGCGGCGGATCGTTTTCTGGGTGTTCGCCAGCGTGATCCTGATCGAGGCCATTATCCTGGTGCCCTCGGCGCACAAACGCAAAGGGGAACTGCTCGACCGGCTGAAGGAGGTCTCTGCGGCCAAGGTGTCGATGGTGATGGCCTTCGCCCCCCCCGGAATCGCTGACGGGGCCCTGCTGGAAAGGCTGATGGTGATGCAAACCCATCCCTTTGTCCTGGGGGGCAGCCTTTACCGGGCCGACGGGGTGAAGGTGGGCAGTTTCGGGGAGCCCCCCGAACTGAACTTGGCGGCGTTAAAAACCGGAAACCCCTCGGGCATCGAGCACCGCGACCCCCGGCGCTATGACGTGGCCTGTCCGCTGGACCGCCTATCGCCCTCACGCATCCTGGTCCTGCGGCACGATGCGGCCTGGGTGCAGCGCGAACTGTATGCCTATATCCTTCGGATCGCCGGGCTGGTCATCATCATCTCATTGTTTGTGACCGTCGGCGCCTGGGTGGCGCTGGACCCCATCGTGGTTACCCCGATCCTCAATCTGCGCAGGGATCTGAGCACGGCCGGCGAGGCCATCGTGCGGGATGCGCCGGCGCCTGCTTTTTATGCCGCGACGGTGCACCGCCAAGATGAACTGGGCGAGGTGATCACGGCCTTCAACCGCATGTACCGCCAGATTTCCGAGGCCATTGAAAAACGCAAGGATGCCGAAGCCGCCCTCAAAGAGAGCCTCCAGCAGGTCGAAGCCTATTCGGCGACCCTGGGCAAGGAGCTGGAAAAGGGGCGCCAGATGCAGCAGAATTTTCTGCCGGGGCGTCTGCGGCAACAGCCCGGGTGGGAGATCGCCGTCTTTTTCGAGCCGGCCCGCCAGGTGGCGGGGGATTTTTATGATGAATTCGAACTGCCCGGAAAACGCATCGGTCTGGTGATTGCCGATGTCTGCGACAAGGGGGTTGGGGCCGCCCTGTTCATGGCGCTATTCCGCAGCTTGATCCGCATTTTTTCGGGTCAGAGCGCACTGGAGGGCGTGGGGTTGCCCACGACCGGGACCCCGCTGCCGGGCCAAGCCCCGGATCCCTGCCAGAACCAGATGCTGCGCGCGGTCAGTCTCACCAATGACTACATCGCCCAGAATCACGGGGATCTGGGGATGTTTGCCACCCTCTTTTTCGGAGTGCTGGAGATTCCCACCGGAAAGCTGTCCTACATCAACGGAGGGCACGAGCCGCCCCTGATCGTCGGTGGTGGTGCCATCAAGCGGTTTCTGGTGCCCACCGGGCCCGCGGTGGGGATGTGGCCGCATGCGGATTTTCAGCAGGGCGAGGCGACCCTGGCACCCGGGGACATTCTGGTGGGCTACACCGACGGGGTGACCGAGGCCCACTCGCCGGGGGGCGAGATGTTCGGCAAGCAGCGGCTGCTGGATCTGATGGTCGGCCGGATATCCTCGGCCGTCGAACTGGTCGAGCACCTCCGCGCCCACCTCTTCGCGCACATCGGTGACGCCCAGCCTTTTGACGACATCTCGGTGATTGTCGTTCAGCGCCGCCCTGAAGAAAAAGGGCCTGACGCCACCGGGGCGGCAGGCCGTCTGGAAACCTGGCCGGCGACACCGCTCATCCCGGCCGCCGGTCTTGAGCGGCGAGGGTCGAGGTCCCAGGGACACGGAAAGAAATAAATCCACAGGGTGGCGTTAAGCAAGCTGTGGGTTTGTTTTTTTCTGGGGCTCTCAGCCGTTCTGTTTTTCGAAGTCCCGCATGAAGTCCGCCAGGGCCTCAACCGCCGCCAGCGGGGTGGGGTTGTAGATCGATGCGCGGCAGCCGCCGACGGAGCGGTGACCCTTGAGCCCCCCGAGGCCGTTTTCCATGGCCTGCACCACAAAGCGTTTTTCGAGATCCTCGCTGGGAAGCCGGAACGTGACGTTCATCAGGGAGCGGCTGTCCGCGTCGGCGGTCCCGCGGTAAAATTCGCTGGCATCGATGGCCCCGTAAAGGACGTCGGCTTTGCGGCGGTTGAGGGCCGCCATCGGCGCCAGGCCCCCGATGGTGTCCTCGATCCATTTGAGCACCAGCTGGACGGTGTAGATTGCAAAGCACGGCGGCGTGTTGTAAAGCGAATTTTTGTCCGCAAAGGTCGTGTAGGAGAGCATCGTGGGCAGTGTCGCGGGAACCCGGGTGAGCATGTCCTCGCGGATGACGACCATGCAGACGCCTGCCGGTCCGATGTTTTTCTGCGCCCCGGCGTAGATCATGCCGAATTTTGACGCGTCGAAGCGGCGGCTCAGGATGTCCGAGGACATGTCCGCCACCAGCGGAATCCCGCCGCTATCGGGAAACGCGGGCCACTGGGTGCCCTTGATGGTGTTGTTGGACGTGATGTGGACATACGCGGCATCGGGGGTGAACGCGATCTCCCGCGGGATGTAGCTGAAGTTGCGGTTCTCGGAGGAGGCCACCACCTGGACCTGCTTGTTTAGAATGCGGGCTTCTTTGATCGCCTTGGTGGACCAGGTGCCGGTATTGATGTAGTCGGCGTTCTCCCCGTCCCGCAGGAAATTCATGGGGATCATGCAGAACTGCAGACTGGCCCCGCCCTGCAGGAACAGCACCTTGAAACGATCGTCTAACTGCAGCAGGCGCCGGGTGCGGTCGACGGCGTCGTTGAGCACCGCCTCAAACTGCTTGGAGCGGTGGCTGATCTCGGTAATGGACATCCCGGTGCCCTCGAAATTCAGAAAGGACGCCTGGATTTCTTCCAGGACGGGCAGGGGGAGGGCGGCAGGGCCCGGGTTGAAATTGTAAATTCGGTTTGCCTTCATCGATCTCCTCCAGTAGAATTGCAATTGCCTGAATGCGCCATGATAGCCGTTCGGGCTGCCATTTGTTCAGATTGACTGACGGAAGTCAATCTCAATTTTGAGCATGGGTTCAAAATGTTCGGCAGCGCCGGTCGTCCGAACTGAGTTGACAGGCGCCACCGGTTATCTTATCCATCTTCCGCGGTTTTCGTCGATAAAAGCCGCCTTTGGCTCCCTGCAGCGGTTGCGCCAGGGAATCACCACGGTCGATAAAAGGTCTGCTGCCATGAAAACATTTTCTTTTCCCTCTGCTGCGGCTGAGAAGCGACTGGCCGCGATCGTCAACCGCGATTTGGCCATTCGCAAAAAAGACCTTCAGGCGGTCAGCCGGATCATCGAAGCTGTTCGTCGCCGCGGCGACAGCGCCCTGGTGGAATACTCCCGTCGCTTTGACGCCCCCGATCTGACTGCGGCCGAAATCCAGGTCAGCCCCCAGGAGATTGCAGCCGCCCGCAGCCAAGTGGACCAGGACTTCATGCGGGCGCTTGACCGGGCCGAGCGTCAAATTGCGGATTTCCACCGACAGCAGGTCGGCCAATCCTGGATCCGCACCCAGCGGCCGGGCACGCTGCTGGGGCAGTTGGTCAACCCGGTGGACGCCGCCGGGATCTACGTGCCGGGCGGCAAGCAAGGCAAAACCCCGCTGGTCTCCTCCGTTTTGATGGGCGCCATTCCTGCCCGGATCGCGGGCGTTCGGCGGCTGGTGATGGCGACCCCGCCCACCCGCGACGGCACGGTCGATCCCCACCTGCTGGTGGCGGCCCAAAAAGCGGGGGTCGATGCGGTCTACCGCGTCGGCAGCGCCTGGGCCATCGCGGCCCTGGCCTACGGCACCGAAACCATCCCGGCCGTGGAGGTCATCGTCGGGCCGGGCAATGTCTACGTCACCCTGGCCAAAAAGCTCGTGGCGGGCACGGTCGGGATCGATATGATCGCCGGGCCCAGTGAGATCCTGGTGATCGCCGACCGCTCGGCGCGGCCGGCTTTTGCGGCGGCCGACCTGCTTTCCCAGGCCGAACACGACCCCTTGGCCTCGGCTGTTTTACTGACCGATTCGGCCGAAATCGCCAAGGCCGTGGTGGCTGCCGTCAAAGATCAGCTGCCGCGCCTGGCGCGCCGCGAAATCGCCGAGGCGTCGCTGGCCCGCTACGGCGCAGCCCTGATTGTGCCGGATATCGCTACGGCGGTGGCGCTGGCCAACCGGATCGCGCCCGAGCACCTGGAGCTCCAGGTTGAGGCGCCTTTCGACTGGGTCGGTCGGATCCGCAATGCCGGTGCCGTCTTTCTCGGCCATTTCACGCCCGAACCGGCGGGAGACTACGTTGCCGGTCCCAACCACGTGTTGCCCACGGCGGGCACTGCCCGGTTTTCCTCGGCCCTTTGCGTGGACCACTTTACCAAGAAGACCAGTCTGATCCATTATTCGGCGGCGGCATTGCAGGATGAAGCCCGGGATATCATTCGGCTTGCTGAAACCGAGGGGTTGGGCGCCCATGCCAATGCCGTGCGCGTCCGGCTGGAATCGCAACCCGCCGACACCCCAAGCCCCTGAGGTCCGTGCCGCCGCCCCAGGCCCCAGGGCCGCCGCCGGGCGATCATTCAACCCAGCAGGCGGCTAACCGGGATATTCGTAGACTTCCCCCAGATAGTTGGACACCCGCATCCGGTTTTCACCTGCGGTGTGAACATAATCGGGCAGCAGGGGGACCTTGCCCCCCCCGCCCGGCAGGTCGATCATGTACTGGGGGACGGCCATGCCCGAGACGGCGCCGCGCAGGCCCCGCATCAACTCGAGACCTTTGCGTACCGGGAGCCTGAAGTGCGCGGTGCCCCGAATCGGGTCGGGGTGGTGCAGGTAATAGGGCTTGACCCGCATTTTAAGCAGCCCCCGCAGCAGGGATTGCATCACCGCCGGGTGATCGTTGACCCCCTTGAGCAGAACGGTCTGGCAGCCCAGCGGGATGCCCGCGTCGGCCAGGGCCGCGCAGGCTTGGGCCGCTGCGGGGGTCAGTTCGGCCGGGTGGTTGAAGTGGGTGTTGAGAAAAAGCGGGTGAAAGCGCCGCAGGATGCCGACCAGGGTCGGCGTGATGCGTTGGGGCAGGGTGCAGGGGATGCGGGAATGGATCCGGATGGTTTCCACATGGGCGATGGCCCGCAGATCCGCCAGCAGCGCCGCGATGACTTCGTCGGCCAGCATCAGGGGGTCGCCCCCGGAGAGAATCACGTCCTTCACCTCGTCGTGATGCCGGATATAGGCGATGCCCTCGCGCCGTGTTGCGGCTGTGATGCTGGCGAGGCGACCGACCTTGCGTTTTCGCATGCAGTGCCGGCAGTACACGGCACACTGGCTCGAGACCGCGAACAGGACGCGGTCCGGGTAGCGATGGGTCAGGTTGGGAACCGGGGACTGCGGCTCCTCCCCCAAGCCGTCGGCGGCAAAATGGGTATCGCAGATTTCCGCCGGATCCGGGACCGCCTGACGCCAGATGGGGTCCTGTTGCCGCCGGATGAGCGCCAGGTAGTAGGGGGTGATTCGCATGGGGTAGCGCTGGATGACCGGCCGGATGTGCTCCGGGTCGACGGGCAGATGCACCGCCAAGTCCTCGGCGGTGACGATGCTGTCCGCTATCAGCCGCTGCCAGCTGTGGCTGTCGTTTGCGGGGTGTTGGTTGGATGGCGTGCAGAGCGCGTCGGGGGCCATTCGGGGGGACTTTCTTTGTAAAAATCTGATCATCTCGACCAGAGAGCCCCTATACAACGCTTGTTCGAAAAAGTCGAAAGTAAAAATTTTGAGAAAGTGACCGAAGCCGCCGCCCGCATCGGGTCGAAATTTGACGGGCCGGGTGAATCGGTTTATCTTGTCCCACCTGTCCGACTCGGTGAACCGGTGCCGGCTGGCCGGGGGCTGCGGGAACCGGCCCTGCTGTTTCAGCAAGGGTTTTTCAAGATCACCGGCAGAAAGGTGTCTCATCAGGTGCAGCAAACCCACGGCCCAACGGACCTGGCCCATCTTTTTGAATTTCTGCGGCGGCTTTACGAAGAACAGCTGCCCTTCAACCGGGTGCTGGGGCTGGCGGTGCGCTCCCTGGGAGTAAAGCAGGTCCAGGTGGCGATCCCCATGCAGGCGTGCCTGGTGGGCAATACCCGCTACGGAGTCCTGCATGGCGGCGTGATTTCGGCCGTGATGGATGCCACCGGGGGGCTTGCGGCCACCGCCGGGGTCTTAAACCACCTCATCGGCCAACCCATGGACCAAATCACCCGGAAGGTCGCCCGGATCGGCACCATCGACCTGCGGGTGGACTACCTGCGTCCCGGCAAGGGAACGGAGTTTTTGGCCACCGGCGTCGTCATGCGCACCGGCAGCAAGGTGGCCGTCATTCGGATGGAAATGCACAGCGATGCCGGGGTGCTGATTGCCGTGGGTACCGGAACCTATATCGTGGGCTGATACGGGCACCCACCAAAGGGTTTCAGGGATAACCGCCCTGGGGCCGGCGTCCGGCCCGCAACCGTTTCGATCGACAAAGAAAGAAAGGACCGTCATGTTTTCAAAAGATGCCATTCATACCATCGTGGAGCTCTTCAGCCGGCGCGGCGTGATGTTGTATCATGCCTGCCAGTTGTCGCAATTCGAGGCGTATCTGCGGCTCGGCGGTCTGGCTGCAGATGCGCACCTCCAGCCGGCGGGCTTTGGCGCTGAGGCTGAAGGCGGCGGCAGCGGCCCGGTGAGGGTGTCTGTGCCCCGGTCGATTTGTTTGCGCCTGACAGATCCGGGTGCGCCTTTCGCCCGAGATCTGCAGGGGCTCCCCGCCCTCGGGGGACCTATCGTATTTCAGCTCAAACCGACGGCGTTGGCAAATGCCGCCGAGCTCGCAATTTGCCTGAAAGCCCGAGATGCGGCGGGCTTTGCCCCCGAACGTCACAGTCTTACCGCGCCGGCTGACGTGGCGCACCTTTTCAAATACACCCAGGAGGCCCCGCTGCCTGAAATATCGTTTCTCAAATCCGCGGCTGAAATCCAGGCGGCTTTCAACTGCCAAGACGCCGGCGAGCCCCGCATCTACTGCACCCCGGCGGCGGGTGGGGTGCCCTTTGGCGAGATTGCCTCGGTATGGGTCGACAACTATCTCATCGCAAAAGGGCAATTGCGCGATTGGGTGCACGCGATGCTGGTGCATTTCGACCATCGCTTTTCCATCCAGCGCCGTTACAGCCCGGCGGATATCGGCGGTCTTCTGGCAAACGAGATTGCCGCCTGCCTGCTGGCGGGCGTACCCACCCTGACGGATTTGGCGCGTGATGGAAGCCCTTCCCTGCGGAAATGGGCCGCGGGCCTTGTGAAAAAGGGTCTGGAGCAGGATTTTGAAACGTTTGCGCGTTCTTTTCGGGAGGAAACGCTCCTGCCGATCACCACCGGTCGCAAGAGCCTGAGAGAGGCCGCCGCCACCTCGCTGGACGCGGCTCCGCAGAGCGCCCTTCCGCGGGCAAAGCGGGAACTGCTGGACCGGCTGCTGCAGGAGAAAATTCCCGTTGTCAGCATCGCCCGCATCACGGATTTGGACGAGAAACTGATCCAGGCCTACGCCGCCCGCAAATGACGCTGAGGTCCGGGATGGCCGCCCGCCGCCGGCGGCCTCTCGGTTGACGGCCCCCGCCGACCGGTCGTGATGGGGTTGGCATCCCGCTTCCCCCGGGGCCGAAGGCGACCG
>JAWOJK010000158.1:0-12060 GCA_046481705.1 Desulfobacterales bacterium | reverse complement strand
GAGGTGCGGGTGCACGACGGGGTGGTTTTCCTCGCGGGCATGACCGAGACCGCCGAGTTCAGGAAGTGGGCCGGAGACCTGGCGCGCAACACCCAGGATGTGGCGGCGGTGGTCAACCAGATCGAGCTGACCGCGCCCCCTGTCTGGGACTTTCAGCCGGCCGTCGACGGTTTGCGGGAACAGTGGCGGGGCGTGATACGCGGGTCCCCCTTTGTCGTCTTCGGTTTGCTGGTTCTGGCCGTCACATTTGGGGCCGCTCGGATTTCCAGCGCTGCCGCCCGTGTTTCCCTGCGCCGCCGGGACATCAATCCGCTGCTGCAGGATCTCATCTCGCGGGGCGTCGCCCTGGGCGTTTTTCTGGTGGGCCTGTACGTCGTTTTCCAGGTGGCCGGGTTGACCACGGTGGCGCTGACGATCATGGGCGGCACCGGCCTGCTGGGCATCGTTCTGGGGATCGCCTTCCGGGACATCACCGAAAACCTCCTGGCCAGCATTTTTCTGAGCGTTCAAAACCCCTTCCGCAACGGCGACCTGATCGAGATCGCCGGGATTATGGGGTTCGTTCAGATGTTGACGATCCGTGCCACGGTCCTCATGACACCCGACGGCAACCACGTCCAGATTCCCAATGCCACGGTCTACAAGAACAGCATCCACAACTACACCAGCAACCCCAACCGCCGGGCGGAGTTCACCGTGGGCATCGGCTATGACGACGGCATCCAGGCCGCCCAGGAGGTGGTCCTGAAAATCCTGGCGGCACACCCGGCGGTCCTGAAGGACCCGGAGCCTTTGGTCCTGGTAGACAATCTGGGCAAGTCCACCGTCGATCTGCGGATTTACTTCTGGCTGGACGGCAGACGGCACGGCCTGCTCAAGGTCAAATCGTCCGTCATCCGCCTGGTCAAACGGGGGTTTCAGGAGGCAGGCGTCTCGATGCCGGACGAGGCCCGGGAGATTATTTTTCCCAATGGGGTGGCGGTTCGCCTGATCGCCCCGGAAGGGCTGCCGCGCGAGGGCGCCAAGCCCCCGCCGACAGCCGCGCCTCAGGCTTTCGAGGCGCCTGAGACAGCCTCCACGGATGCTGAAGGCGGCCTGCGCAGCGAGTCCGGCGAGATTCAGCAGCAGGCGCGTCACTCGCGAACACCGGAGGCGGGCCAAGACCTCCTGAAGCCGCCGCCGGGTGGGGCCTGACCGGGCTGGCGGCCCCCTTTCTGGGGCCTGCGCTTGTCGATGATCAGCAGATTGCCGTCAGCTCCGCCCGCGGGACGCGGGACCAGGTGGGGTCGAAGAGCTGCAGGTTTTAGGGGATGATGGTGGTCTGGTAGCCATCGCGGGCCGTTCAGCGCTTTTGCCGCCGGGAGAGCGCCCGGGCTGAAAAAGCGCGGAAGCGGGCGGCTTCGACACTGTTGCCGAGGCGTGTGTAGATCCGGCTGATGCGGTCATAGTAAACGGCTGCGTTCTCGGGAATCTCGCGCACCAGGGCGAGGTAGAGTTCAAGGATATCCTCGCCGCGCAGGCCGGCGGCAAAGGAGAGTTCCGCGTAGCGGTGTTTGATCTCCGGGTCGCTGTCGGCCTTGCAGCTGGCGCAGCGGTCCATTATCTCAGCGTAGAGCCCGCGGGCGGCGGCCGGCTGCTGAAGGGTTTCATAGACCTTGGCCAGCTCACGGGCAACGGCCTCGTTCCACCCGAAGGCTTCCAGCACATCCTGATAGAAAGACGCGGCCTGTGCCAGATGCCCGGCCTGATAGAGGGTTTCGCCCTTGAGGCGCACGGCGGCCTGGGAGGCCGCAAGCTCCGGGGGCAGGCGTGCCAGCAGCTCATCGGCGCGGTCAAATTCATTTTGTTCCCAGTAAATTTCACACAGCAGCTGGTAGGCGGGCAGAGTCGAGGGGTGATGCGTTATGAAATTTTCAAGCAGCGTGCGAGCATCCGATAGGCGCCCCAGGTTAAGGTAGGCCGTGGCCAGTTCAAGCGGGATATAGCTTTGCGGCTGGGGGGTGAGGGCCATGGCGCGGCCCAGGCGCCGGGCCGCCGCTGCGAAGTCGCCGCGGTTGAGCGCGATAAAGCCGGCCTTGAACTCCTCGCCGTACCCCAGGTAGGCGTCGCGCACGTCATCGGGCAGGGTGCCGCACAGGGCAAAGAAATATTCCGCTTCGGCTGCCGCACCGGCCGGTTCGAAGTCCTGGGGTTGAGACTCGTCTTCCTCATCCCAGAGGCTCTCGAGGAGGTCGGGAGCGGCCGCATCGGCCAGCGCCTGCTGCCGGGCCGCCAGCCCACGCAGATGGGCTTGCAGCGCCGCCCGCAGCTGCGCATCGGCGCTGAGCTCCAGGGCCAGCACCAGCAGCTCGCGGGCCTCTTGGAAGTAGCTGTTTTCGGCCAGGTCGGCAGCGGTCTGCTGATGCTCCCGCGCTAAAGCCTCACGGGCCTGCCGGATTTTGGCCGCCAGCTGCGCCGGCCGGCCGCCCGCCGGCCCGGCGCGCTTCGCGAGCTTGTCAAGCGCGCGCTCGTAGAGCAGCCGGGCCTCGCCCCAGTACCCGGCCGCAGCCAAAGCATCGCCTTTTTGCTCCAGCTTTTCAGGGGAAGGGCCGGAAAAGAGCCTCAAAAACCGCATGGTGGGGTGCTCCGCCAAGGTAAGGGCCTGCCGGGGGAGAAAAGGGCTGCCTGCGGGACGCCGCGCAATCCCGGTCGGCCGGTTTGGGGGCTGTGCAGGCGGGGACAGCGGCGTCTGCAGGACGGCTTCCCTACCCCTCGGCGGCTGCGACAGTGTACCACCGCCGGGCCTGATCAAACTGCCCCAGGTAAAGGCTGGTCAGAAAGGCCAACCTGGCCGCCGCGGGGCTTTTTTTGAGACGCCAGGAAAGGGTCGCGCTGGCCAGCGCCTCACCCGCGCGGCCCTGCTGCAACAACTGGCGGCTCCTGGCCAGCTGCGCCTGGGCGGCGTTGCGCACGCGATTCAAGGCCGTCAGGTCCGCGCCGCAACGCGGGCAGATGTCGCTGCTGTCATTGGGCCGCTTGCAGGCCGGGCAGTGCAGGGCCATCAATCCTCCAGGTAAAAGAGCATATCGTCCAGTGAGGTCAGGACGTCGGCCAGTTTGGTGTAATCCCCGCCGGCAATGGCGTCCTGGACCTGCTGGAGAAGCAGGCGCAACTCACCGGCGTCGGTCTCTTCGATGCCCGCCAGCAGCAAGTGGGCGCGCCGCCGCAGATCCTTGGCCCTGGCCAACAGGGCCTGGCGATCCGCAGGGGCGGGGTCGGCCGGCACATCCGCCGACCACTCATCGTCCCCCAGTTCGGCCAGGTTGCGGCGCGCCGCCTGCAGGTCGAATTCAGGCCCCTGACCACCGGTGGTCATCCGCACGGATTTGGAAAGTCCGGTGCGTTTTTCCAGCGCCGTGACGTTCAGCACGCCGTTGAGGTCCAAGGCCAGGTTCAAAACGATCTGGTTGCCGGCCGGCACCTTGCTCAGGCCCTCGATTAAAAAATTGCCGATGAAGATATTGTCTTCGACGGACGGTTCTTCCCCCTGGTAGATGCGCACATCGACCGCGCGCTGCTCGTCCACCGCGGTGGTGAAGACTTCGGCCTTGGAGACGGGCAACGGCGTGCTGCGGCGAATGATGGGGACAAAGGTATCCTCGCGGATTTCGCCACCGTGAAACGACAGCGCCTGGGTGCCAAACGTGTACGGTGTAATATCCACGAGCACCGAGCGGGTCGGCTGCCCGGCCAGGACACCGGCCTGAATCGCGGCCCCCATGGCCACGATCAACTCGGGGTTGATCTCGTAGGTTGGTTCCCGGCGCATTTCCTGGCGGATCGTTTCGGAAATCAACGGCGTGCGGCTGGCCCCGCCCACCAGAATGACGCGGTCAACGGCGCCGGGCAGCATGCTGGCATCGCGCAGGCAGTGGTGCACGCAATCCATGGTTTTGCGAACCAGCGGGCGGATCAGCTCCTCGTAATCGAAGCGCGCGATTTCGAGGTCCAGGTGCAGTTCCTGCCACAGGTATTCCTCCCGGATGCGGGCAAACGGGGCATCGGAAAGCTTGCGTTTGGCCGCCTCGACCGCTGACCAGAGCCTGTTGCGGACCCGGGGCTCCTGCAGCAGGTCGACCTTGTTTTCCTCGCGGAACGCCTCGGCGGCATGCGCTATCAGCAAATTGTCGAAGTCGTCCCCGCCCAGAGCCGTGTCGCCGTGGCTGGCCTTGACCTCGACCACGCCTTTTTCGACAACCACCAGCGACACATCGAAGGTGCCGCCCCCCAGGTCGTAGACCAGGATGGTCTGGTCCTCTTCCAGCCCCGCATCGTAGGCCAGGGCGGCGGCCGTCGGCTCGTTGATGATCCGCAGGACCTCCAGCCCCGCCAGCTGACCGGCGTTCTGGGTGGCCTTGCGCTGGGCGTCGTCGAAATAGGCCGGCACGGTGATCACGGCCTGGGTCACCGCCTCCCCCAAATGCGCCTCAGCAGCCTGTTTGAGCTTGCGCAGAATCAGGGCCGAAACCTCCTCCGGGCTGAAGTGCCGATCCCCCAAGGCCACCGGCTCGTTTTTACCCATCTTGCGCTTGATGGATAAAATCGTGTTTTCGGGGGCCAGCGCCATCTGGTTGCGTGCCACCCGCCCCACAATCAGCGCCCCCTGGTTGTCCAGACCGACACACGACGGCATGATCGGCTCCCCGTCCACCGCGACGACTTCGGCCTGGCCGTCGCGCAGCACCGCCACCTCGGAATAGGTGGTGCCCAGATCGATTCCAACAATAGCGGCCATCAGCTTGTTTCCTTTCCTACGGCAATCTTGACTTCGGCAAACTTCAACACCCGCCCGCGGTAGCTGTAGCCACCGGTGAGTTGCGATAACACCGTGTTGGCCGGCACAGAAGCGGTCTGCCGGACCGCGACGGCCTTCATCAGGGTGGGGTCGAACGGCCGGCCCTCGCAGGCGATCACGGTGACCCCCTGGTTTTGCAGGAGCTGCTGAAAATGATCGTTTAAAATGTCAAACCCTTCCCGCAGGGCCGACCAGGCGGCCGACCAGCGGCGGTGAGGCACAAACCAGCCGGTCGCCGGGGGGATCCGCAAGCGGCTCTGAATGCGCTTGAAACGCTCGAAAAGTTCCACCAGAGATAGCAAAAGGGCGTGTAGACCGGCGTCGTCCAGACCGCCCCGCTCGCCGTCGATTTGAACCACGCGCGCGTTCAACGTCCGCAACAGCCCCTCGAACGCGGCCAGGGTGTCGCCGAAGCGGGTCAGGGAGTCGTGGCTGCGCCGGGCCTGATGGCGGACTTCGGCCCGCACCACGCACAACGCTTCGTAGAAGGCGTAAAGGTCCGGGCCGTCTTCGGCGGGGGTCGCGGCCGCAAGGGGTTCGGTCTCCAGTTCCTGCAGCCACTGCCGGAAACGCCGCTCCAGGGTGCCGCGCCAGCAAAGGGCCGGGTCCGCCCCGGGCGCGCATTGGTCGGGCTGCACGCCGCCGGGTTCGTCGGCGGGAGCCCCCGGGGATTGAAAATCGTGTGTCATTGCATCGCCCTTTGACGCAGAAACTGCTGCAGGGTTTCCTCGGCGAGCGGCTTGCGGCCCTCGGGCGCGGCAAACCGCCGCTGCAAGACGTCGATGGGGGACCGCAGCCCGGGATCGGTATTGAAGAGCCGATGGCGCAGGCGGGTGCCTTCGTCCTTGAGAATCTGGTACGCGTCACTGACGGCGGCAAACCGCTGCGGGTGATGATCGGGGGGATAGCGACGCACGAGTTCGAGGTAGGCCTTTCGTATGGCGGCGTCATCCGCGTCGGGGGAGACCCCCAGAATTTCGTAAGGGTTCATCGTTTCATATTTCCGTCGTGTATTTTCGGTGGGGATGGGAAGCCTGCGCGCTGTTGGCATTTACATTTACCGCCGGCTGCGGTCAAAACAGGTCCAGCTGCCGCGGCCGGGGCGCCAGCTTTTTCTTCGGCGGCGCGTCTTCGGCCTTTCCGGGTCTCCGGGGAGAACCCGGCGGCTGTTCGTCGTCGATGTCTTCCTCCTCGAAAAAATCTTCAAAATCAATTTCTTCAAGAGCGCGGTTCGTAAACTCGGAGGTTTTTTGCACCTTGCGGATTTCAGCCGCCAGCGCACTTTCGCCCGCGCTTTCGGCCAGCGCCAGGACCGCCTTCAATTCCTTGCGGGCCCGTGAATCGGTCCCACCAAAGACGGGGTGGGTGCCATAATCGAGCAGGTAGCGGAACCATCGGAACCAGGGGTCATCCGGATGGCGGCGCAACACCTGCTTCACAAAGGGCCGCACATACTCGGGATCATGGTTTTCGCCCGCCAGGGCAAAATCGACGATCGCGCGGGCCTGCTCCCGGCCCCACTCCAGGCGGGCTGCCCTCACGAGCAGGCCTTTCAGGCGGCCCTCCTCGCCCTCGAGCCACCGCCGCCGCGTGGGCGGCAGGCGCCGAAAATACCATAGAACATCCACCAGGGTCAGCACCATTTCAACCGAAAGCCCCCCGTCAAGTGTCCGGCTGACGATGCGGTGGCTCTCCTGACGGCCCTCCATCGGCTGGTCGTATAGCTTGCCGATCAGCAAGGCAAAATAATGAAGCCGGAAAACATCCTCGGTCAGACGCCCGGCTGCGGCCATCTGCCGCCCGGCTTCGGCGGCATCCCCACCGAGATCCGCCATCACCGCCCAGCGGACATGAAGATAGCAGCGCCCCAGGTTGAAATCATCCGTCCGCGGGCTGCCGCGCTCCAGCGCTTTTTGCATAACCTCTTGGCATTGCGCCATGCGGCCCTGCTGGGCATAGCGCAAGGCGGCTTGGATGCAGGCGAGGACCAGCCCCTCGCGGGCCTGGGCATCGATGGGGTCCAACGCCAGCGCCCGTTCCAGATAGCCCATGCCTTTGTTGAACGCCTTGCGCTGCATGCAGCGCAAACCGGCCTTGAAAAGGGCCGTCTTGTTGTCGGGAAAGCGCCGGATGATGCCATCCAAGATTTTGTTAATTTTGGATTTTTCGGCCGTTTTTTCATACAGCGCGAGCAGTGCGAAATACCCCTCGGGATTGTCCGGGTCCGCGTCAACCGCCTGCTGGTAGAAGTGGGCGGCCTGCCGCGGGTTGCGCAGCTGGACGCCTTTGCGACGGCGCCAGCTGAAAAAAAAGTCGAAAGGCGTGTCTTCGACTTCCTCCCGGGCGAAAATGTCGCCCAGGTGCTGGTAGACTATCGCCTGCACCCGCGGGTGGCGGCCATAGCGCGCCTGGTAGAGGGTCAAAACGTCTTCCCAGGCCGCGATAATTTCGGAGTCGTCACACCACTGGCGGTCCAACCACAAGGCCTCGGCCCTGTATGCCAGAAACTTTCCCGCGGCGCCTTGCTGGCGGTGTTTTTCAGCGCTGCGGAAGAGAAACTCGACGTAGGCGTCCGCCTGTCGAGCCGGCAGGTCGCGCCAGGCGTTGTAAAAGAACTGCGTCAGATCCTGCTGGAATCCGGGGCGATCGGAGGGAAAATCGGCCAGATGGCGCTGAACGTGGCGCAACGCGTCGCGGTAGCGCCCGGTCTGCCAGAGGGTGTCGGCACGCGCAATCACGGCGCCGGCCTCACCGACCCCGGCCAAATGACAGGCCGCTTGCAGAAGCGCCGGGTTTTTGAGTTCCTGCGCCGGTCCCGCCGCTTTTCCCAGCAGCAGCAGATAGGCTTCGGCGGCCTTGGCGGGCACCGAACCGGCCACCGTGCGCGTAAAGGCCTGATCCGCCTTGGGGTCCTGCCCGGTGTAAAAGGCACAGAGACCTTTGACGAACCATTTCCAGTTGGCAAAGGGGGATCCCAGGCCCACGGGTCTGACCGCCTGCAGGGCAGCCTCGAAATTTGCCTGGGACACCAGCGCCAGTGCCTGCCAGACCCGCTGGCGGTCGGCCCCCAGGCCGGGGGGCAGTGCCAGCTCGGGGTCGTCTTCCTGGAAAACGAGCACCAGCGCGTCAACCGCGCGGGCCTGCTGCGGGGCCGTCAATGCGCCGCCGCTGGAGATCTCTGCGGCAGCCAGCGGCGCGGCCCGAACGAAGTCCCCTTGGCGCAGGGCCAGCTGTATCTGGCTCGAGCGAATGGCGGCGGCCGCGACCTTGCGCTCCAGGCTTACCAGCAGGGCTTTGGCCTCCGGCAGACGGCCGGCCGCCAGGAGCTGATCGAAGAGCTGCTGGGAAGCCTCGACCCAGCGCCCCAGGTAGCGTTCGGGATCCTCCTGGCAGAGCTGCCTGAAAAAGGTGCAGGCTTTCCGCAGCTGGCCCTGCGCCAGGGCGCTTTCGGCCAACTGCGCCACCTGTTCGGGGGGCCTGCCGGGGGGGGTGGTTGACGACCGGGGAGACTTTTTTTTGCGCTTATTTTTTTTGCCCATTGTGGTGTCCTGCTCGAGTTTCACCCGATATACTGACATGTGGTATCGCTTGTCAAGACCGGATACCACATTTTGTGTTCGACCCGGAATTTACCATCGCCAGACGTGACACTTTACAAGCTGAAATCAGCTTATCGATGAGTTGTGCTTTTTCGCAGGGCTGAGGGTTAACGCCTCTTTGAAAATGTTATCTGTGGTCGTTATTTTTTAATCCTTTTTTTCTATATTGTCCTAAGCAATTTTCTCAAATTCATCATGCCGAACGAGAAGGTATTTGGCGCGTCCAGCACGACCGCCAGGTCAGGGTGCAGATATGCGAGGGCCATCGGCCCTGAAATGCCTATCGTCAACGGCCCAACCGTCGAGCAAGTGTTTCTTTTTCGGCACTAACGCGAGCGCTTTACCGGCTCACGTGCCGCTCTCAAAGATTTCCGCAGGCAATGTTAACTCTCCCTTCGACGTGAAACGTATGCTATTGAACGCGGGGCCGGCGAGCTTCCCGGTCATATCATAGGCGAGCTTCCCGCGGTATTCGTTGGTCATGATGCCGAAGGCCTGGCGCGCAATGCCGAACACCGAAATGCTCATCGGGACGTCAACGATCGTCTCACCAAAGCGCGGTACGCTTCCACCAACGTCGCTAACGCCAGTAGCAAAGCGCTTGCCTTGCACATCCATCTGGACTGACACACCATTGAAGTCTATCGGTAAATCATTGGGATTTTGAATTCGCAGCTTGACCAGCATTCGCAGCTCCAATCCCTCACCTTGAAGGGGCTCAATGCCCGCAATGATTACCTGAATGGCTTCGCGGCCCTGAAGGGTAGCGCAGCCGCCATGTAGAAGCACTCCGAAGGCAAGCAGTGCGAGTAGCACACTCCGACCAATTGTCATGATGATCTCCATGATCTCCGTCGATCGTCTCCCGCCCGCCAACGTTCCGGTTCAGCGGCGGCGCTAAGCCGTCCGCTGAAACCGGTCGTTAGCTGACCGTAATTTGGTCGCCCTGCCAGAAGCCCTCGAAGACGTTTATACTGCTATCAGGCGAGGTCGAAACGGTCAAGGTTCATGACTTTGTTCCACACCGCTACAAAGTCGTGCAGGAACTTCTCCTGGGAGTCCTGACATCCGTAGACTTCCGCCAAGGCCCGGAGTTGGGAGTTCGAACCGAAGATCAAGTCGAGACGGGTTCCGGTCCATTTGAGTTCGCCCGTTGCGCGATCACGACCCTCGAAGACGCCGTCGGCGTCGGAGGCCGCCTTCCACGTGGTGCGCATGTCAAGCAGATTCACGAAGAAGTCATTGGTGAGCGCCTCAGGCCGGGTGGTAAAGACGCCGTGCCGGGCCTGTCCGAAGTTGGCATTCAGGACACGCAGGCCGCCAACGAGAACCGTCATCTCAGGAGCGGTCAACGTCAGCAACTGCGCCCGATCAACCAGCAGTTCCTCTGCCGATACGCTGTAGTTGGCTTTGAGGTAATTGCGGAACCCGTCCGCGGCCGGTTCGAGCACGGCGAACGACTCCGCGTCGGTTTGCTCCTGCGAGGCATCCGTGCGTCCCGGCGCGAAGGAAACGGTCACATCGTGGCCGGCATTCTTCGCTGCCTGCTCAACACCTGCGCATCCGCCCAGAACAATCAAATCGGCGAGCGAAACCATCTTCCCGCCTGACTGCGCGCTGTTGAACTCCTTTTGAATTCCCTCAAGGGTCTGCAGCACCGTCTTCAGGTGGGCCGGCTGGTTGACTTCCCAATCCTTCTGCGGTGCGAGTCGTATGCGCGCACCGTTGGCCCCGCCGCGCTTATCGGAGCCGCGGAACGTGGACGCCGAAGCCCAAGCCATCGAGACCAGTTGGGAAACCGAGAGTCCCGAATCAAGAATCTTATTTTTGAGCGCTGCGATGTTCTGCTCGTCAATCAATTCATGAGTGACTTCGGGGACGGGGTCTTGCCAAATGAGGTCTTCGGAAGGGACCTCCGGGCCGAGATAGCACGCGCGCGGGCCCATGTCGCGGTGGGTCAGCTTGAACCACGCGCGGGCGAAGGCGTCCGCGAATTCCTCAGGGTTCTGCTGGTAGCGCCGCGCGATCGGCTCGTAGATCGGATCGTAGCGAAGGGAGAGGTCAGCCGTTGTCATCATCGGCCGGTGCTTCTTCGACGGGTCGTGCGCGTCAACCACCATGTCCTCTTCGGCCACGTTCTTGGCCAGCCACTGATGCGCGCCGGCCGGGCTCTTGACCAGTTCCCACTCGTATTTGAACAGCACGTTCAGATAGCCCATGTCCCATTTGGTCGGGTTCGGCTTCCAGGCGCCCTCGATGCCGCTGCCGATCGTATCGCCGCCCTTGCCGCTGCCGAAGCTGCTCTTCCAGCCGAGTCCCTGTTCTTCGACGCCGGCGGCCTCAGGTTCCGGACCGACCAGCGCCGCATCGCCGGCACCATGGCATTTGCCGAAAGTGTGCCCACCCGCAACGAGTGCGACGGTCTCTTCGTCGTTCATGGCCATGCGTGCGAAGGTCTCGCGAACGTCACCGCCGGAGGCGACCGGATCCGGGTTGCCGTTCGGGCCTTCCGGGTTCACGTAAATCAGGCCCATCTGCACGGCGGCGAGCGGATTCTCGAGATCCCGGTCGCCCGAATAGCGCTTGTCGCCAAGCCACTCGGCCTCAGAGCCCCAATAAATGTCCTCTTCCGGCTCCCAGACGTCCTCGCGCCCGCCGCCGAAGCCGAAGGTCTTGAATCCCATCGACTCAAGCGCGCAGTTGCCGGCGAGGATCATCAGGTCGGCCCAGGAAATTTTCTTGCCGTACTTCTGCTTGATCGGCCAGAGCAGCCGGCGCGCCTTGTCGAGGTTCACATTGTCCGGCCAGCTGTTGAGGGGCGCCAAGCGTTGGGAGCCGGACCCTGCGCCCCCACGGCCATCGCCCATGCGGTAGGTGCCCGCGCTGTGCCACGCCATCCGGATAAAGAGCCCCCCGTAGTGACCGTAATCGGCCGGCCACCAGTCCTGCGAGTCGGTCATCAGCGCATAGAGGTCCTTCTTCAGGGCCCCCAGGTCGAGTGTCTTGAATTCCTCAGCATAGTCGAACTCTTCGCCCATTGGATTGGACAGGGGGGAATGCTGGTGCAGAATATTCAGGTTCAAATGGTTCGGCCACCAGTCTCGGATCGACGTGCCACCGCCGGGTACGCGTTTGTTTGCTCCGCCCATTACCGGGCTCTTGTTTTCGTTACTCATCAATGCCTCCTTGTACAAATTTGTGTGATTACCTGTCTACAACGCCCCCCTGGCGCGTCATCATGGCTGTGCATTGGTTTGCGCCAGGCTGTTTGCCCAGTGAAGATCATGCCTTACCACACTGACAATAGTCCACCTCCCTCGTATAATATGTTCTGCAGGGGTGGGATTCTGCAAGGACCAAGTCTCCCTAAAGCCCACAAAATCAGAGGACGTAGCCGCTGGCCTATTCACCCTCCCGGCAATCGGGGCAAACGCCGTAGAAATCGAGCCGGTGGCTGATGATCTGGTAGCCCGACTGCTGGGCCACCTGCTGCACCAGGTCCTGGGCGATGCTCACCTCGGGATCCATGATCTTCCGGCAGCGGACACAGATGAGGTGTGGGTGGGGATAGGGATTGTTACCGTCGTAGCGGTTGTCGTCGTCGCTGAAGCCCAGCTCCAACACCTC
>JAWOJK010000105.1:0-18222 GCA_046481705.1 Desulfobacterales bacterium | reverse complement strand
ACATCCGCAACCAGAATTCCTGGATTCACTCCAACGACCCCCCCGCGGCGACCCGCAAGGCCAAGGACCTGGTGCGCGCGGCGGTGGCGCGTGCCGGGACCCTGCATCCCCTCGAGGAAAAAAAGATCAGCGTCATCCCCAGGGCCCTGGTGGTCGGCGGCGGGGTGGCCGGCATGAACGCGGCGCTGGGGCTGGCCAACCAGGGGTTCGAGGCGGTTCTGGTGGAAAAGGAAGAGAAACTCGGCGGGCTGGCCAACCGCCTGACCCACACCATCGAGGGCGCTGACGTGGGGGCCTATGTCGAAGGTCTGATCCGGCAGGTCACCGATCACCCCAAGATTCAGGTCCAGACCCAGTCGCTGATCGTCGGTTTCACGGGCTTCAAGGGCAACTTCAGCACCGAGGTGCTCGTGGGCCCCGGGATGTACGAGCGCAAGATCGCGCACGGGGCCGTGGTGCTGGCCACCGGCGCCCTGGAGTATCAGCCCAAAGAATATGGCTACGGGGATGACCCCCGGGTGGTGACCCAGCTGGAGCTGGGGGCGCGCCTGGCGGAAAAAGGGGCCGGCGACCTGAACGAGGTCGTCATGATCCAGTGCGTGGGCTCGCGCAACGAGGAGAATCCCAACTGTTCGCGGATCTGCTGCCAGAGCGCCATCAAAAACGCGCTGCACATCAAGGCCGAAAACCCCGACGCCAACGTCTACGTCCTCTATCGCGATATCCGCACCTACGGGCTGCTGGAGGACTACTACACCGAGGCGCGGGCCAAGGGCGTGCTGTTTTTCCGATACGCCCCCGAGCGCCCGCCCGAGGTGGTGCCCGGCGAGGCCGGTGTGGCGGTGATCTTCGAGGACCCCATTCTGGGGCGCCGCCTCAAGGTAAGCGCCGATCTGCTGGCGCTCAGCGCCGGCATGGTGGCCGAAGACACCGAGGAACTGGGGTCCATCATGAAGCTTGCCCGCAATGCGGAAGGCTATTTCATGGAGGCCCACGTCAAGCTGCGGCCGGTGGAAATGGCCACCGAGGGCGTTTTCGTCTGCGGCACGGCCCACAGCCCCAAACTGCTCTCGGAAACCATCGCCCAGGCGTATGCCGCCGCATCGCGGGCCACCACCTTCCTGTCACAGTCGGAGATGACGCTGTCGGCGGTGGTGGCCCAGGTGGAGGCCGACAAATGCGCCTCCTGTCTGGTCTGCGTGCGCTCGTGCCCCTACGGGGTGCCGCGCATCAACGCCGAGGGCGTATCTGAAATCGACCCGGCCCTGTGCCACGGGTGCGGCATCTGCGCTGGCGAGTGCCCGGCCAAGGCCATTGAACTCAACTGGTACGAGGACGACCAGTTGCTGTGCAAGGTGGAAGCCTTGCTGGAGGGAGTCTTATGAGCGCCGAATTTGAACCCATCATTCTGGCCTTCTGCTGCAACTATTGAGGGTACACCGCCGCGGACCTGGCAGGTTCGATGCGACTGAATTACCCGACCAACGTGAAGATCATCCGGGTGCCCTGCACCGGCAAAGTGGATACGATCCACATGCTGCGGGCCTTTGAAAAGGGGGCTGACGGCGTCTGCGTGATCGGCTGCATGGAAGGCGACTGCCATTACAACAGCGGCAACTTCAGGGCCCGCAAGCGGGTGGCGCAGGTCAGTCACCTCCTGGAGCAGATCGGGATCGGCGGCCAGCGGGTCCAGATGTTCAACCTGTCTTCGGGCGAAGGCCCGCGCTTCGCCCAGTATGCCGTCGAAATGACCGAGCGGATCACCGCCCTGGGTCCCAACCCCATCAAGCTGGCCCGCAAGCGCGCCGCCGCCTGAAGGGGCGGCGGATGCAGGCGTGCGGGTGTGAAACCGCCCGTTAAACGGGATCAACGACAAAGAGAGGTCCGGAAATGATTGTCGCCGACAAAAAACCCATAGAAGAGATCATCGAAACCACCCGAAACTTCAAACGCCTCCTGATCCTGGGCTGCAACGAGTGCGTGACGGTCTGCGAGGCAGGCGGCAAAAAAGAGGTCGGCATCCTGGCCTCGGCGCTGCGGATGAACGCCCTCAACCAGGGACGCGAGGTCAAAATCGACGAGATCACCCTGGAGCGGCAGTGCGACCACGAGTACCTCGAGGAGATCCGGAACGTGGTCGACCAGTATGACGGCATTCTGTCGATCGCCTGCGGCGTCGGCGTACAGTTTACCGCCGAAAAATACCAGGCGACGCCCGTTTTGCCGGGGGTCAATACCAAATTTATGGGCGCCACCGAAAAACGCGGGCTCTGGGTCGAACGCTGCCAGGGCTGCGGGCAGTGCATCCTGGCCATGACCGGCGGGATCTGCCCGGTTTCACGCTGTGCCAAGCGGCTGTTCAACGGCCCCTGTGGGGGGTCGAGCGACGGCAAGTGCGAGATCAGCAAGGAGGTCGACTGCGCCTGGCAGTTGATCATCGACCGCATGAAAGCCTTGGGTACCTTGGAGGACTACGAAAAATTGAGTCCGATCAAAGACTGGTCCACCGATCGGGCGGGCGGACCGCGTAAAGTTGTCAGGGAGGATGTGCAGCTATGACCGTTAAAACACCCAGCAAACTGGAAAAGATTCTGGCCGCCGGGCATCTGGCCGTTACCTCCGAGTGCGGGCCGCCGCGCGGCAGCGACCCGGAGGCCATCACCCACAAGGCCGAAATGATCAAGGATTACGTGGACGCCATCAACATCACCGACAACCAGACCTCCATGACCCGGATGTGCAGCCTTGCCGCCTGTATCCGCCTCAAGCTCATGGGTCTGGAGCCGGTGCTGCAGATGGTGACCCGCGACCGCAACCGGCTGGCGCTGCAAAGCGACATCCTCGGGGCGGCGTCCTTCGACATTCACAATATCATCTGCCTCTCCGGCGACCACAACAGCTTCGGGGACTGCGCAAAGGGGCAGAACGTCCACGATCTGGACTCGCTGCAGCTGGTCCAGACGGTGCGCCACATGCGGGATGAGGGCAAATTCCTGGGCGGCGACGAGATCAAGCGGCCGCCCGAGATGTTCGTGGGGGCGGCGGCCAACCCGTTTGCCGACCCATTCGAGATCCGCGTGCCGCGTCTGGCCAAGAAGATCGCCGCCGGGGCGGAGTTCATCCAGACCCAGTGCATCTACAACCTCGACAAGTTCGAGGAGTGGATGAAGCTCGCCCGCGACCGGGGGCTGACCGAGAAGGTCTACATCCTCGCCGGCATGACTCCGATGAAATCCGCCGGCATGGCGCGTTACATGAAAAACCGCGTGCCGGGGATGGACGTGCCGGATGAACTGGTCAAGCGGCTGTCCGACACTCCCAAGGATAAACAGGCCGAGGAGGGCATCACCATCTGCGTGGAGGCCATCCAGCGGCTGAAGGAAGTGGAAGGCGTCGCCGGCTTCCACGTCATGGCCATCGAGTGGGAGGAAAAGGTGCCGGAGATCATCGAACGCGCCGGTCTTTACCCCCGCCCCAAAGTGGCGTGAAACGGCGTATCAGCCGGGAACGGTTATCCGCGCCGGTGGCGGCGGCCACCCGTACCCCTATCACCAGCTTACATTGAACCGCGCCATACTACTAAAGGAGGAGCCCATGAATGCCAAAAAAAGAATCCTGGTTGTGGACGATGAGCCCGATTTCGCCGCCATCGTTCAGGGAAATCTGGAAAAGGAGGGGTTCGAGGTGGAGGTCGCCTATGACGGGGTCGAGGGCCTTGCCAAGATCAAGGCCAACCCGCCGGACGCCGTCGTGCTGGACGTCATGATGCCCGAAAAGGACGGCTACCAGGTGTGCCGCGAGCTCAAGGCGGACAAGGCATTGTGCGAAATCCCGGTGATCTTGCTGACCGCGGTGGCCTCGCACGTCTCTTCGACCCGCTACTCGCATGCCGACGGGATGAGCACCGAAGCGGACGACTACATTCCCAAACCCGCATCGGCCGAGGAAATCACCGACAGCATCAAGAGCCTGCTGAATCTCTAAGCGATAGGGTTGCCGGTCGGGGATCATCCGGCGCCGCCGCCGGTCGCCTGCGCGCTGCGGGCAGGCCGGCGGCGGCGCCGGAAGTCCGGGCGGCGGGCAGCCGTTACAGGAGGATCGCATGTCATCTGAAGTCATTGAAATCAAGCCCCATAAAGGGTCGTTCATCGACCAGGTGAAGGGCCTGCTGCCCGAGGGCGGCAACCTCAACCTGTGCCTGACGTGCGGGGCGTGCTCCTCGGGGTGCCCGGCGACGGGCCTGGAGGGCATGGACCCGCGCAAGTTGCTGCGCATGGCCGCGCTGGGGCTGGACGAGGAAGTCACCAAACACCCGTGGGTCTGGATGTGCACCATGTGCCAGCGGTGCATCTACGTCTGCCCCATGAAAATCGACATTCCGCAGCTGGTCTTCAACGCGCGCGCCAGCTGGCCGCGGGACGAGCGTCCCAAGGGCATCCTGGGCTCCTGCGACATGGCCCTGCGCAGCGACACCTGCAGCGCCATGGGGGCATCGGAGGAGGATTTTCAGTTCGTGGTGGAAGACGTCCTGGCGGAGTACCAGGAATCCCAGCCGGAATTTGCGGAGATGCAGGCGCCGGTCAACAAGCAGGATGCCGAGTTTTTCCTGAACCAGAACTCGCGCGAGCCGGTCACCGAGCCCGACGAGATGGTGCCCCTGTGGAAGATCCTGCACCTTGTCGGGGCCGACTGGACATACGGCACCAAGGGCTGGGCGGCGGAAAACTACTGCTTGTTCCTGGCCGACAACGAGAGCTGGAAACACATTGTCGAGGTCAAGGTCAAGGCGGTGGAGGACCTGGGCTGCAAGGTCTGGCTCAACACCGAGTGAGGGCACGAACTCTTTGCAGTCCGGGCCGGACTGAAAAAGTTCAACCTTCCCTACAACTTTGAGATCAAGAGCATCATTCAATACTACGCCCAGTGGATCCGGGAGGGCAAGCTGAAGGTCAGCTCCGAGTGGAACAAGGACCTCAAGGTGAAGTTCACCGTGCAGGACCCCTGCCAGCTGGTGCGCAAGAGCTTCGGCGACCCGGTGGCCGAAGAACTACGCTACGTGGTCAAGGCGGTGGTCGGCGAGGAGAACTTCATCGACATGACCCCCAACCGCTCCAACAACTTTTGCTGCGGCGGCGGCGGCGGGTTTCTGCAGTCGGGGATGCCCGAGGCGCGCCGGGAATACGGCAGGCTCAAGTACAACCAGATCATGGCGACCCAGGCGGACTACTGCATCACGCCGTGCCACAACTGCCACGCCCAGGTCCATGACCTCAGCGAGCACTTCGAGGCCGCCTATCACACGGTGCACCTGTGGACGCTGATCTGCCTGTCGCTGGGCATCCTGGGTCCCAACGAGCGCGAGTACCTTGGCGAGGACCTCAAGGAGGTGAACGTCTTTCACCCCGAATCCGCCGCGTGATGGCCTTCGGGATGCCTGCGGGGTGTTCGGCGCCGCTGGTCTCCCGGATTTCGCGGTCTGACGGTTGAACCGGCCCGGGGGGAGGCGGGGCGTTGGCAGGGGGCCCTTGGCCCTTTCCAAGGCCTCGAATACCCGGGCCGGTTTTCCGGGGATCTTTTCGGTGTCCAGGGGTTTTCGACTGGTGAAAGGAGGTGCAGGATGCACGATCAGACCGCCGGGGCACCCCTCGGCCCCAGTCGAATCTTCAAGCTGTTTGGCATTCTGGGCAATGCCCGGGTGTTTGCCTCGCATTCGCCCGCGCTTTTTAACGCCGCCCTGCAGCATGCGGGCATCAACGGCACATACATCCCCCTGCGGGTCGAGGCCGACCAGATTGCCGCGGCCCTCGGCGGCCTCTGCGCCCTGAATGTTGCCGGGGTGAACGTTACCGTGCCCTTCAAGGAAACCGCCATCGCCCACCTGGACATCCTCTCCGAGGGCGCCAAAATCATCGGCGCGATCAACACCATCGTCTGCAAGGGCGGAAAGCTCAAGGGGTTCAACACCAATGCGGTGGGGTTCATGAACGCCCTGGAAGCCGCGGGTTTTGCGCTCGCGGGACGCCCGGCGCTGGTTTTCGGCAGCGGCGGGGCGGCCCGTGCCGTGGTCTTCATGCTCAAATGGCTGCAAGCCGGGCCGATTTACGTGGCCGGGCGCGATGCGGCCAAAACGGCTGCCCTGGTGCAGGCGATCGGCGGAACGGCGGTGACGCTGGCCGATGTGGCTGCCGCGGCCCCGCTGGCGGCGGACCTCGTGGTCAACGCCACGGCCGTCTCGAGTTCCGACGAGTCCCCCGAAATGGCCCTGCTGATTCGGAATCTGCAGGTTGCGGGCTGTGACTTGCTGGTGGACCTGAACTACGGCCGCGAGCAAAACTTCTGGCGCGACTGGGCCCGGCGCCGCCACGTGCGCTTCATGGACGGGGTGCCGGTTCTGGTGCACCAGGCGCGCCGCAGCTTCGCCCTCTGGACGGGGGTCGAGGTCAGGCCGGAGGTTTTTCTGGCGGCCCTGAGCCTCGACGCCCGCGCGCTTTCACCCGCGGCCGCCTGACGCCGCCCGGGTCACGACCCTCAGCACTTCGCGGTCCCGGCGGTCTGAACGCCAGCGGCTGCCCGCCCGCTTCACCCCAGCCTGTCGACCCGCGCCCTTCCGCGCGCCATCATCGCGTTTAAACCCGTATCCAACGAATGGCCCGAAATGCCGCCCGGCGCCTTGATCTTTGGCTTGCCAGAGGCTATGTATACCAGCTTGATTGGATCGACCGACGGATTTGGGTTCAATTGGATCTCATGAAAGGAATGCTTGTCATGAAAGTCGTCGCCTTCAACGGCAGTGCCCGCAAAAAGGGCAACACCGCCCTGCTGATCAGCCATGTTGTGGCGGAGCTTGAAAAGGAAGGAATCGAGACTGAAACCCTCGAATTGGCCGGAAAAAAGATCCGGGGCTGCACCGCGTGCATGCAGTGTTTTGAAAAAAAGGACCGCAGCTGCGCCGTGGACACCGATGACATGAACGGCCTGATCGCCAAAATGGCGGCGGCTGACGGTATCCTGCTGGGCTCGCCGACCTATTTCGCCGATGTGAGCACCGAGATGAAGGCCCTGATCGACCGCGCCGGGATGGTGGCCATGGCCAATGATTCGTTTTTGCGCCGCAAGGCGGGAGCGGCCGTGGTGGCGGTTCGGCGCGCGGGGTCGATTCACGCCTTTGACACCATGAACCACTTTTTCACCATCAGCCAGATGATCATCCCCGGGTCGAGCTACTGGAACATGGGGATCGGTCTGGACAGGGGGGATGTGGCCGCAGATGCCGAAGGGCTGGCGACCATGGCCACCCTGGGGCGCAACATGGCCTGGCTGCTGAAAAAAATCAATGCGTGAAAAATCCGGTGGCTTGTCCCGGCCACGCCTCGCTGGCCTGCCGGCCGGGCGGCCGCTCGGTCGGGGGGAGAGGCGGTTTATTTCCCGGTTTTGCCCCGCTCGTCTTTGTCGCCGCCGCCTGCGAAACCCTTCAAGCCTTCGGCCAGTTGCGCCAGTTTGCGGTCCACCCGGCCGTTGATGCTTTCCGCGGGGTAGGTGCCGTCGGCCTGTTTGGCGCCTGCGGGCAGGCCGGTCAGGATCTCGATGCCCTGGTCGATGGTGCTGACGGCATAGACGTGGAAGCGGCCCTCGCTTACGGCCGCCAGCACGTTCTTGCGCAGCATCAGGTCCTTGACGTTGCTCTCGGGGATCATCACGCCCTGCGCGCCGGTCAGCCCCGGACCCTGGCAGCAGTCGAAAAACCCTTCGATTTTCTGGTTGACCCCGCCGATGGGCTGGATTTCACCTTTCTGGTTGACCGAACCGGTGACGGCGATGTCCTGCCGGATGGGGGCCTCGGCGAGGCTGGAGAGCAGGGCATAAATTTCGGTGGACGAGGCGCTGTCGCCGTCCACCCCGCTGTAGGACTGTTCGAAGGCGATGCTGGCGCTGACCGAAAGCGGCTTGTCCTGGGCGAATTTCTTGCGCAGGTAGCCGCTCAGGATCAGGACCCCCTTGTTGTGGGTGCTGCCGGACATGTCGGCCTCGCGTTCGATGTTGATGATCCCGGCGCGGCCCATGGCGGTGGTCGCGGTGATGCGCGAAGGCTTGCCGAACATGTAGTCGCCCAATGCATAAACGGCCAGGCCGTTGACCTGGCCGACGATTTCGCCGCTGACGTCGATCATCAGGGTGCCGCGGTCGATCATTTCCTGGATGTGCTCTTCCACCCGGTTGGAGCGGTAGATGCGGGCCTCGATGGCCCGGTCCACATGCCGGTCCTCTACAATCTGGGCTGTGTCCTGGGCGGCCCAGAAATCGGCTTCGCGGATCAGGTCGCGGATGGCCGGGAAGCTGGTGGAAATTTTCTCCTGACGGCCCGTCATCCGGACGGCCTGCTCCACCAGCGCCGCTACCGCGCTGCGGTCGAAAGGCTTGAGCTGCTCCTCGTCGCCGACCATCCGGACGAACTCCGCAAACTGGCGGATGCTGTCGTCGGTCTTGGGCATCGCGGTGTCGAAATCCGCGCGCACCTTGAAGATTTTCGGCAGGTCTTCGTCGTAGTTCAGCAGCAGCTGGTAGAGATACGCGTCGGAGATCAGGACAACCTTGACATCCAGTGCGATGCCTTCGGGTTTCAGGCTGGTGGTGGTGAACAGGTAGAAGGGGTCGTAGGTCTGGATCTCGAGTTTCTCGCTCTTCAGGGCCCGTTTGAGGGACTGCCAGACGCCGGGCTCCACGATGGCGTCCAGCAGGTTGAAGACCAGGGCGCCGCCGTTGGCCTTGAGCAGCGAGCCGGCCTTGATTTTGCTGAAATCGGTGCGCCAGACGCCGGTGCGGTCCACCACGCGCTCGATGCTGCCGAAGATGTTGCGGTAGGTGGGGTAGGCTTCGATCACCACCGGTGGCCCTTTCTGGTCGCTGTTGTCCACCAGCAGGTTGACTTGGTAAGGCTGGAAATGATCCACCTCGGGCATAAACGCCAGCATGCCCGCGGCCTGCCCCTGGGCCTGCGGTTCGAAGATCTTGAGGTTGGCGGCCATGTCGCTGAGCATCTCGTCGAGGTAGGTGCGGATCGCCTCCTGGTTGAAGCGCTCGATGATCGGGGCGGCAAAATCAGCGGCGGTTTTCATGAACGTGGCGCGGTCCATCTGCTCCAGCTTTTCCTGGACCTCTTTCTGAAGGTCGCGCACCTCCAGAAAAATCTGGTCGATCTGACCCCGCAGACCGGTGTACTTGGCCTGCAGCGCCTCGAACTCCGCTTTGGGAAAGCGGCCCTTTTCGACCATCGCCTCCAGCTGTTCGATCGGCACCGGGTTGCCGTCCACGATGGGCATCAGCTCCGGGCGCCGGAACTGACCCATCTGGATGTTGACCATCGAAAAGCCCTCTTCCCGGACCTTCTGGTCGAGCCCCTTGAGAAACCCGTTGGCCTTGCGCTCGTAAGTCTCCATGACCTCTTTTTTGGAGCTGATATACTCCTGGCTTTCAAAGAGCTGGGGGATCTGTTTGCGCAGGGTTTCGACGAGATCGTGAACGCTCTCCCGCAAAGCGGCCCCCTTGCCCCCCTTGAGCCGCAGCAGCACCGGCCTTTCGGGATTTTTAAAGGAGTTGACGTAGCACAGGTCGTCCGGCAGGTGGTCGTGGGCGACCATTTCCTCGAGCAGCTTCTTGACCGTCGACATCCGTCCCGAACCGGCGGCGCCGGTGACAAAGACGTTGTATCCGGGTTTGTTCATCTTGATGCCGAAACGGAGGGCCTCCAGGGCCCGCTGCTGGCCGATGATCTCCTTGAGGGGCGCAAGCTCGGCCGTGCTTTCAAACGGCAGCGAGGCCGGGTCCAGGCGCCAGCGGAGCTTTTCAACTGGGACTTCGGGAAAAGGGGGGGGTGTCGCCATCGGTAACCTCCTGTGAGAAAATAGCGGTTTGGCGCACGATGCCGCCGATCGGGGCGGGGCAGCGCGCCGTTCGGAGGAACGGGTCGGGGCGGTCAATCGATCTCCAAGGGGACCCCGTAGGTCTTGTCCGGCTTGCGCTTGGGCATGACGATCTCAAGGGTTCCCTCGCGGCAGGTGGCCCGGATCTCTTCGGGTGCCACCGGGGCGGGCAGCGGCAGGCTGCGGCTGAAGGAGCGGGTCTGCTTCTCGACTTTAAAGTGGGTTTCGTCCTGACTGCCGCTTTCGGATTGGCTCGTACCCTGGATGGTGAGTGTGCTGCCGCTGATCGAAATGGTCAGGTCGGCGGGTTTGATGCCCACCAGGCGGGCGCGCAGCACCAAAGCCGCCTCATTTTCCTGCAGCTCCAGGGACGTCAGTCCGGCACCTTGGGCGGGAAACGCCGGTACGCCGAAATCGGCGTAGAACCGTTTGAAAACCCGGTCCATTTCTTTTCGCAGCTGATCGATTTCGCGTTTTTTCCATGAGGTCAGTTCGGTCATGCCAAAACCTCCTTCTTCGATGTGCAGCTCGGAGCAGGATGGGGGGCAGCCGCCTTGCCGGGGGGATCCACGACGGGCCTGGGGGCCCCCGGGGCCGCTGTCGTTGCGAAGCGGCCGTTGGCTGAGCGCCGGGAACCGGCTGTCGGGGGAGGGCGCCGCAGGGTGCGGTCCCGGCAGTCGATGGCGGCAGGCGCCTGCCGGACGTCCGGGTTTCCCTATGAGTGCATTTTAAAGCAACCGGGCCCAGATGCAAGCCCTTTGTTGCGGTGGTTGGAATTTGCCCGCCGTTGGGGGTGCGCAGCGGACCGACCGCTTTTTGGTTTGACATCCCGAGGGGCTTCCATCTACCTTGGACCTCATCGCGCGCCGACTCACGCCAACGATTGCCGGGTCCGGCTTCTCAGCCTGAACGGTGACAGGCCGGTCCCAAGTGAAAAGGAATTTTTGCCATGCAGAAGAGCACTTACCGCGTTGCATGCCTGATGCTGCTGACGGTTCTGCTGCTCGCCGGGGCTTCCGGCGCTGCGGCGCCGCCGTCTGCTGCCGCGGTTGCACCGGCTGCGTCGGCCGGAGACTCCCCGCGGTCGGCTTCAGGCGGGGTTGTCAGCACCCGCGAAGACGTCGTGCGGCAGATCGAAGGGTTGGCGCAGCGCACCCCCCTGGGATGGCACTGGGAGACCGTCGAAAAAATAACCCGCTGGGGGCTCTCACTGCCTGCAAGGGTGATGGCGTTCGTCGTCGACCAGGGGCGGCTGCTGGGCGTTTTGGGATCGCTGGTGGTGTTGCTCCTGATGCTGGTGGTTTTCTACAGCCTGATTGGGCATCGGCGGGTCCTGCAGCGCGCGGAGGCCAAAATCCATCCGCTCCTGGAACGGCTGCCGGCGGGGATCATCCCCTACTGCCGCTCGGCCCTGCGGGTGGTGGTGGCCTCGCTGATCCCCCTTTTGCTGCTGGGGATGCTGACGACGGCCAACGCCTTTATCCATTACCGGGCGCCCTGGTATCTGTTGGCCCAGCGGCTGCTGGCCCTCTGGGCCCTGGGCGCTCTGCTGAAGCACCTGCTGCGCGAGATGCTCGCGGGCGATCTGCTGCCGGTCACGGCCCGATACGGCAAAACACTCTACCGTCTGGCCCGGCTGGGGGTTTTTTACGTTCTGGTGGGGGTGGCGGTGGTGTGGGGTGCTGCGGCCTTTGGCCTGCCGGCGGACGTGCTGGCCTTGATCCAGTTTGTCATCGCGCTGTCCATCGTTCTGATGGTGACCTTGCTGCTGCTGAACAAAACGGCGATTCTGTCCCTGGTGCCCGACCTGCCGTACCCGATTTTCAAGGGTTTTCGGAAGCTCTTCGACCGCATCTATCACCCTCTGGTTTTTTTGACCTTCCTCGCCGGCCTGTTGTGGTGTTTCGGCTACCGCCGGTTCGCGTGGCTGGCGCTGCAGCGCACCTGGGGGGTGATCGGCGTCTTTATCCTGGTCATGCTGGCCTATCACTTGCTGCGTCAATGGATTCAGCGCCAGGCCGCCCAGAAGGATCTGAGTCAGGAGGATGTCGCGGTTTTTTTCCGTGCCATGCAGTCGCTGCTGCTCTATGTGGCGGTGGTCACCATGGTGGTGGTTACCTTCGGGTTCATAGGAACCCTTGGCCCGCTGCGGACGCTGATGTCCATCCCACTGCCGTTGACCGAAAACACCGCCATCTCGTTGTGGGTTGTGCTCAAGGCCGGTGTTCTGCTGGCGTCCTTCTTTTTTCTGGCGCGTCTGCTGGAGGCCTACCTGGACTACCGCATCTACCCGGCCTTGGGGATCGACCCGGGGTTGGCTTATGCCCTCAACACGTTTTTCAAATACCTGATCATCGCCCTGGGCGTTTTCATCTCGCTGCACATCGTGGGGCTCGATCTGCGGGTGCTGATGGTATTTGCCGGCGCCATCGGGGTGGGCATCGGTTTCGGCCTGCAGAGCATGGCGGCCAACCTGATCAGCGGGTTCACCCTGATTTTCGGCGGCACGGTGCGGCGGGGGGACTGGATCCAGGTGGGGGATACGGTCGGGGTGGTGACCGACATCTTTCTGCGCGCCACGCGCGTCAAAACCCGGGACAATGTGGAGTACCTGATTCCCAATTCCGAGTTTGTCTCCAGCACCATCGTGAACTTCACCCTGTCCTCCGCGATGATCCGGATATCGATTCCCGTGGGCGTTTCCTATGACGCCGACCCCCACAGGGTCCGGGATATCCTGCTGGAGTGCGCCCGCAACGAACCGCTGGCCGGCCAGTTCAAGACCCCCCAGGTGCGGTTCACGTCCTACGGCGAGAGTTCCATCGATTTCGAGCTGCTGATCTGGATCGATGCGCGCAAGGTGGCCCGGCGGCGGATTCGCAGCCGCCTGTATTTCGCGATTTTCGCGGCGCTGAAAGAGGCCGGCATCGAAATCCCCTTTCCCCAGCGGGACCTGCATCTGCGCTCCGGTTTTGGGGGGTTGGCGCAGGCCCTGCCGACGGCTGCGGCGCAGTCTTGACGCTGCGCCCGCGAGCGACTATCGTTGGCCTTGTTCCGTCTGTCCACCTGAAACCCTGATCTGCGGAGGCTGCGCGCGATGGCCGATCCCTCTTCTTCATCCCAATCCCTGCCAGCCGGCTTTTGGCTGTCAAACATTACCGCCCTGCGCTGGGCCGTCGCGCTGCTTGCCGGGCCCCTGCTGCTGGCCTGCGGCGGCCAGACGGTGCCTGCGGGCGGTGCAACCCCTTCTCACCGCCATTACGATTTCGAGGGGGCCGCGACGCCCGAATGGCAGCCGGACAAGCGCCTTCGGATCGGCGAAAATCATGTGCTGGGGGTTTTCAACGACCGCAACCCGCGTCACCCTCCCCAAGCCCGGTTGAGCCTGCACGGGCTCTCGGCCGAGACCCCGCTGATCCTGGAGTTTGATCTTATCCTGATCGGCACCTGGGACAGCGGCGGGGAGCTGGCAGACCGCTGGGAGCTTCGGGCCGGTGATGGGCCGCCGCTGCTGCGCCTGACCACTTTCCCGAACGCCTTCAGCGACCCGGATGAAACGCGCCCGCTGGGCAATGCCGGATGGGTCCCGCTCTATGGACGGCAGCGGGCCTACTGGGTGGTGCGGCAGTCGGTGAGCGTCCCACCGGAGCGTTTCGCGGACGGGACCCTCGCTCTGACTTTCAGCGCTGCCGTGACCGGCCGCAGAACCGAGTTCTGGGCCCTCGACCAGGTGAAAATCATCCCGGCCGGCGATCGCTGAGCTCCTGTCGCGCCTTTGGCCGGCGACGCCCTGGCCCTCTTGTAAGGAAAAACGGTGTGAACCCCAGAGGCAAACCCGCAGCTGCAGCCTTGCGAACGGCCACCGAGCCCGCTGCCGGCCTGCCGGCTGTCGATCTTCACCCCAGGGAGCGGGTCTTGATTATCGGGGCCGCGCTGCTGGCGCTTTTTCTGGGCGCCCTGGACGCCCTGGTGATGTCCGCCGCCATGCCCACCATCGTCGCCGACTTAGGCGGCCTGCAGCTCTACAGCTGGGTCTATTCGGCGTATTTCCTGGCGCGCGCGGTGTCGCTGCCGATTTTCGGCAAGCTGGCCGATCTTTACAACACCAAGCGGCTGTTTCTCTTTTCCATCGGCCTGTTCCTGCTGGCCTCGGTGGCCGCCGGCGCTGCACCCGACATGCAGGTCCTGGTGGCCGCCCGGATTTTTCAGGGCATCGGCGCCGGCGGCAACTTCGCCCTGGTCTACATCGTTCTGGCCGATATCGCCAGCCCTGCAAACCGCGGCCGGACCCAGTCCCTGGCCAGCTCCATTTGGGGGATCGCCAGCGTCTTGGGACCGACCCTGGGCGGCTTTATCGTCACCTATTTTTCCTGGCGCTGGATTTTTTTCATCAACGTGCCGCTGGGATTGCTGTCGCTGGCGGGGATCGGTGCCTGCCTGCGCGAGCTGCGCGCCAAGCGCCGGCGCGTCGATCTGGACTTCGCCGGGGTCGCCACCCTGACCACCACCATCCTGGCGCTGCTGAGCGCCTTTCTGCTCGGCGGCCGCACCTACCCCTGGGTCTCGGCGCCCATCGCCGGCCTGCTGCTGCTGACCGCTGTGGCGGGTGTGGGGTTTTACTTCGTCGAAAAACGGGCCAGGGACCCGATTCTGTCCATCCGGTTTTTTGCCAACCGCGGTTTCAGCGTCGGCAACGGTGCGGTTTTTCTCAGCAGTTTCGCCATTTTCGCGCTCTTCGCGTATGCCCCCCTGTTCATCCAGGGGGCCCTCGGCAAAAGCCCCATGCAGGTCGGCGTGGCCATGCTGTCCCTCAGCCTGGGATGGTCGGTGGGGTCGCTGGTCCTGGGGCAGATCGTTCACCGCCTCGGTCACAAGGCCGCCGCCATCCTGGGCGCCGTGTTGCTTGCGGCGGGCTGCGGTTTGACCCTGGGGTTTGACGCCGCCACCGGCATGTCCGCCTGCTTCTGGGTCTTTCTGCTGGTGGGCCTCGGCATGGGGTTTGTGACCCTGGCGACCCTCCTGGTGGTGCAGGCCAGCGTCAGCCTGGAGGACCTCGGGGTGGCGACGGCCTCGAACCAGTTTGCGCGCACCCTCGGGGGGACCGTGGGGGTCGGGATTTGCGGCAGCTTCGTGGCTGCCAAGATGTCCGCCGCTTCGGCGGCATGGGGCGAGGGCGGCGCAAGCCGGCTGCCTGCCGAGGTTCTCGCGCGCATCGGCGATCACAGCGAAAGCCTGTTGCAACCGGAAATCCAGGCCCTGCTGCCGCCGGAGATGCAGCAGCGCCTGGTGCAGGCGGTGGTCGACGGGGTGGGGTGGGTGTTTGTCACGGTGCTGGTCTCGGCGCTGTTGTGCCTGGCGCTGTGCCTGCTGCTGCCGCGGCAACAGCCCGGATAGCGGCGGCGGCCGCCGACGGTCGGAGCGGCACACAAGCTGCGGGACGCTTGGGGGGATTTCGTCCGGGCGCTGCGGATTGACCGCCACACCCTTTTGGGGGTATCGTCACGCCATGCCCACGATCGAATACAACTGCACGCATTGCGGCCGCAGCTTTCAGCGGGTGGTCTTCAGGGGAGAGGAAGACCAGCCGGCGATCTGCCCGCACTGCAAGGCCCGCGATGCCAAACCCGTCAAGGGCCCCGAAAGCCTCTTCGACGGCATCGCCAGCTTCAGCACATTGGCCAAAGACACCAGCTGAGCCCGCTGACCCGGCGGCAGTTGCCGTCGCCCGCCGCCGCCGGCATCCGTGCAATGGCCGGCGCTCAAAATCGCAGCGACAGGCAGCTCAGCCCGCCGTCGAGTTTTTGAAACTCGGAAACCGCCACCGTGATGGTTGGGTAGCCGGCCGCGGCGATCGCCGCCCGGGTTTTGGGAAACCCATCCGCTACCAGCACCCGGCCGTTGATCCAGAGGCAATTGGCCGCATAGTGCTCATCATCCGCGATCGGCAGCAGATCGAACTGTTGGAATTGCGGCTTGTGCAGAAACTCGCCGCTGGCAGCCAGAAGATTGTCCCCAAGGTAGGAAACCCCGGTTTTCAGATGCAGCACCCGCTCCAGCGGCACCATGCTGCCCGTCATGCCGTGGCGCTCTAAAATCGCGATCAGCTGGCGCGCCCCTTCCGTGTTGGTTCTTCGCGACAGGCCGACATAGGCATGCGTCCTCACCAGCATGACGTCGCCGCCGTCGAGGGTCCCCGGCGACTCGAGGCGCTCCACCGTGGCATAAAACCGGCCGATGGCCTCTTGGATCGCAGCGCTTTCGCCCCTGCGCGATTCGGCCCCCGGACGGGTGATCACGGCGCAGTGGGGCGTGAGCAGGGCCGTATCCTCCACGAATGTCGCGTCCGGGAAATTTTCGTCGGCCGGCAGCACCGTGACCGTCAGGCCGCAGTCCTCCAATGCCCGGACATACCGACGGTGCTGGCGGAGCGCGCTGGGATAATCCGGCGCGCCCAGATTGGCGCTGGTTAAGCCGTGGATCATGCTGGGCGACGGGGTGCGAACGATGGCTTGGCTGAACATGGCGGCTCCTAATGGGAGGTGGGCGCTCTTCGCGTGGGGCTGGCCGCCGGCTGTGGTGACCTCCAGCCCACCGGCGGCCGGGCCTGGGGATCAAGGCCCAGCACGCGCTCGGGAAAGTTGGTGAAAACACCGTCGACCCCCAAGCGCACCATCCTGCGAATGTCATCCGGGTGGTCGACCGTGAACACGAATACCTGCAGCCCCCGGGCGTGGGCGTCGTCCACAAAGCGCCGGTCGATGAACTCCAGCGCGGCGTGAACCGAATAGGCCCCCAGGGCGGCGGCAAAGGCGGCGTCGTCCACCGGCAACCCGACGATCAGCGCCCCTATTCTTATCCCCGGGTCGAGCCGGCGCACCTCGGCCAGTTGGCGGTGATCGAAGGAAGACACCAGGATCAGCTCCTCCGGCCAGCCGCGGTTGCGCAGCTCCGCCAGCAGCCTGACCACCGGCCGGGCGGTGGCCGGGCCCTTGAGCTCGATGTTGACGCCCGCACGGCGGTTGACGGCGTCGAAAACCTCTTCGAGGGTCGGGATCCGCTCCCCGCTGCCGGCATCCAGGGAACGCAGGTGGTCAAACTTCTGCTCGAGCAGGTAGCCCGTCCCGTTGGTGGTCCGCTCCAACCGGTCATCATGGAACACCACCAGGCGTTTGTCCACATGGTAGACATCGATCTCCAGACACGGCGCCCCCAGTTCCAGCGCCTTGCGAATCGAGGCCAGGGTGTTTTCGGGCGCGTGCCCGCATGCCCCGCGATGTCCGATGCACAGCAGCCTTTGGGGATTCATTGGGGGGCCTCCGGCGGTTTAACGGTGGTATTTTCGGGCAGTCCCAGGATCTCGTCGATCAGCGCGGCGACCGCATCCGGAAACTGGAAGTGCACGTTGTGGGAGGCGGCCTCAACGGGGTGGCAGATCATTGCGGGGATGCGGTGGGTCGTGTCTTCGGCCGTCTCCCGGTACTTCCGGTCCTGCCGGCCGAAGAGGTAGTGGATCGGCACGCCCGCGGGGGCCAGGAGCGGCGGCGTGAAGGGCTGGTTGCCGGCGCTCAGCACGGCCAGGGCGCGGCGCAGTTCGGCCGGATCGTTTTTCTTCTTGGCGCGGATCAGCGCTGGAAGCCCGGGATGGCCCGCCAGGGTGCAGAAGAGCGGCATGGCATGCCAGCGTTTCAGGAAGCGTGCGAGATCCCGTCGGCTGCGGACGCCCGCCAGCAGCGCCGCATCCGCGGCCCGGCGCCTGGCGCGCGCACTTTGATCCGGCAGGCCGAAGCCCGCCGACTCCAGGATCAGGCCGCGGACCCGCCCGGGTGCTGCAATCGCCATCAACTGGGCCACCCGCCCGCCCATCGAATAGCCGTAAACAAAAAAGCGCACCACCCTCAGGGCCGTCAGGTCGTCCAAGATCAAGCGGGCCGCGCCGATGACATCCGCCGGGCGCCGCTCGACGGGCAGGGCAGCAAGCGGGGACGCCCCATGGCCCGGCAGGTCGGGAAGAAGGGCGTCGAGGGAAGGACCGAGGCGCTTCGCCAGCGGCGCCAGGGCGCCGCCCTTTTCCATGAAGCCGTGAAGCAGCACCAACGCCCGGTCTGCGCCGCGGCGCCGGGTGCGCCAGTTAAGGGTTGTCCCGGAGGGTGTCATCTGCGGCGGCCATCCTTTCCGCCCAGCGCGTCAACGCGCGCCTGTCGGGTTTGCCGGCCGCCTGGCACCCGGCCGCCGCCAGGGGCAGGTAGCGTTTGGGCACCTTGTAGCCCGCCAGTTTTTTTTTGAGGGCCGCTGCGAGGCGGGCCGC
>JAWOJK010000095.1:0-6055 GCA_046481705.1 Desulfobacterales bacterium | reverse complement strand
CGAACCCACCAGCATCGAAGACTACCTGGCGATTGGCGGTTACGGCGCCCTGGCCAAGGCCTTGCACCAGATGCAGCCCCAGCAAGTGGTCGATGAGGTCATCGCCGCCAAACTGCGGGGACGGGGCGGCGGTGGATTCCCCACCGGCTGGAAATGGGATGCCACCCGCAAGGCCCAAGGCGAGCCCAAGTACATCATCTGCAACGCCGACGAAGGTGACCCGGGTGCATATATGGACCGCAGCCTTCTTGAGGGCAATCCGCACTCCGTTCTGGAGGGGATGGTCATCGGTGCCTATGCCATCGGCTCCACCCATGGCTACATCTATGTGCGCAATGAGTATCCCCTGGCTGTCAAGAATATCACCCTGGCCATCGAAAAGGCCCGCGAACTCGGCCTGCTGGGTGATAATATCATGGGCACCGATTTCAGCTTCGACCTCCTTATCAACCGCGGCGGCGGGGCCTTCGTCTGCGGGGAATCCTCCGCGCTTTTCGCCTCCATCGAGGGCCGCTCCGGCGAACCGCGGGCGAAATACGTCCACGCCACCGATCGCGGACTCTACAACAAGCCCACCACGCTCAACAACGTGGAAACCTGGGCCAACGTTCCGCTGATCATCAACAACGGCTCCGCCTGGTATTCCAGCATCGGCACCGAAAAGAGCAAGGGCACCAAGATCTTCTCCTTGGTAGGAAAAATAAACAACACCGGTTTGGTGGAGGTTCCCATGGGCATCACCCTGCGGGAGATCATCTACGAGATCGGCGGCGGCATTCCCAAGGGGCGGAAGTTCAAAGCAGTTCAGACCGGGGGCCCGTCCGGCGGTTGCATCCCCGAGGAGCACCTGGATATGCCGGTGGACTTCGACGCCTTGACCGACCTCGGCTCCATGATGGGCTCCGGCGGCATGATCGTCATGGACGAACGCAACTGCATGGTGGACGTCGCCAAATACTTCCTTTCCTTCCTTGAAGGCGAGTCCTGTGGAAAGTGCACCCCGTGCCGGGAAGGGGTTCTGCAGATGCGCAAGATTCTGGACCGGATTTGTGAAGGCAAAGGTGCCATGGAAGACCTCGACACACTGGAATGGATGGGGCAGGCCATTGCCGACGGGTCTCTCTGCGCCCTGGGCGGCTCGGCTCCCAACCCGGTGCTGACAACCCTCCGCTTCTTCAGAGACGAGTACGAAGCACACATAAAAGACAAGCGCTGCCCCGCCGGCGTCTGCAAGGCCCTGATCACCTACAGCATCGATCCGGAAACCTGCACTGGCTGCCATGTTTGCGCCCGGATCTGTCCTACCCAGGCCGCCACAGGCGAGAAGAAAGAACTTCACACCATCAACCAGGAACTCTGCATCAAGTGCGGAGCCTGCTATGAATCCTGCAAATTTGATGCGGTAAAAGTCTTCTAACGCATCCGGAATGCGATGATCGCATTTTGTTTTTCGATTGCCAGCAAGGGAGTTACGAAATGTCGGAAATGGTAACACTCAAAATCAACGGCCGGCAGGTACAGGCACCGGCCGGCAGCACCGTTATCGAAGCGGCCCGGGATGCCAATATTCACATTCCCAACCTCTGCAGCAATTCGGAACTCGAACCCTACGGCGCCTGCCGCATGTGCATGGTGGAGATCAGCCACGGCACGCGCACCCGCCTGGTGGCTTCCTGCATTTACGAGGTCAGCGAGGGCCTGGAAGTCAAAACCGACACCCAGCGGGTCAACAACGTCCGGCGGCTGGTGATCGAGCTGATGCTGTCCCGCAATCCCAAACATCCGCGATTGCTGGAGCTGGCTGCCCAACACGGGGTTGAGGGCACGCGCTTTGAAATTGATGTCAGGGGGTGCATTCTCTGCGGGCAGTGCGTGCGTACCTGCCGCGAGGTCGTCGGCGTGTCGGCCATCGGGTTCGAAAGTCGGGGTACGCACCGTCGGGTAGCCACACCCTTTAACGAATCACCGGCGGAATGCATCGCCTGCGGTTCGTGCGCTTACATCTGCCCGGTGGATGTGATACCGCTCAAAGAAAAGGACGGTGTGCGGACCATCTGGAAGACCGATTTCCCGATGCTCAAATGCCAGTCATGCGGCCGCACCATCGCACCCAAGCGCCAGCTCGAGTATTTTGCTAAAATCACCGGTCAGTCCCTTGACGATTTGACGAAAAGCTGTGTACACTGCCGTTAATCACGCCGTCGGTCGGGCAGCATAGCGACCGGATACGCACCTTTTATTGAAATTTCAAGATAACGCCAACGCCCTTCGAGTCGATTGCAGCTCGCCGCCCTGGGGCGACAGCGGGACGGAGCGGGGACAGGTACCTAAAACGTTACTGCTCCGCCTCTTGGCCCGTGTTCGACAGACGGTTACGGCTGAGGGATGCGCCACACTGCCGGAATGGCGATCATGAATCGGCCGGGTGGCGCCCCCGCCCGGCGCTGCAGCGATCAGCAGTGTCGAGCGCCGCTGTCTGGGCGTCGTTGCCACCTGGCTTGAATGGCCTGTAACGGAAAGGACTCCTCACAATGAGTGCCAAGACGGAAGAACGTATTGAAGCCTTGGAAGTCGCTCTGACAAATGAAAAAAGGGAAGGCGAGTTCTATAGCAAACACGCGCAGCGGACCAAGGATCCGCTGGGGCGCAAAATGTTTCAGACCCTGGCCGCCGACGAAGCCGAACACTATCATCGGATCCAGGAACTTCACAAGAAGCTCAGCAGCGAGGGCAAGTGGCCGGCAACCCTGCCCCTGAAAGTCAAGGACACTGTAATCAAAGATGTCCTCAAATCGGTGGTCGAAGGTGTCGACACCGCCACCGGGGCAGACACCGATGACCTGGAAGCGGTCAAGATCGCTATCGAATTCGAGAAAAAGGGTGAAGCGTTCTACAAGAAACTTTCTCAAAGCGCTGAAGACCCGCAGGAAAAAGACTTTTTTGGCATGCTCGAAAGAATCGAGCGCGAACACCGGCTGTCGCTGGAAGAAACCTATACCTACTTCAAGGATCCCGAAGGGTGGTTTCAGAAAATGGAGAAACCCCGTCTGGACGGCGCCTGACCGTCTTCCCAACAAGAAGGCCAACCGGCAGGAAGTCATTGCACATCGCAATCCATGCGCGGAGTTGCGGGAATGGTTGCAGTCCACGTCGGGCGGGACGATGCTGGGCGGTTGGATAGGGGCGAGCGACTCACCCCGCGCTCGGGTGGACCGGTTGATCCCGCTTTGCCCTTGAAACCGGTGAGGTGTGTCTGACTTCCACTCAAACGTAACAGCGCAGCATCCCTAACGCGTTACAATAAAAGCGGATCTCTACTCGAGATCCGCTTTTTTAATGGACTCAAGCGGCTCAGCCCGCCTAAAGCAGCCCTTCGAAAAAGTTGTTACCCTTGTCGTCCACGATGATGAAGGCCGGGAAATCCTTGACCGTTATCTGGTAAATGGCCTCCATCCCCAGTTCGGGATAAGCGAGGACCTTGACGGCGGTGATGCACTCTTTGCCCAACCGGGCCGCGGGGCCGCCGATGGAGCCCAGATAAAAGCCGCCAAAGGCTTTGCAGGCCTCTGTGACAGTGGGGGTCCGGTTGCCCTTGGCCAGCATGACCAGCGAGGCCCCCCGTTTTTGAAAAAGGGGAACGTAGGGGTCCATCCGGGCGGCCGTGGTCGGGCCGAAGGACCCCGAGGGGCAGCCTTCGGGGGTTTTGGCCGGGCCGGCGTAGTAGATGATATGATCCTTGAAATATTGCGGAAGGTCTTCACCGCTGTCCAAACGCTCTTTGAGCTTGGCGTGGGCGATGTCCCGGGCGACGACGATTTTGCCGGTCAGCAGCAGGGGGGTTGCCACCGGATAGGCGCTCAGGATGGCGCGGATCGTGCTCATGGGTTGATCCAGATCGACACGCACCGCCTTCTGGGCCTCGGCTTCCAGGGATGGCAGGTAGCGCGCGGGGTCTTGCTCGAGCTTCTCGAGAAAGATGCCGTCACGCGTGATCTTGGCCTTGATGTTGCGGTCGGCGCTGCAGCTGACCCCCATGCCGATGGGGCATGAGGCCCCGTGGCGGGGGAGGCGGATGACGCGGACGTCCAGGCAGAAATATTTACCCCCAAACTGGGCGCCGACCCCCAGTTCCCGGGAGGCCTGAAGCACCTGCGCCTCCAGGGCCCTGTCGCGGAAGGCCCGGCCCCCCTCGTTGCCGGTCTCGGGCAGGTGGTCCAGATAGCCTGCGGAGGCCAGCTTGACGGTCTTGAGGTTCAGCTCCGCCGAGGTGCCGCCGACGACAAACGCCAAATGATAGGGGGGGCAGGCGGCCGTGCCGAGGGTTTTCATTTTTGTTTTCATGAAGGGTAGGAGGGTTGCCGGGGTGAGAACGGCCTTGGTTTCCTGAAATAGGTAGGTCTTGTTGGCCGAGCCGCCCCCCTTTGCAATGAACAGAAATTTGTAGGCCTTGCCCTCGGTGGCGTAGAGCTCGATTTGGGCCGGGAGGTTGCAGCCGGTATTTTTCTCTTCGAACATGCTCAGGGCGGCATTCTGGGAGTAGCGCAGGTTGAGGCGCGTGTAGGCGTTGAAAATGCCCTCTGAAAGGGCTTTTTCGTCACAACTGCCGGTCCAAACCTGCTGGCCTTTTTTCCCCATGACGATGGCGGTGCCGGTGTCCTGACACATCGGAAATTGGCCCTCGGCGCTGATGACCGCATTTTTTAGCATTTCAAGGGCTACCATTTTGTCGTTGGCGGAGGCCTCCGGGTCTTTGAAAATGTCGGCCAGCAGGGAAAGGTGTTTGGTGCGCAGGAGGTGCGAGACATCCTTGAACGCCTTTTCGGCCAGCAGGGTCAACCCCTGCGGGGCGATCTTCAGGATCTCAAGCCCGTTGAAAGACTCGGTGGAGACGAACTCCCGGCTTAAAAGCCGGTATTCGGTGGTATCCTCGCCCAGTGGAAACATTTCCTGATATGCAAACCCAACCATCTCGCCAGCTCTCCTTTCAGGTGTTCAGCCAAAAACGGCTTTCAAGATTGATGAACCGGTAAAAGTCAATATCCAGGCAGTTTCGTAAAATAACCAAGTTACGGCGCGCAAATCTCGAGGAGTGAGAAGCACTTATGTATGCCGCAGCGACTTCGAGATGCGGCGCAACGCGGAAATCGGCCTTTTTACGGAACTGTCAAGATTGTATCCTCTGGCAGTGTTCTATAGCGGATCGGGGGAGATCCTTGCAAGCGAATAAACTGCCGCCAGCCTCGCGTCGCCGGGTGGATGGCCATAACGGTCCAAGCAAGAGCGGGGGCCACCGCGTGCTACCGCGGCCCCGCAACTGTGTCCGTTTTACAGCCAGAAAGGACCCCACGGCGGGGGGAGGGCTGGGGAACCAAGGGTCCTTTTCGAGGGTTTGAAACAAAAAACCCCAGCCCGCGGGTCAGCGGACTGGGGTTTGGCGAAGAATTCGGCGGCGACCTACTCTCCCACACAGCTTCCCGTGCAGTACCATCGGCGCTAAAGAGCTTAACTTCCGTGTTCGGGATGGGAACGGGTGTTGCCTCTTTGCTATCGCCACCGAAAATCGGTGCGACAATCAAAATACGAGCTAATGAAAACGTTTAGAATGGCGAGGGCTAAAATGTGGTCAAGCCTCACGACCGATTAGTACCAGTAAGCTTAACACATTACTGTGCGTACACACCTGGCCTATCAACCTTGTAGTCTTCAAGGGGTCTTCAGCTTCGGTGTCGCCACCGAAAAGGGATATCTCATCTTGAGGCTGGCTTCCCGCTTAGATGCTTTCAGCGGTTATCCGATCCGAACTTAGCTACCCAGCTATGCCGCTGGCGCGATATCTCCCCCGATTACACAAATGTAGCAAACCATTCTACAATTTTTATGATTATCGATCTCTATTATAGCGTAATTAACGCTGAAAACCGGTCCTTCGAGGCGGGTGGGAGCGAGGAGTTAGAGCCGTCCACGGATGGGCGGCGATTGGGTTGATCGCATAAGATCTGACGCAATAATTTGGCGGTTTGTCAACAGCCGCGCGAAAACGGATAAAGGGATAGAG
>JAWOJK010000159.1:0-3809 GCA_046481705.1 Desulfobacterales bacterium | reverse complement strand
AAGTGGATCTGTTCGTGTTGCAGCACATAGCTCCGCATATTGGCCGGAATTTCGGGGTTCCACCACGATTGATCGGGCAGCATGACGGCTTCAAAGGCCAGATGTTCAATTTTACCGAAGAAGTATATCTGGCCATAAAAATCCCCGCTCGTGATTTTGAAAGTTGAATCGGTGGTCACGCGAATCAGCATGGCCGCATGCGCTTTAATTCGGTCCGCATGCTCCGCCTGTTGTTCCGACAAGGCGGTTGCGCGAAAATCATCCGGGGTCAACGGCCTGTATGGGAAACCCGTCGCGAGCGCCTTATTCGGTTCATCCGTCTGAACGATGCGCGGCCGGGCATATTCCGGCAACCGGGCGCATGCGGGGATAAGCGCTAGGAACAAGGATAGAAACGCGTAGCCGAGGAAACGATTCATATGAAAGCAATAATGGCACTCGTCACCAGCTGTCAAGCGCTTTGATATCGTATCGTGTTGTTGAATTTCAGGATAGAGTCGATTACCTCACCAGAATGAAGACCCTGGCCAAAGTTCAATGTCACCTCTTCCTAAGTTTGTTGACGACCGGAACATCGGCCGCTGCGAACTCGTACCGGTCCAATTCCGAGATGGTTACCCACCGGTAATCGTCGTGGTCAATGGGTTCCAGTCGGCCACCCAGGAGCGTGGCGGCATAGGCGATCAGGCGGATAGCGATGTGATCGTAGTGGTAGATGGACTCGGCCACGAAGTGGCCGACGGAGGTCTCGATGCCGAACTCCTCGCGGAGTTCGCGCTGTAGGCACCCTTCGGGGGTTTCCCCTTTTTCCAGCTTGCCGCCGGGGAACTCCCACTTCCCGGAAAGCCGGTCCGAGGCTTTCCGCTGGGCAATCAGGATCTTGCCATTGTGTTCAAGAATGGCCGCGGTAACGGTTACCAGCTTGTTTTCAGTCACGCCTGATGCTTCCTTTGCTGAATTAGCTTGTCGGACCGTAGCAGCATCCCGCCAGGGATGCAACGGGTTATGAAGGCGGCTGCTTCTGAAGACCTATTACCTTGACACCCCGGATACTTTCTGATTTTATTGAATAACATTTGAGCATATGCCCAAGCCCATGCTTGGAGGAGATGCACATGGAGGGTCAAAAATGAACCCCACCTCAGTCAATACCGGGGTGGGGTTTGATTTTTTTATGCACCGATTTTTGGAGTGACATGGAACAGGGCCAACTGAACTGGATCGCGAACTTCATCTGGGGCATCGCCGACGATGTTCTGCGGGACCTTTACGTCCGCGGCAAATATCGGGACGTCATCCTGCCGATGACCGTCCTGCGGCGCCTGGACGCGGTGCTGGAGCCGACCAAGCAGGCCGTGCTCGACATGAAGGCTTCCCTCGACGCGGCCCAGATCGTCCACCAGGACCCGGCCCTCGTTCCGAAGCTGCCCGATTGGCTCACCGACGAGCAAAAGGGGCAGGAGGCCTGACCGGGCGGCCGGGGGCCAGGGCAATCGCATTCAGAAATCACGCCGATCGGGCTTTTAGCAGGGATTTGTGACCCCATGCCGCGCTATCGAAAGAGTCGCAGCAACCATTGGTGGCATCCTGAAAAAACACGGCTGGGTCCTCATGGCGCCGTTGCTGGTTTACTTTGAGCTGAATGACGGAGTCGGCCTTTTTTTCGATGATGGTTGAAAGCCTTTGGGAACGACCCTTGCCAAAGGGCGATCGAAGGTGCCGTGAGAGGGGGCCGCAGTGCCAGCCGGAGGGGACCATTATCACAGAATGGAGCAACAGGGGGGATCGGCAGATGACCAGAAAGCAGAAAGCATGGGGGTATTCTCCCCCGAAAGCAGCCAAGCCCGGTGCGCCTGATTGGATAAAGACCCAAGTCGCGCATGCGGCTGAGAAATTGATATCGGAAAAGCTCAGACCGGTGCACATCATCCCGCGGCCCCAAGAGCCCCAGTTCAACCATATCGTCGATATCTTCACCAAGTGGTACCGAAACTATTTTTATTTCAGTGCGAAGTATGCCTGCCCTGGTCCTAATTCCTTGTCCCCATTTTTCGACGCCAATTTTGCGCGGATGGAGTATGCAGGGGGCAACCGGTTTCATCTATCCTATATGCTGCACACGGACCGGTGGTTCGAACTGTACCGCGATGTGCCATTGGGTGAGTGCCTGGACCGCATTGGGCAGGAGCCGTACTTCCATCCATAGCCACGTAATTTTGGCCCTGGATGCCAAGAACTCGCCCGATGGCTGAAGGGCCTGGGGCGGCGGGTACCGGCGTTGCGGGCGACGGCGATCCAGTCGATGCCATCTTGGCAGGAGCGCCGCCCTCGGGCTGCCGCGCAGGTCACGCAAATCCCCTTCAAGTCCGGCCTGCCAGAAAGATGAAACGGTCCGCAATATCGGGGGACACGGATTGAAATGACGCGCGCCAAGATGCATCGCAATATCACCCTGCGGCGGCTGGCGCTTGATTTCTATCAGTTCTTGCGCTGCCAGCGCCCGGTGGCGCGCCGTCTGGGCAAACCCTTTGCCGTCAGCCGGCGTTTTGTCGAAATCGATCTGACCTACCGCTGCAACCTGGGATGCCGCAACTGCAACCGCTCCTGCACCCAGGCGCCCAGCCGGCGGGATTTGCCCGTGGCCCGGATCGAGGCGTTTATCCGGGAAAGCACGGCGCAGGGCCGACTCTGGCAGCGGATCCGGTTCCTGGGCGGGGAGCCGACCCTGCACCCGGATTTCCCAACCATCGTTGAGATGCTGCGCCAATACCGCTCCCGCCGCAACCCGGGGCTGCGGATCGTAGTCTGCACCAACGGGAGCGGGGGCCGCGTTCGCCGGCGGCTGGACCGCCTGCCGCCGGATATCGCGATCAAGAACACCTGGAAGGGCGACCGGCAGCGGCTTTTCCGCCCTTTCAACATGGCCCCCGTGGATCGCCCGGTTTATCGCTGGGCGGATTATACTTGCGGCTGCCGCATTCTGGAAGACTGCGGACTCGGGTTGACGCCCCTGGGGTATTACCCCTGTGCGATCGCCGGGGCCATCGACCGCGTTTTCAATTTCGGGCGGGGGCGGGTGCAACTGCCGCCGGCAGGGGAGGAAATGCTCGCGGACCGCGATCTTTTCTGCCGGCTTTGCGGCCATTTCGGGTTTGCCTGGCCTACCCGCCGTGCCCGCATCTCGCCCACCTGGGTGCGGGCCTATGAAAAGTACAACCGACGTCGGGGCGGGCCGGACGTCACTGAGAACTGAGTGCTGAACCATGAAATTGTTGGGCCGTTTGCGGACCCTTTCGGAGGAGGCGCCATGGTAGCCGATATTGCCGATATGCAGAGCCAGCAACTGTCGATTGCCCGCATGCATCAGCTGTTCGAGCAGCAGCGCCAGGCCTTTCGCCGGCAGCCCATGCCCAGCGCCGACAGCCGCATCCAAGCCCTCAAGGCGCTCAAGGCCGGCCTGCTCAAACACCAGCAGGTGCTGATCGCCGCCATCAGCGAGGATTTTGGCCGGCGCTCTGCCGATGAAACCCGCCTGGCCGAAATCCTGCCCGCGATCGAGGGTATCAACTACGCCACCAAGCGTATCCGGCACTGGATGAAGCCTTCCAGGCGCCGGGTCGGCATGGCCTTTCAGCCGGGCAAGGCGCGGGTGATCTACCATCCGCAGCAGGCCCACCAGTTCGCGCTGCACCGCCGCCAAACCAAGGCGCAGCCGCGTATCACGTCCGCGCCTTGGCGCCTCATCGAACGTCTGCTGCGCGAGGACTAGAGTCCCGAGCAGGTCAACCTGTGGCTGGCGGAGGAAGGGC
>JAWOJK010000139.1:0-19191 GCA_046481705.1 Desulfobacterales bacterium | reverse complement strand
CTCCCGTGCAGACCGTCTTGGCCGTCGGCCGGATCCCGACAATCTCCACGTCGTCGCCCACATGCACGATCCCGCGCTCCACTCGCCCCGTGACCACCGTCCCCCGCCCCGAGATGCTGAACACATCCTCGATCGGCATCAGAAACGGCTTGTCGATGTCGCGCTCCGGCTCCGGTATGTAACTGTCGATGGCCGCCAACAGCTCGAAAATGCACTTGGCTTCCTCGCTGTCCGGATCTTCGCTCTCCAGCGCCTTCAACGCGCTGCCGCGGATGATCGGCGTATCGTCCCCCGGAAACTCGTACTTGTCCAAAAGCTCGCGCAGCTCCAGCTCCACCAGCTCAATCAACTCCTCGTCGTCCACCATGTCGCACTTGTTCAAAAACACCAGAATCCGCGGCACCCCGACCTGACGGGCCAGCAGAATGTGCTCCCGGGTCTGCGGCATCGGACCGTCGTCCGCGCCCACCACTAAAATCGCACCGTCCATCTGCGCCGCCCCGGTGATCATGTTCTTGATGTAGTCCGCGTGCCCCGGGCAGTCCACGTGCGCATAGTGCCGGTTGACCGTCTCGTACTCCACGTGCGCCGTGGCAATCGTGATGCCGCGGGCCTTTTCCTCCGGCGCTTTGTCGATCTGATCAAACGGTACAAAATTCGCCAGCCCCCTTAACCCCGAGTGCTTGGTGATCGCCGCCGTCAGCGTCGTCTTGCCGTGGTCAATATGCCCAATGGTTCCCACATTCACATGCGGCTTTGTGCGCGCAAACTTCTCTTTTGCCATTTTTTCATCCTCCCCCGAAACGGGCTGAAAATTTCAAATTACAGATCAGCGCCCTGCCGAGTACTGCTTGCACAGCCGGTAAAAACCAAATCCTGTAAATCAGAGAGTCGAAAACAGGTGCGGCGGGGCTTGAAGAGTTACCAGCGGTAATGGGCAAAGGCCTTGTTGGCTTCTGCCATCTTGTGGGTATCTTCCTTTTTCTTGATGGCCGATCCTCGCCTGTTGGCCGCATCCAGCAGTTCGCCGGCGAGCTTGCGCGCCATCCCCTTTTCGGAACGCTTCTGAGCAAAACCAATCAACCAGCGGATCCCCAGCGCGGTTCTTCGAGAGGGCCGAATTTCGGTTGGCACCTGATAGGTGGAACCCCCGACCCGCCGCGATTTGACCTCGATCGTGGGGCGCACGTTATCGATCGCTTGCTCGAACACCTTGAGAGGATCCTCCTTTGTTTTTTCTTGGATAATGTTGAAGGCCTCGTAGACAATCTGCTCGGCGACGCTCTTCTTGCCATCCAGCATGATGGAGTTGGTAAATTTGGCCACAAGCTTGCTGTTGCAAACAGAGTCCGGAATGATGACCCGCTCTGGGACTTCTCTTCTTCTCGGCATATCTCACACCACTTCTTGTATTTTGAAATTTGTCTGCAGCCCCTTGTCAAGACCCGAAACCAAAAACGCTTATTTGGGTCTCTTCGCTCCGTACTTCGAGCGCCCCTGTTTCCGATCATCAACCCCTAAAGCATCCAGGGTGCCCCGGACGATATGATACCGAACACCGGGTAAATCTTTGACACGCCCGCCCCGGACCAGAACCACCGAGTGTTCCTGAAGGTTGTGTCCGATTCCCGGGATGTAAGCCGTAACTTCCACACCGGTCGTCAACCGCACCCTGGCAACCTTGCGCAAAGCGGAGTTGGGTTTTTTGGGTGTCGAGGTGTATACGCGGGTACAAACGCCCCGTTTCTGCGGCGCCTGCTTGAGTGCCGGGGTGTTGGTCTTTTTCTTGACTCGTTTTCTACCGTTGCGAACTAACTGGTTGATGGTCGGCATATTCCCCTCGCGGTCTTAAATTGCTTTGCGTTTCTCACGGGCCTGACAAAATGTGCATACGTATACTCCCATGAGCACTTTGTCAAGATTTTTATGGGTTACCCCCATTTTTGTCTACTCGCCGAGCGTCTCCTCGATCACGTCCTCGGTTTCCTCGGCCAGTGGATTCTTAAAATGGGAGACCTTCACTTTTCGATATTCCGGCATACCCGTGCCGGCCGGAATCAGCCGCCCCATAATGACATTCTCCTTGAGTCCGCGCAGGTAATCCTTGGCGCCGGCGATACTGGCCTCGGTCAGGACCTTGGTGGTCTCCTGGAAGGAGGCGGCCGAGATAAAACTCTCCGTGCTCAGAGAAGCTTTGGTAATCCCCAGGATCAGCGGTTCAGCCGTGGCCGGTTTACCGCCCTGCTCGATGATCTGGCGGTTGACCTCTTCGAAACGACCGCGGTCGACCTGCTCCTCGAAGATAAAGTCGGTGTCACCGACCTCGGTCACCTTGACGCGGCGCATCATCTGCTTGACGATCACCTCGATGTGCTTGTCGTTGATCCGCACGCCCTGCAGCCGGTAAACCTCCTGGACCTCATTCACCAGGTAGCGGGCCAGGGCGATCTCGCCTTTGATGCCCAGGATATCCTGGGGGTTTGCCGACCCACCGACGATCGGTTCGCCGGCACGCACGTAATCGCCCTCGTACACGTTGATATGTTTTCCGCGCGGAATCAGGTACTCGCGTTTTTCTCCGACATCCACCGGCGTCACGGTCACCTTTTGCTTGCCCTTTTTGGTGCTCTTGGCAATCGAGACGTAGCCGTCGATTTCGCTCAGCAGGGAGGCCTCCTTGGGCTTGCGGATTTCAAACAGCTCCGCCACGCGCGGTAGACCGCCGGTGATGTCCTTGGTTTTGGTGGTAGCCCGCGGCAGTTTGGCAACGATATCGCCGGCCTTGACATCGTCGCCCTCCTCTACCAGAATAATGGCGTCCACCGGCAGAATGTATCGGGCAACACCCGAGGATTTCGTCAGTTTGGCTGTTTTGCCGTCCTGATCCTTGATGGAAATCCGTGGACGGACCTCCGAACTCTTTGACTCGATGATGGTCCGGGAAGATTTACCGGTGACGGGGTCCACCTTTTCCTGCATGGTTTTTCCCGGTTCGATGTCCCCGAACTTGACCGTACCGGCCACCTCGGTGATGATCGGGGTGGTAAATGGGTCCCAGGTGGCGATCAAGTCTCCCGGCTGAACGCTTTGTCCATCAATGACCATCAGGTTGGCGCCATAGATCACCGGATGCCGCTCACGTTCGCGGCCGGCTTCGTTGACGATGGCAAACTCTCCGCCGCGACGGTTCATGACGACGGTCTGGCTGTCGGCGTTGCGCACGACATTGAGGTCGATGAACTTGATGGTGCCTTCGACCCGCGCGCGGGTATCGGCCTGTTCAACCCGCCGACTGGCTGTGCCGCCGATGTGGAAGGTCCGCATGGTCAACTGCGTGCCGGGCTCACCGATCGACTGCGCCGCAAGAATTCCGACCGCCTGCCCAATTTCGACCCGCGCCCCATGCGAGAGATCTCGACCGTAGCACTTGGCGCAGATGCCGCGGCTGGATTTACAGGTCAGCGCCGAGCGGATATGCACCCGGGTAATACCGGCGTTTTCGATCCGACGCACGGCCGTTTCATTGATTTCCTCGCCGGTCTTGACCAGCACCTTGTCGGTGAAGGGGTCCTGAATGTCGTCGACGGCGATCCGGCCGAGGATCCGTTCGCCAATATCCTGAATTATTTCGCCCCCTTCCATCAGGGGTTCGACCTCAACGCCGACCATGGTGCCGCAGTCTTCCTCGAAGACCGTGCAGTCCTGGGCCACGTCCGCCAAACGGCGCGTGAGATACCCCGAGTTGGCGGTTTTGAGGGCTGTATCCGCCAACCCTTTGCGCGCACCGTGAGTGGAGATAAAATACTGCAGCACGGACAACCCTTCGCGGAAGTTGGCGGTAATCGGCGTTTCGATAATTTCACCGGAGGGCTTGGCCATCAGGCCGCGCATGCCGGCCAGCTGCCGCATCTGGTCCTTGCTGCCACGGGCGCCGGAGTCCGCCATCATGTAGATCGGATTGAAGCTCTCGTGCCCGACGGGGACCCCGTTTTCATCCAGGATCGGCTTGCCCGCCTCGTCGGTAATCGGCGCGGCCTTCATGACCGCCATCATCTCGTTGGCGACGTCATCGGTTGCCTTGGCCCAGATGTCGACCACCTTGTTGTACTTTTCACCTGGGGTGATGAGCCCCTCGGTGTACTGTTTGTCAATTTCCTTGACCCGCTCTTCAGCCGCACTGATAATGGTCTTTTTGGCCGGCGGAATGATCATGGCGTCGATCGAAATCGACAGGCCGCCTTCGGTTGAGTAGTGGTAGCCGATGTCTTTGAGCCGGTCGGAGAGGATCACCGTGGCCTTGGCACCGAGGTTGCGGTAGACAAAGTCCACCAGTTCCCGCAGGTTTTTCTTGTCCATGACCCGGTTGACGGTCTTGAATGAAATTTCCGGCCGTTTTTCTATCACGTGAAAAAAATGATTCTCGTCGTTGCTGAAACGCCGATGGAGCGTCTCGCCGTCCTCGAGGGCAAAGACCGCGGCAACCTCCGCATCCTCGGCGCTGAAGACCCGCTTGAATTCATCCTTGCGTAGCAGCCCCAGGTAACCGTTGTTCTTGCGGTCCTGACCCACCGAGTATTTCTCGACCATATCGATGAAATCGGCACCCTCCTGGATCTCGGCAGCGGCGGCTTCGGCTTCGGCATCGCCTGCAGAAAGGATGTGGCGCAGGACCAGAATGGGTTCCTTGGGAATGATTTCCCAGAGGAGGATGCGGCCGGCGGTGGTCTTCACCTTTTCGCCTTCCATCCGCACTTCGACCACGGCGTGCAGATCGATCACCCCGGCATCGTAGGCCGAACGAACCTCGTCCGGGCCGGAGAAAAGCATGCCGGTACCCTTGACGCCCTCGAGATCGAGGGTCATGTAGTAAATCCCAAGGACGATGTCCTGGGTCGGCACGATGATCGGGCTGCCGTTGGCCGGCGAGAGGATGTTGTTGCTGGCCAGCATCAGGACGCGGGCCTCGATCTGGGATTCCACCGACAGGGGAATGTGGACCGCCATCTGGTCGCCGTCGAAGTCGGCGTTAAAGGCGGTACACACCAGCGGATGCAGTTGGATGGCCTTGCCCTCGATCAAGGTCGGCTCAAAGGCCTGGATGCCCAGACGGTGCAGTGTCGGTGCGCGGTTGAGCATGATCGGATATTCGCGCACAACCTCGTCCAAGGTGTCCCACACCTCTGGGACCTCGCGTTCCACCATTTTTTTGGCACTCTTGACCGTGGAAACGAGCCCCTTTTCCTCCAGCCGGTAGTAAACAAAGGGTTTGAAGAGCTCCAAGGCCATTTTTTTGGGCAGCCCGCACTGGTGCAGCCGCAGGTTGGGGCCGATGGTGATGACGGTTCGGCCGGAATAGTCGACCCGTTTCCCCAGCAGGTTCTGGCGGAAGCGGCCCTGTTTGCCTTTCAGGGTGTCGCTCAGGGACTTGAGCGGCCGCTTGTTGGTGCCGGTGATGACCCTTCCGTGTCGGCCGTTGTCGAAAAGCACATCGACGGCCTCCTGCAGCATGCGCTTTTCGTTGCGCACGATAATGTCGGGGGCCTTCAGATCAACCAGCCGTTTCAGGCGATTGTTGCGGTTGATGACCCGCCGGTAGAGATCGTTGAGGTCCGAGGTGGCGAAGCGCCCGCCTTCCAGCGGCACCAGCGGCCGCAGATCGGGGGGCAGCACCGGGATGATATCCATGATCATCCAGGCCGGTTTGATCCCGGAGCGACGAAAGGCATCGAGGATTTTCAGGCGTTTGGAGAGCTTCTTGCGTTTGGCCTCGGAGCCCGTCGCCTGGATTTCACCCTTGATTGTGATGTAGAGGGCTTCGAGATCCAGCTCCTCCAGCAGCTTTTTGACCGCCTCGGCGCCGATGCCGGCCTCGAACTTGGGGCCGTAGGTTTCCTGCGCTTCGCGGTATTTCTCGTCGGACAGCAGCTGGTATTTGCTGAGCCCAGTGTCCTTGGGATCGATGACGATGTAACTGTCGAAGTAGAGAACCTTCTCCAGGCTCTTGAGCGTCAGGTCCAACAGATTGCCGATCTTGCTGGGCAGACTCTTCAAAAACCAGATGTGGGCGCACGGCGTGGCCAGTTCGATATGCCCCATGCGTTCGCGGCGGACCTTGGACTGAATGACCTCCACGCCGCATTTCTCGCAGATGACCCCGCGGTGTTTCATCCGTTTGTATTTGCCGCAGTTGCACTCGTAATCTTTGGTGGGGCCGAAAATCTTGGCGCAGAAAAGCCCGTCGCGTTCCGGTTTGAACGTGCGGTAGTTGATGGTCTCGGGTTTTTTGATTTCACCGTGGGACCACTGACGGATCTGTTCCGGCGAAGCCAAGCCGATTTGAACGGCGGTGTAGTTTCGGGGGTCGGTGGGCTTGGCAAAAAAATCGTAGAGTGTTTCCATATCAATTTTCCTGTTTTAGGAATGATGAGGGTCGCGGCAAAACGGAGAACGACCGTTTCAGTGGACACTGCGGCCAACCCGGGCAAGCCGGCTCAGTCTTCAAGCAGTTTCACATCCAAGCCCAGGGCCTGGAGCTCCTTGGTGAGCACCTTGAAGGATTCGGGGATGCCGGGCTCCAAAACGTTCTGTCCTTTGACGATCTTTTCGTACATCCGGGTGCGCCCGGCCATATCGTCAGACTTGACGGTCAGAAATTCCTGCAGCGCGTGGGCGGCGCCATAGGCCTCCATGGCCCAGACCTCCATCTCGCCGAGGCGCTGGCCGCCGAACTGGGCCTTGCCGCCGAGGGGCTGCTGGGTCACCAGCGAATAAGGTCCGATGGAGCGGGCGTGGATCTTGTCGTCGACCAGGTGGTGCAGTTTGAGCATGTACATGGTGCCCACCGTGATTTTCTGATCAAAGGGCTCGCCGGTGCGGCCGTCGTAGAGGGTCGCCTGACCGGTGGTCGCCAGCCCGGCCTCCTTGAGCAGGGCCTTGATTTCACCCTCCTTGGCGCCGTCGAAAACCGGGGTTGCCATGTGGACCCCCTCCCGGTAGTACCCGACGTAGTCGGCCAGTGCAGGGGCGTCCATTGTGTCGATAAAGGCCAGCTGCTCGGGCTTGTCGAACAGTTTCCTGACCTTTTTACGGAGTTCCTCGTAGCGCTGCTCCTCGACCAGCTCGTTGAGCTGTCGGGCGAGGCCCTTGGCGGCGTATCCCAGGTGAATTTCCAGAATCTGCCCGACGTTCATGCGCGAGGGCACGCCGAGGGGGTTGAGCACCATGTCCACGGTGGTGCCGTCTTCGAAGTAAGGCATATCCTCGACGGGATGGATGCGACTGACAACCCCCTTGTTGCCGTGGCGCCCGGCCATTTTGTCGCCCACCGAGAGCTTGCGCTTCATGGCCACATAGACTTTGACCAGCTTGATGACCCCCGGCGGCAGGTCATCGCCTTTTTCATAACGGCTGACATGCTCCTCGAAAGCCAGCCGGCAGGCTTCGCGCTGCTCCCGGTAGCGATCGAGAATCTCGTGCACCTGCTCGGTCACCTGCTCATTTTCCAGGACAATACCTTCCAGATGCGCCAGCGGGATATCCACCAGGGCGGCCGATGTGATTTCGGCGCCCTTGGCCACCAGGGTACGTTTGTCTTTTTTCAGCGGGGCCACGCTCTTCTGGCCAGCCAGAATTTCGCCGAGGCGCTCGCGCACCACCTTGTCGATGATCCGCAGCTCGTCTTCACGGTTCTGCTCCAGCACGGCGATTTCGCTGTCCTCGATTTCGCGTGTGCGATCGTCTTTTTCAACCCCACGACGCGAAAACACCTTGGCATCGATCACGATCCCCTCAACCCCGGGCGGAATCCGCAGCGAGGTGTCCTTTACGTCCCCGGCCTTCTCGCCGAATATCGCCCGCAGCAGTTTCTCCTCCGGAGAAAGCTGGGTTTCGCCCTTGGGGGTGATCTTGCCCACCAGGACGTCTCCGGGCTTGACCTCGGCACCGAGGCGAATGATGCCGCTTTCATCCAGATCTTTCAGGGCTTCCTCCCCGACGTTGGGGATATCCCGGGTGATTTCCTCTTTGCCCAGTTTGGTGTCGCGCGCCACGACCTCGAACTCCTCGATGTGAACCGAGGTGTAAATCCCGTCGCGCACGAGCCCTTCGCTCACCAGGATCGAGTCTTCGAAATTGTAGCCGCCCCAGGGCATGAAGGCCACCGTGACATTCTTGCCCAGGGCGAGCTCCCCGTTTTCGGTGGCCGGGCCGTCGGCGATAATCTCACCGGCCCTGATCTTTTGGCCCTTCCTGACAATCGGGCGATGGTTGAAGCAGGTGTTCTGGTTGCTGCGCACAAATTTGGACAGGTTGTAAATCGTCACCGGCTTTTTTCCCGCATCGGCGATGGTGGTCGCATGTCGCATGACAATTCGCGCAGCGTCGACGTCCTCCACGACGCCGTCACGTTTGGCGACAAGGGTCACGCCGGAATCCTTGGCCACTACCCCTTCGATGCCGGTGCCCACCAGGGGGGCCTTGCTGACGATCAGCGGCACCGCCTGGCGTTGCATGTTGGAGCCCATCAGCGCACGGTTGGCGTCGTCGTTTTCCAGAAAGGGGATCAGCGAGGCCGAAACGCTCACCAGCTGATTGGGCGAGATGTCCATCAGCTCGATTTTCTCCCGCGGCGTCATGGTGAACTCGCCTTCGATGCGCGAGGTCACCAGCTCGTTGATGAACTCGTTTTTCTCGTTGATCGGTGCGTTGGCCTGAGCGATCGGGTGTTTTTTCTCCTCGAAGGCGCTGAGCGAGCGGATGGCGGTGGTCACGGTTGCATCCTTGACCACCCGGTAGGGCGTTTCGATGAAACCGTAATCGTTGACCCGCGCATAGGTGCTGAGCGAAACGATCAGCCCGATGTTGGGCCCTTCAGGGGTTTCAATGGGGCATATCCGGCCGTAGTGCGAAGGGTGCACGTCGCGCACCTCGAAGCCGGCGCGTTCGCGGGTCAACCCGCCGGGCCCGAGGGCGCTGAGTCGACGCTTGTGGGTGGTTTCAGAGAGCGGGTTGGTCTGGTCCATGAACTGACTGAGCTGGCTGGTGCCGAAAAACTCCTTGACCACCGCCGAAACCGGTTTGGGGTTGACCAGGTCGTGGGGCATCAGGGCATCGACTTCCTGCAGGCTCATGCGCTCCTTGATGGCCCGTTCCATGCGCACCAGCCCGATGCGGTACTGGTTTTCCAGGAGTTCCCCGACCGCCCGGATCCGCCGGTTGCCGAGGTGGTCGATGTCATCCACCATGCCCTGGGTATCCCGCAACTCCACCAGAATCTTGGCGGTCATGAGGATGTCCTCCTTGCGGAGGGTGCGCACGCTGATGGGGGAGTCCACACCGAGGCGCAGGTTGATCTTCAGTCGCCCGACATCGGAAAGGTCATAAAAGGCCGATTTGAAAAAGAGGTGATCGACAAAATCCTGGGCGACCTCCGGGGTGGCGGGGTTGCCTGGCCGCAGTCGGCGGTAGATTTCCACCAGCGCTTCCTCGCGGCTTTCAACCTTGTCCAGCAGCAGGGTCTTGCGGATGGAATCACTGCTGGACGCCCCGTCGATAAACAGGATCGCAAATTCCGAAACGGCGGCCCCCTGAATGGCCTTCAAAAGGTCCTCGTCGATCTTCTCGTTGGCCTTGGCGATGACTTCGCCGGAGTGGGGGTCCTCGACGCCAAAGGCCAGGACCTTGCCCAGCAGTTCCTGTTCGCCCAGGGGCAGCACCTCGAGACCGCTGGTCTTGATCTGGCGCAGGGCGCGCTGGGTGTACATGCGGCCTTTCTTGACCAGCAGGTCGCCGCTGGCCGGATCGACGATGTCCACGGTTGCCCGCAGGCCCTTGAGAAAATCGGGGTTGAATTCCCGGAAAAAGTCGTCCCCGCGGCGGGTGATTTTTTCGGTTTTATAAAAATACTGCAGGAGATCGTCCGAGCTGTAGCCAAAGGCTTTAAACAGCAGGGTCACCGGAAACTTCCGGCGCCGGTCGATGCGAATGTGGACGATATCCTTGGGGTCCACCTCCATATCGATCCAGGAACCGCGCACCGGGATAATTCGCGAACTGTAGATGACCTTGCCGCTGGAGTGGGTCTTGCCCTGGTCGTGGTCGAAGAAAACGCCCGATGAACGGTGCAATTGGCTGACCACCACCCGCTCGGTGCCGTTGATGATGAAGGTGCCCTTATCGGTCATCAGCGGAATGGTGCCGAAATAAATTTCCTGCTCCTTGATGTCCCGGATGTTGGAAACCCCGGACTCTTTGTCGACATCGTAGACCACCAGCCGAACGGTGATTCGCACGGGGATTTCATATGTCATGCCGCGATGAATGCACTCGTGGACATCGTGCTTGACTTCACCAAAGCGATAAGAGACAAATTCCAGGGATGCGCTGCCGGTAAAATCCTTGATGGGAAAAACGGACTGGAAAACGGCTTGGAGGCCGTGGTCCTGCCGCTTTTCGGGGGGCACATCGATCTGCAGGAAACGCTGGTAGGATTCCCGCTGCATCCCGATAAGATCCGGTATATCGATGATTTTTTTGATCTTCCCGAAATTTTTTCTTAAACGCCTGCTGATCATTGGCATTTCAGACATGACATCTCCACTCTATGATAACGGTAAAGCGGAAATGGGGTACCGAGGCCTTTTCGGATCCCATTTCCGCATTGGTGCTGACCTGTTCAGGCGCTGGAATGTCGCGACCTGAGCGCTATTTCAACTCGACCTGAGCACCGGCTTCCTCGAGTTGCGCCTTGATTTTTTCGGCCTCCTCCTTGCCCACGGCCTCCTTCACCGGTTTGGGCGCCTCATCCACCAGCGCCTTGGCATCCTTCAAGCCCAGGCCCGTAATGGCGCGGACTTCCTTGATGACCTGGATCTTCTTGTCCCCGGCGGCGAGCAGGATGATATCGAACTCGGTCTTTTCCTCCTCCTCGGCAGCGGCGCCGGCGCCTTCCAGCGGCCCGGCGGCCATCATGGCAATCGGTGCGGCTGCCGAAACCCCAAACTTGTCTTCGAGTTCTTTGACCATTTCGGAGAGTTCGAGAACAGTCATGTTAGCTATAAAATCAATTACATCTTGTCGTGTAAGGTCCGCCATTTCTATTGTTTCCTCCAGTTTTTTTTAATTTGGATGCCGGCAGTTACGCCGCTTCCTTTTGTTCCCGGATCGCCCGCAGGACATTCACCAGACGGGTCGGCACGTCGTTGAGGGCGCGTACCAGTGCGGTCGGCACACCATTCATGGCCGAAAGCACCTGTGCCAGCAGGACTTCCCGGGACGGCAGGGACGACAGGGCCTTGATGCGCTGCAAGTCAAGAGCTCTTCCACCCATTGCGCCGAATTTGATTTCAAACTTCTTGTTTTCATCGGCGAATTTGGTGAGGATTTTGGCCGGTCCGACCGGGTCATCGTAACTCAGGGCGATGGCACTGGGGCCCTTGAATAGATCCTTGATCACCGCAACATCGGTACCTTCGGCCGCAATGGACAGCAGCGTATTCTTAACAACCTGATACTCCACGTTTTCTTCACGGAGTTTGCGCCGCAGGTCATTGATCGCGGCCACATTCAGGCCCTTGTAATCGGTGACGATAACCACCTTGGACCGCGAAAACTTGTCCCTGATCTCTTCGACGATCTGTTTTTTCTGCTCGATTTTCAAAGTAGTGAAAACACCTCCTTTCCGTTTTCTGCAAAAAACCGGAGGCAACGCACAGGAAACGTCTTCTGCCTCGGTAGGCCGGTGTAACCGATTAAACACCCGCTGGTGAACCTACGGTCTTTGACAGGTTTTTTGATAGCTGCGTTTAATGGCTTGAGGTCAGGCAATCGATCGGCACGCACCGCATGAATTGTCTTGACAATTATGGAAGCACCGCGGCGAACGGCGCCGCGGGCGGCGCTTTGGTGGAAGCTACTTGATCAGATCTTTTACGAGTCCAGAATCGATCTTGATCCCGGGTCCCATGGTTGTCGACACCGCAATCGTCCTCAGGTAGGTGCCTTTGGCCGAGGCCGGTTTGATCCGCACGATGGTCTCCAGGAAGGCCGTCAGGTTTTCAAGGATTTTCTCGGCTCCAAAGGAGACCTTGCCCATGGGGGCATGAACGATGCCGGCTTTTTCGACCCGAAAATCGATTTTACCGGCCTTGAGTTCGGACACAGCCTTGCCGACATCAAAGGTCACGGTGCCGGTCTTGGCATTGGGCATCAACCCCCGCGGCCCGAGCAGCCGGCCAATTTTTCCGACGGCGCCCATCATGTCCGGTGTCGCAACGGCCTTGTCGAAATCGAACCAGCCTTCCTTGATTTTTTCGATCAGGTCTTCGTTGCCTACAAAATCGGCACCCCCGTCAGCGGCTTCCTTTTCTTTCTCGCCTTTGGCGAACACCAAGACCCTGACTTCCTTGCCCAACCCGTTGGGGAGAACGACAGTGCCGCGCACCATCTGGTCGGCATGCCGGGGGTCAACCCCCAGGCGAACAGCGACATCAATGGTTTCGTCAAATTTGGCGTAGGAAGCATCAATCGCCATCTGGACCGCTTCGGGGAAATCGTAGCGTTTACTGGCGTCGACCTTGGCCCTGTTGTTTGTGTATTTTTTACCGCGCTTCGGCATTTTATCTTACTCGCTCCTTTTTTTTCAAACGACCTCGATTCCCATGCTTCTCGCCGTTCCAGCAACGATCTTGCTGGCCGCCTCCAGATCATAGGCATTCAGGTCCACCATTTTCTGCTGTGCGATCTCCTCTACCTGCTTCCGGGTCACTTTGGCTATCTTGGTTTTTTTGGGATCCCCGGAGCCCTTGGCGATTTTAGCCGCTTTTTTCAGCAGCACGGAAGCCGGCGGGGTCTTGGTGATAAAGGTGAAGCTTCGGTCCTGATAGACGGTGATAACCACGGGAATGATCATGCCTTCGTCGTTTGCGGTGCGGGCATTGAAGGCCTTGCAAAAGTCCATGATGTTGACGCCGTGCTGCCCCAGCGCAGGGCCGATCGGGGGAGATGGGTTGGCCTTCCCGGCAGTAACCTGCAACTTAATCTGAGCCATTACCTTTTTTGCCATTTTCTCTTAACTCCTGAGCAGGGAGGTTGAGCGCACCTGACCCTACAGCTTGGTGACTTGCACGAATTCCAGTTCTACCGGCGTAGAACGTCCAAAAATGCTGACCAAAACTTTTATCTTGCCCTTTTCAGGGTTCACATCTTCAACGGTTCCGTTGAAATTGTTGAAGGGGCCATCGATCACCCGGATTTCGTCCCCCGGCTCGAACAGGTATTTGGGTTGCGGCTTCAGCTTGCCGGCCTCCATGCGGTGAAGGATCTGCTCGGCCTCTTCGTCGGATATGGGGGTCGGCTTCTTTCCACCCAGAAACCCTGTGACTTTTGCCGTGTCATTGACGATGTGCCAAGTTTCCTCGTCCAACTCCATGCGGACCAGAATATAGCCGGGATAAAATTTCCTCGAGGTCGTTTTGCGCTTGCCCTTTACCAGTTCCACCACCTCTTCCGTCGGCAGCAGGACTTCCTTGAATTTTTCAGGGTGCGGCGAAGTGGCGATACGGTCTTCGAGGGCCTGCTTGACCTTGCCCTCAAAGCCCGAGTAAACATGAACGATATACCATCTAAATGCCACTGTCTTTCCCCCGTCTATGGCAGCACCGCCCGAACCATGCTGGACAACCCCATATCGACAACCCCAAGGAACAACGATACAATCATGACCACCACGAGGACAACGACCGTCGAGCCGGCCGCCTGTTTGCGTGTCGGCCAGGTTACTTTTTTAAGCTCAACCTTCACTTCGCGTAAAAATTGAACCGATTTATCGAAAATGTTCTTTTCCTGATTGACAGCGGTGGTCTTGGCGCCAAAAGAGAGCTTTTTGGGGGGCGCGGCCGGTCGTTTGACATCAAGTGCCGAATCAGCGAAAAGTGTCGACTTCGAGGCTGACGTTTCAGACTTTGCACCCGGCGCGTCGGTCGAATTGACCTGCTCCTGTTCCTGCTTCTTTTTTACCGCCGGTTTTTTCCGCAGTAACCGTCCCATTGCATTCCTAACACACCAGTTTTGACGGTTCCGCAAAAAGCCCAAGATCGGCGTAACGCTTCATCTCGCAGTGGCTGCGACGCACGTTACGTGCCCCGCAGGCCTTGAGGTTCGCGCGCCGAAACGTGACGTTTTTTCGAAACTGTCTGATTTTGGACTTTTACCGGTCCATCAATTTTGGAGCCGAAAGAAAAGGTTGGCAGGCCAGGAGGGATTCGAACCCCCAACACCCGGATTTGGAGTCCGATGCTCTACCATTCGAGCTACTGGCCTGCATCACCCTTCCGCCAAGAGACCCGCTTTTGCGGGGCATGCCGTCCACGATCAACCCGGCATCGGGGGCTACTTGGTTTCCTTATGCAGGGTGTGCTGCTGGCAAAACCTGCAATACTTTTTGAACTCAAGCTTGTCCGGAGTGGTTCGCTTGTTTTTGGTGGTGGTATAGTTGCGGCGCTTGCACTCCGAACACGCCAAGGTAATGATGATTCTCACCTGAATATTCCTCCGCCTATTCGAAGATTTCGGCTACCACGCCGGCGCCGACCGTGCGGCCGCCTTCACGGATCGCAAACCGCACCTCTTTTTCCATCGCGATCGGCGTGATCAGCTCCGCGGAGATCGTCACATTGTCGCCCGGCATCACCATCTCAACGCCTTCCGGCAGCGTCAACACCCCCGTCACGTCGGTCGTGCGAAAATAAAACTGCGGCCGGTATCCATTGAAAAACGGCGTGTGGCGTCCGCCTTCTTCCTTGCTCAAAATGTAGACTTCCGCTCCAAACTTGGTGTGCGGCGTAATCGAGCCCGGCTTGGCAACCACCTGCCCGCGCTCGACTTCCTCGCGCTTGGTCCCCCGCAGCAGCACGCCGATGTTGTCGCCCGCGCGCCCCTCGTCCAGCAGCTTGCGGAACATCTCCACTCCCGTACAGACCGTCTTGGCCGTCGGCCGGATCCCGACAATCTCCACGTCGTCGCCCACATGCACGATCCCGCGCTCCACTCGCCCCGTGACCACCGTCCCCCGCCCCGAGATGCTGAACACATCCTCGATCGGCATCAGAAACGGCTTGTCGATGTCGCGCTCCGGCTCCGGTATGTAGCTGTCGATGGCCGCCAACAACTCGAAAATACACTTGGCTTCCTCGCTGTCCGGATCCTCGCTCTCCAGCGCCTTCAACGCGCTGCCGCGGATGATCGGCGTATCGTCCCCCGGAAACTCGTACTTGTCCAAAAGCTCGCGCAGCTCCAGCTCCACCAGCTCAATCAACTCCTCGTCGTCCACCATGTCGCACTTGTTCAAAAACACCAGAATCCGCGGCACCCCCACCTGACGGGCCAGCAGAATGTGCTCCCGGGTCTGCGGCATCGGACCGTCGTCCGCGCCCACCACCAAAATCGCACCGTCCATCTGCGCCGCCCCGGTGATCATGTTCTTGATGTAGTCCGCGTGCCCCGGGCAGTCCACGTGCGCATAGTGCCGGTTGACCGTCTCGTACTCCACGTGCGCCGTGGCAATCGTGATCCCGCGGGCCTTTTCCTCCGGCGCTTTGTCGATCTGATCAAACGGTACAAAATTCGCCAGCCCCCTTAACCCCGAGTGCTTGGTGATCGCCGCCGTCAGCGTCGTCTTGCCGTGGTCAATATGCCCAATGGTTCCCACATTCACATGCGGCTTTGTGCGCGCAAACTTCTCTTTTGCCATCGTCTGGTCCTCCCCTGCGTTTTTTGAGGCTATTCAAAAATTCAGCAGTATTTCCCGAGAGCCGGTCGGTTTCTTCGCTGCGGCGTCCCAAATCAGGTGGATATGGAGCCCACGACCGGAATCGAACCGGTGAACCTCTTCCTTACCAAGGAAGCGCTCTACCTGCTGAGCTACGTGGGCTTAGAGTTTACGGAGCTGACGTGTTTTGGCCAATTTTGGCTATTTTCCTGAAAGCAGGTGGAGCGGGAGACGAGGCTCGAACTCGCGACATTCAGCTTGGAAGGCTGAAGCTCTACCAACTGAGCTACTCCCGCCCTGGCCGCACCTGATCTTCCGCCTCCCGACGCCTGCCACCACTGGGGAATACGCCGGAAAGAGGCTGCGGAAAATTCAGCAAGATTCATGCAGGAAGCCATGTAGTTCCAAAGCGATCCATATCGATGCATGGATCTCCTACATGCAACTCACTTTTTGGGTGGTGGTGGGGGGAGGATTCGAACCTCCGAAGGCTTTGCCGACAGATTTACAGTCTGTTCCCTTTGGCCACTCGGGAACCCCACCGCGTGCAACTTGTGAAGCCAGCGAAGGGACTCGAACCCCCGACCCACTGATTACAAATCAGTAGCTCTACCAACTGAGCTACGCTGGCCTTGTTTTCAAAAAACAGTCAGACCTGTCGGCAGTACCTCGATTTTAGGTCCAGCCGAAAAGAACTTTGCCATTTAACGATCTTTCCAGAATTTAGCAAGCCAAAAATTTTGGTGAAATTTGAAGAATTAATGCAATTAAAACTAAAAAAGATTAAATTACAAGGTTTTTCCGCGAATTTCGACGTTTTTCATTGAATTTCTTTTCAAGGAAGTTGAGGCCGCTTGCCAACCATTCCCTTTAATTTCAATTTTTTATATATATCTTCAATATGTTGAGTTTTACCCAGGCCAACGCCCGGCGGCAGACAAAAGACAACTGGCGGAAAATCGATTTCAGTCTTTAATAATTCCAGCCGATGAAAAAAGGGACGTCTCCCCCGCGCTTTTTTGCGATGGCAGGTTATTTTCGAATTTTTGACTTGAAAATCTGGTCGAACCAACATAAGTGAAAGACATTTAAATGTGATGGCGGCGAATAATCTTGGTCATCGCGCACGGCAACATGTAAACCGCTTTTTAGGAGACCGTTTAAATTACCCGTCGGGTAGTTCGATACCACCAGAGCATGTCATAGCGACACGACACCCCAAAACTGCCGAGGGCTCTATTTTGAAAAAAATCGCTTGGTACGCCTTACTCCTCCCCTTCCTGATGGCCTTTACCGGGTGCAGTCATATGGCGCCCGCTGGCCCCGCCGCCGAACCCGACCTTGCCGCGCTGACGATCCCCAGACCCGTTGAGAAAACCGCCGCCAGCACAAAGGTCTTTAAAAAAGAGCGATTGAACACCAGCGCTGCGGCCCGTGACCTCTCGGAAAGCAAAAAAATTCAGACCACTCTGGACGACGCCCTTGATTTCTGTCAGATGGCCCAGGACGCTTGGCAAGCGGGTGAATTGGAAAAGGCCATCGACGCGCTCGATCAGGCCTATGACAACATAATTAAGGTCGACACCGAGGACAACCCCAAGGTGATCCAGCAAAAGGAAGATCTGCGGTTTATGATCTCCAAACGGATCCTCGAGATTTATGCTTCCCGCAATATCGTGGTCAGCGGCAGCCATAATGCCATCCCGGTGATAGTGAACACCCATGTGCAATATGAAATCGACCGTTTCACCAGCGGTGCCGAAAAAAAATTTTTCGAAGAGTCCTATCAGCGCTCGGGCCTTTATCGCCCTTACATCGTCGAGGCGTTGAAAGAAGTCGGGCTGCCCGAGGAACTCTCGTGGTTGCCCTTGATCGAGAGCGGCTACAAGGTAGGGGCCCTTTCAACGGCGCGCGCGCTGGGTCTCTGGCAGTTCATTCCCTCGACCGGATACAAGTTTGGCCTCAACCGCGACCGCTATGTCGATCAGCGCATGGACCCCTATCGGTCCACAACCGCAGCCATCGACTATCTCAGAGAACTGCACCAGATTTTTGGCGACTGGACGACCGTGCTGGCCGCCTACAACTGCGGTGAAGGGCGGGTCCTGCGCGTCATCCGCGATCAAAACGTCAATTACCTCGACAACTTCTGGGATCTCTATGAAAGACTTCCCCGTGAAACCGCGCGCTACGTGCCTCGCTTTCTGGCCACCCTGCACATCGTCAGCAACCCTGAAAAACATGGCTTAAACCGCATCCCGACCCTTTCACCCTTGCCCTTTGAAACCGTGACCGTCCAACGCCAGGCGCACCTTCGGGATATCGCCCTGCAGATCGGTGTCAGCGAGCAAGACCTGCAGGCCTTGAACCCTGAATTACGATTCAAGATCCTGCCTTCCGGCAGCTACCCACTTCGGGTTCCACCCGAAAAAAGCGATCTTCTGCTTGCCAGCATCGACCGGGTGCCGCTTTCAACGCCACCGAGCGCGACGCACACCTATGCCTATCACCGGGTGAAGCCCGGCGAGAACCTCTCCTCCATTGCCCAGCGCTACCACACCAGCGTTCAAAAAATCATGCGGGCCAACAACCTGCAGAAGAGCCACCATATCGTAACCGGCAAACGGCTGAAAATCCCTGTGAAGGAGGGGATGGTTTTGGCAAACGCCAAACCCAGCGGCGGCAACCCGAAGGCCACCACCCATGTGGTACGAAGAGGCGACTCTCTCTGGAACCTCGCCAAACGCTATGATACCACGACCGCCAAAATCCAGAAACTGAACAAACTCAACGGCACCCACCTTTACGTCGGTCAGGTGTTGAAGGTTCAGGAAACCGGCCGCACGGCAGCCAAAGATGAAAATGCCCGGACCTACCGGGTCCAAAAGGGGGATACCCCTTTCAAGATCGCCCAGCAAAACAACATAACCCTGAAGCGCTTCATGCGACTCAACCAGTTGACGGACAACAGCAAAATATTCCCCGGTCAGGTGGTGCTGGTCGAGAACTGAGGTTAAACCCGCTCCGCCCCCGCACCCGCGCTGCTGCCGCCTCAAAACACAAAAGCCTCCGCCCACCGCGGGGGCTTTAAAATTTTGGACTCCCAGCAGAAATCCGGCCTGCCGCAAATGAATCAGGAACCCCGCCCTTCGTGCGTTTTTATTTTCCTTTCTTCGAAAAATAATATTTATTTCAAACAAGCCCCCCGACACTGACTGGATATGGGCCTGATGAATGGGTTGGGCCTAAATTTCTTGGCACGGCAGGGTTTTACAAGGAACGCTTGACAGGTATCGAATACGATCATGTAGGATCTATGATCTGAAAACTTGATCACATTTTCTTGATTTGATTATTCCCAGAGGCCTTGCTTTTTTGATCAAATTATTTGAACCCTTCAAACCCTTTTCGCGTCTGACCGTAAAGGG
>JAWOJK010000287.1:0-8431 GCA_046481705.1 Desulfobacterales bacterium | reverse complement strand
GGGTGGCCCGCGCGCACGGCATCCCCGTCAAGGAGGACCCGGACCTGATGGCGGTTCTCGGCGGCCTCGATATCGAACAGGAAATCCCCACCGACCTCTACCTGGCGGTGGCCGAACTTCTTGCGTTCGTCTATTCGCTCAACGGGAAAAAATCGCCGGCATAGGCATTTTTTTCCGGGTGCAGGCCGCCCGACAGGGGCGGCACGCCCCAGCCACGATTTCGCCCAAAACTCCCGTCAGCCCACGGCTCTGCCTGCTGCCCGGCGGGTTTTGGCCGGCGCTGCGGGTGGGTTGATTGTCTTCCGCCGCTTTCGCGTCATGGGCGCACAAGTCCAATCCTGACGCTGTTTCAGGGCGCTGATCTTCTTCGGCCGGCCCTTTGTGGGACCGGCCGCATGCCGCTTTTAGCCCCGTAGCCGTCAAAATTTTGACCGATGCTTTGCCCGGTCGACGGCCAGCGGTTGTCGGGCGGGTCTTTCGCCAGGTGGCAGTGGTGGCATTTTAATTGCAAAACAGGGGGCGGCAGTGAATTCCAGCGGTGGAGGGAGAGCCCGATGTTACTTCAGTTTACCAACCCGGTCCAGGGCGGTTTGCGGCAGGAACGCAAATTGGAAATGATATCCAACCACCTGGCCAATGTCGACACCAGCGGGTTTAAATCCGACATGGTGACCTTTGATCAGTTGCTCAGATCCGAGATGGGCATCGATTTTTCCCCGGGGCCGCTCAAGACCACCGGAAATGCCCTGGACGTCGCCCTGGATGGCGACGGCTTTTTCAAAGTGCGCACCGCCCGGGGGGAACGCTACACCCGCAACGGCAATTTCACTCTCAACGCCGAAAACCTCCTGGTGACCGCCACCGGCAGCCCGGTCATGGGGGAGGGCGGCGAAATCACCATCGAAGGCCGCGACATCCAGATCAACCGCGAGGGCGAAATTGTTGTCGACGGCGCGCTGGTCGACAAACTCGCCGTGGTCGACTTCGAATCCAGGCAAAAGATGGCCAAAGACGGCGACAGCCTGTTTGTGGGTCCGACGGATTCCCCGGAAATCAGCGTGGAAACCCCCGTGGTCCATCAGGGTGCGCTGGAAGGCTCGAATGTCGAAGCCGTGGTGGAAATGACCCGCATGATCGAAGTCATGCGCACCTATGAAGCGCTCCAGAAAATGATCCAGGCCTACGATGAAACCGACGGCAGGATCATCAGCGAAGTGGGAAAGGAGTAATTATGATCAGAAGTCTATGGACCGGCGCCTCCGGCATGATTGCGCAGCAGACGCGCATTGACGTGGTCGCCAACAACCTGGCCAACGCCACCACGACGGGGTTTAAAAAGAGCCGCTGCAATTTTCAGGATCTCATGTACCAGACGCACCAGGTCGCCGGCGCCACCACCCCCGGCGGCGGCCAGATTCCCACCGGAATTCAGCTGGGCATGGGCAGCCGTCTTTCGGATGTTCAAAAAGTCTATAGCCAGGGGGATTACGTCCAGACCGGCAACGAACTGGACATGGCCATCGAGGGCGATGGATTTTTCAAGGTCCTCAGCGGCGACGAGGAACTCTACACCCGGGCGGGCAATTTCAAGCTCGACAGCGAAGGCTACATCACCACCGCCGCCGGCGAGCGGCTGCAGCCGGAGGTTTCGATCCCCGATGATACGGTCATCATCACCCTCCAGCCCAACGGCCACCTGATCGCCTACGGCCTCGGCAACACCGAACTCGCCACGGCCGACATCCCGCTCTATAATTTTCCCAACCCCGGCGGGCTGTATGCGGTCGGCCGCAATCTGCTGCGGCCCACCGACGGCTCCGGCGACGCCATCGAGGGCACGGCCGGCAGCGACGGGTTCGGCACCCTGATCAACAACTATTTAGAGAACTCCAATGTCAGCGTCGTGGAAGAGATGGTGGACATGATTGTCGGCCAGCGGGCCTACGAGGCCAACTCCAAGACCATCCAGACCTCCGACGACATGCTGCAGATGGCCAACAACGTGAGGCGCTAACGAACCGATGATGTGCTCCCCCCTAACAGATCGTGCGGCAGGCGCTTCACCCAGCCGGCGGTTTGACCCGGCCCCGATTCTCGTGCTGCTGGTTCTGCTGCTGGGGGTGAATCATGCGAGCGCTCTCGGGGTAACCGCCGTCGACAGCGGGCTTGTCATTCGGGTCGCAGCGCGCGCGACTGTTTCCGGTGCGGTGATCACCTTGGGCGACATCGCCGAGATCACGGCCGCCCCTGAAATCCGGCGGCAGCTGGCCGCCATTTCCCTGGGGCGGGCGCCGCATCCGGGGCAGGCCAAACCTTTCGCCCGCGCCTGGATCGCCGCCCGGCTGAACGCCCAGACCCGGATCCCGGCCGCCGCGACTCTAGACATACCCGAGCAGGTCACGGTCCAGCGGGCCGCCCAGCGGATTGCCAGCGATGTCCTGGAGCGCTTTTTCACCGATTATCTGGCGCACCGCCTGCCGGGACAGGATTTTCGCGTTAGCGGCTTCAAGGTGCGCGGCGATCACACCTTCCCTGTCGGGGCCCTGGCACTGCGCCCGGATGAGCGGCACCCCGGGGAGCCCTCCGGCCAGGTCAGCCTGCCGGTGGAGGTCATGGTCGATGGCCAGCGCTGCGGCCGGTTGATCGTATCCGCCTGGGTCAGCCGCCCCCAGGCGGTGGTCTGTCTGCAGCGCCCGGTTTCACGGGGGGCGGTGCTGACGGCCGCGGATCTGCGCCTCGAGTCGCGGGACCTGTCGCGCCTGACCGGGCAGCCGATCCTTCAGCTGCAAGCCGCGGAAGGCATGCGGATGCGTCGCAACCTGCAGGCCGGTGAGTATTTGAAACAGGGTTTTGTCGAAACCCCGCCGCTGATCAGCAGGGGCGATCGCATCAGGTTGGTGGCGGCCTCCGGCCGACTGCGGGTCTCGACGATCGGGATCGCCCGCTCGGAGGCCGGCTGCGGCGAGCAGATCACGGTGGAGAACCCGGCCTCGGGTAAAACCCTCGTCGGCACGGTTGTCGATGCATCCACGGTAGCGATCCACTTCTGAGGAAAAGTCATGAAAATTCCACCCCATGGCATCCACACCTGCGCACTGGCGGCCCTGCTGCTGGCCGCCTTCTGCGGGTGCGCCGCCCCGCTGGCCACCCGGAACCCGCCCCTGGCCCAATCCCCGGTCGTGCAAGCGGAGATGCCCGCGGCCTACCGGGCGCCGGCCCCCGCCGAGGGATCGCTCTGGCACGGTGGCGGGGAGCTTTTGTTCGCCGATGTAAAGGCCCGCACCATCGGCGACACCGTCACCATCGACATCATCGAAAACACCTCCTCGGAGATCGATGCCAACACCAAGGCCGATCGCTCCTCGAGCATCGATGCCAGCATCGAAAGCGCCCTGGGTTTGATGGAGAGCCTCTACGCCAAAAACAACTACCTGGGCCGCGACCTCCAGGGCAACATCACCGGTCAGCTCTTCAAGGCCCAGATGGGAAGCGAGTTCGAGGGCAAGGGGAGCAGCGACCGCAGCGGCCGGATTACGGCCTCCATCGGGGCGCAGGTCACCGAGGTTCTGCCCAACGGCAATCTGGTGCTCTTCGGGCGCCGGGAAATGAAGGTCAACAACGAGGTCCAGTTCATCGTCGTTTCAGGTGTGGCGCGGCCCGAGGACGTGGGCAGCGACAACCGGGTCAAATCCGTCTACCTGGCCGATGCCCGCATCGAGTATTACGGGCGGGGCGTGCTGGCGGACAAACAGAAGCCGGGGTGGGGCACCCGGCTGCTCGATCACATTTGGCCCTTCTAAAATCGAGGAAGCCTGAAATGAAGCAGAACCTCTCAAGGCGCCCCTACCGGCCTGCAACCGACCGAGTGAAACCGCTTGTGCCGGGTGTGATGCTCCTGCTCGTGCTCTTGCTGGCTGCCTTGGCGCCGGTGGAAGCCGCGCGCATCAAGGACATCGCCGCCGTCAAGGGCGTTCGCCCCAACCAGCTGGTGGGCTACGGCCTGGTGGTGGGGTTAAACGGCAGCGGCGACAACAACAAGACCGAATTCACCATCCAGTCGCTGGTCAACATGCTGGAGCGCATGAACGTCCACGTGGACCCAAACGACGTCAAGGTCAAAAACGTGGCGGCCGTGATCGTCACCGCCAATCTGCCGCCGTTTTCGCGCATCGGCAATAAAATCGATGTGCTCGTGTCCTCCATCGGCGATGCCAAGAGCCTGGTGGGCGGAACGCTGCTCTTGACCCCGCTGCGCGGGGTGGACCGCGAGGTCTACGCCCTGGCCCAGGGACCGGTTTCAGTGGGAGGTTTCGGCGCCACGGGCACCACCGGCAGCGCGGTCACCCAGAACCATCTGCTGGCGGCCAAGATCCCGGGTGGCGCCACGGTCGAGAAGGAAATACCCTTTGCCCTGGCCGGGCGCCAGGAGCTGACGCTGACCCTTTTTCAGCCGGATTTCACCACCGCGGTGCGGGTCTCGGATGCCATCAACCAGGCCATGGGCGGCGCCCTGGCCAGCGCGCTTGATTCCGGGACCCTGGAGGTCCAGGTGCCCGACGGCTTTCAAAACAATATCCCCGGGTTTCTGGCGCGCATCGAAACCCTCAGCGTGACCCCCGACAGCGTGGCCCGCATCGTGGTCAACGAAAAGACCGGGACGGTGGTGATGGGCGAAAACGTGCGGATCGCCACCGTGGCGGTGGCCCACGGCAACCTGAGCATTTCCATCCAGGAAGCCTTTGACGTCTCCCAGCCCGAGCCGCTGGCGCGGGGGGAGACGGTGGTGACCCCGCGCACGGAGATCCAGATCAAGGAGCAGAACAACGAGCTGATGGTCGTGCCCGGGGGTTCCACCATCGGCGACCTGGTGCGGGCCTTGAATGCCATCGGGGTGACCCCGCGCGACCTGATCAGCATCTTTCAAAGCATCAAGGCGGCCGGCGCGCTGCAGGCGGAGCTGGAAATCATATGAGCGACCCCATCGATCTTAGGAGCGTCACCCACAGCCTGGTGACGGAACAGCTGGCCGCGCGGGTCAAACGCGCCGGCGCGCCGCACCCAACCGATGACCCGAAGCTGCGGGAGGCGTGCGCCGATTTCGAGGCCATCCTGGTCAACCGCATGCTGGAGGCCATGCGCCGCACCCTGCACCAGGACGGGTTGCTGGACGGCGGCACCGGCCGGGAGGTATACGATTCCCTGTATTACCAGGAAATTGCCACCCGGGTAAGCCGCGCCAAGGGGCTGGGCATCGGGGAGCGCCTCTACCGCCAGATGGCCGAGCGCGCTGGGGCGGCCCCCACCCCATCCCAGGGTGCAGAAAATCCGCGCCCAGCCGATAAACAGTGATGAGAAGCGCCTTCGGGCGGGGAGCAGCCTTATGGACCAGCTTGAAGAAAAACTCCTGGGCCTTTTTCAGGAAAAAATAGCCCTCTACCGCGAACTGGCGGCGGTTTTCGAGCAGGAGAAGGCCAGCATCGTCTCCTCCGATGTGACCGCCCTGTGGACCCTGAGCGCACGCAAACAGGCGCTGGCCGACGATCTGCGCGAACGGCGGGCGGCGCTCCTGGCGGCCGTGACGGCGGCCGGGATCCCCCACGGACTGGACGCCGCGACGTTCACGCTGGCGCAACTCCTGGCGGCGCTGCCGGTGGACGGCGGCCGCGCGCTGCGGCCCCTGGCCGTTCAACTGCTGAACCTGAAAGACCGTATCCGCGCCCTCGCGGCCCACAACCGGCGGCTGCTCGATGACGGGCTGGCCATGGTGGCGGACCTCATCGGCACCATCGTCAACCTCGAGGGGGGCGCGCGCAGCGGCTACGGCCGGTGTCAGTCTGCCGGGGGCTTTGCGAAACGCACCCTTTTCCTGCACCAGGAGGTCTGAGATGTCCGGCATCGCAATGGTCATGAATACCGCCAAGGGCGCGCTGGCGGCCCAGCAGCTCGGGTTGAACGTTGTGGGCAACAACATCGCCAACGTCAACTCTCCCGGCTACAGCCGCCAGAGTGCGCCCCAGACGCCCACCCTGCCGGTATCGATCGCGGGGTTCCTGCTGGGCACCGGCGTTGCCGTCGAGACCATCCAGCAGGCGGCCGACCAGCTCCTTGAAAACCGCCTGATCGACGCCAAGTCCGGCCTGGCGGGCTTCAAAGAAGCCTCCCTGTTCATGAATGTCCTGGAAGGCATTTTCACCGAAAATACCGAGAACAGCCTCGGGACCCAGATGGCGGGGTTCTGGAACGCCTGGCAGGACCTTTCCAACAATCCTTCGGGCGCCGCCGAACGCGAAGCGGTCTATGAGAAGGGGCGCCAGGTGGCCGATTTGTTCAACACCCTGAGCGCCCAGCTCGCCCAGATGGAGGCCGACCTGACCGCCAAGATGACGCCGGCGGTGGACCGCATCAACGCCATCAGCGCCAACATCGCGGACCTCAACAACCAGATCATCGGCCTGGAAGTCAACCAGGTCGCCAACAGCCTGCGCGACGAACGCAACGCCCTCTTGACGGAGCTCTCGGAGCTGATCGACACGCGCTCCTTCGAGCAGCCCGACGGCTCCCTGACGGTCACCGTGGCCAAGGGGTTTCCCGTGGTCAGCTCAGCGGACAGCTATCCGCTGGAACTCGCCGGCGGAAAAATCCTCTGGCAAAACTCCAGCGGCGGCACAGTGGACATCTCCGACAAGATCAGCGGCGGAAAGCTGCACGGCTGGTTGGAGATTCAGGACGAAGTGCTGTCCAAATACCAGGCGGAGCTGGACGCCCTGGCCCAGGAGTTTGCCTGGGCGGTCAACCAGGTGCACAGCCAGGGGGTCGGGCTGGAATATTTCAGCGGGTCGGTCACCGGCGCCTACGCCACCGACCCCAGCCGGCTCCTGACGACCCTGCCCATGGGCGACAAGGTCGACACCGCCAAGGATTTCAAGATGTGGATCCAGGACAACCGCACCAGCCCGCCGGTTTATGACGCCGTCGTGATCGATCTGGACGCCAAACCGCCTTCGGTCTCCCCGCTGACTGTCGCGCCCACCGGAACCGCCAACAGCGTTCTGGACACCTATACCTTCAAAGTCTCCCCGCCGGGGGCCGTCATCGGCGCCGACCCGGTGGCGATCACCTGGGCCAGCAGCGTGGCCGAGGAGACCATCGCACTGGCGCCCGGGGCGCTGCCGCTTGCCATCGATGTCGACGGCATGCGGGTGGCGTTCACCGCGGCGCCCGGGGCGCTGGCTGAATTCACGATTTCCACCGACGCCCAGGGGGTTCCGACCGCCAGTCTGCCGTCGGACAACGACTACTGGACCCTGGACGATTTTGTCGCGCGCTTCAACGCCGCGGTCAGCACCCAGTTCGGCGGCCTGGTGGTGGCGGCCTCGGTGGCCGACAACCACCTGGTCTTTAGCGCCCAATCCGGCGATTTCCGCTTCGCCTTCGGCGATGACGGGTTTGACGACTCCGGCCTGGCTGCGGCCCTGGGGTTCAACACCTTCTTTGCGGGCGCGGACGCCGCCGGGATCTCGGTCAACGGGCTTCTGGCCGACAAGTCCTACATCGCCGCCGCCCGGATCGACGCCGCCAGCGGTGAGATCAGCGCCGGCGACAACCGCAATGCGCTGGCCCTGGCCGACGTGCAGCACGACACCTACGGGATCGCCCAGTGGTCGTTTGCACGCGGCCGCGCCGCGACCGCCACCGCCTTCACCTCCACCCTGGAGGGTTTTCACGGCCGGATGGTGGGGTCCATGGGGTTGCAGGCGCTGCGCTTTTACCAGTCCCAGGAGTCCGCCGGGCTGATGGTCAACTCCCTGCAGCAGCAGCGCGACAGCGTATCGGCGGTTTCCCTGGACGAGGAGATGATCAACCTGATCAAGTATCAACAGGCTTACACGGCGGCCTCCAAGCTGCTCAGCGTGTCGGACGAGATGCTGATCGCCCTGATCAATTCGCGCTAAGCCATCTTTCGGGGGTTGGGCGTTTAAAGGCGGCGGTTTGCGGGCTGCAATGCGGTTTAAAGGGGGAACCTTCACATGCGTGTTCCGACAATCACCACGTTTGGCAAGACCACCTATCAGCTGGGAAGAATCACCACGAATCTCAACGCGGCCAACACCGCCGTGGTGACCGGAAAGCGGATCAACACCCTTTCCGATGACCCCGTGGGCCTCAGCCAGGTGCTTTCGATCCGCTCCAGCCTCTCCAACATCGACCAGCTGGCGCGCAACATCGCCACGGGCCGCACCTGGCTGAATGCCGGCGAGGCCGCCCTGGGAACCGCCAAGGACCTGATCACTGAGGCCAAGACCCTTTCGATCCAGATGGTCAACGGCGGCGTCAGCGATGCCGTTGACCATCTGGATCGAAAGGGTCTTGGCCTCGGTGATCAGGTCCTTGGCGGTTCCCAGGGCGGCCTCGCCGGCATTCAGCCAGGTGC
>JAWOJK010000282.1:0-4016 GCA_046481705.1 Desulfobacterales bacterium | reverse complement strand
GATGACCTCCTCACCTCTCCACCCACCGGCGGCGACCGAATCGATCCTGGTGATCGGCGGCTGCAAAAGCGGCAAGAGCCGGCACGCCCTGGCGCTGGCGGCGGCGGCACCGCCCCGCAGACTCTTCATCGCCACCTGCGTACCCGGCGACGATGAGATGCACCGGCGGGTGGCGCGCCACCAGGCCAGGGCGTGCCGGCTCTTGCCGCTTTTGCAGCCGCCGATCACCAGGATCGATTCGGTCGCCGCCGGTGGGTGGAGAGGTGAGGAGGTCATCGGGTCAATTTACCGCAAGCTTGCGGCCGAGGCAGGCCGCGAGCAGGCTGTCGGTGTCGATAAAGCGCGTAAAATGCGCCGCCAGGCGGTCGTAGGCCTGGTCCCGCGCGGCCAGCCCCTGCAGTCCGGTGACCGCGATGCCTTCCAGGCCGATGGCGGCCAGCCAGGCGCGGGTGACCCCCGGGGTGTCGAAAAGACCGTGCAGGTAGGTGCCCATCACGCGCCCGCTCGGGGCCAGGCAGCCGTCCTCGTCGCTGCAGGCCCTGCCGTTGCGCTCGGTCACGGTCAAAAACGGGCGGCCGCCGCCGCGGCGGGTCTGGCCCATGTGGATCTCGTACCCGCTGCCCGCGATCGGCCCCCAACGGAAACGCGAGCGGGTGGTGGTTTTGGGGGCCTCCAAGCGGGTCGTCACCGGCAGCAGGCCCAGGCCGGGGGTGGTGCCGGGGCGGCCCTCGAGCCCGTCGGGGTCCGCCACGTGCTGTCCCAGGATCTGATAGCCGCCGCAGATCCCCAGCAGGTGGCCGCCGGCGACGGCGTAGGTTTTCAACCGGTCGCTCCAGCCGCTGCGGTGCAGCCAGGCGAGGTCGGAGCGGGTGTTTTTGGACCCGGGCAGGACGACGGCGCCGAAGGACGACAGCTCCTGAACTCTTTCGAGAAACTGGAGCGAGAGACCCTCCAGGTTTGCGAGCGGGTCGAAATCGGTGAAGTTTGAGATGTGCGGCAGCCGGATCACCCCGATCCGCGGGCGGTTGTGCGAGGCCCCGGAGTGCGGCAGCGGGTTTTCGAGGACCACCGAATCTTCGGCTTCGATGCGGATGTCCGGAAGCCAGGGCAGGACCCCGAAGACCGGTTTGGCGGTGCGCGCCTGGATCCAGCGGGTGCCGTCGGCGAAGAGTGCGATGTCGCCGCGGAAGCGGTTGATCAGAAAACCGGCGATCTGATCCTGTTGGGCCGGCGCCAGGCAGGCCAGGGTGCCCACCAACTGGGCGAAAACGCCCCCGCGGTGGATGTCGGCCACCAGCAGGACCCGGGCGCCGGCGTAATCCGCCATCCGCAGGTTGGTGATGTCCGAGGCCATCAGGTTGACCTCGGCGCACGAGCCGGCGCCTTCCATCACGATCAGGTCGTGGGCGGCGGCCAGGCGGTCGTAGGCCAGACAGGCTTCCTTGAAGAGTTGCTCCTTGAGTTGATGATAGGCCGCGGCCGTGGCGTTGGCAAAGGCCTCGCCCAGCAGCACCACCTGGGAGCCCACCTCGCTGGTGGGTTTGAGCAAAACCGGGTTCATGTCGACGTGGGGGGCGATGCGGGCCGCCTCGGCCTGGCCGATCTGGGCGCGGCCCATTTACAGCCCCTCGGGGGTCACCCCCGAATTGTTGGACATGTTCTGGGCCTTGAAGGGCGCCACGCGCAGGCCCCGGTCGGCCAGGATGCGGCACAGGGCGGTTGCGATAACGCTTTTGCCCACATCCGAGCCGGTGCCCATGACGGCAATACAGGGGGGTGCTGCTGTCGTATTCAGAACGGCCATCGCTCTTTCGGGCGGGTCGCGGTCAAGACCGCCGCCGCCAGGGTTTCAGCCAAGGTCATATTTACGGGTATAGCCCCGCGGGGTCACCATGAAACCGTCGCTGGTGGTGGTGCCCGCGTTGCCGATAAAGACCACCGTCTGCATGTCCACCGACGCGTCCTTGAGGTCCTTGAGGGTTAGGACCGAAAGGGCCTGGTGGTCTCGGGTGGCGCTGGTGACGACCCCCACGGGGGTGTCCGGGGCCCGATGGCGCAGCACGATTTCCTGAGCGCGGGCCAGCTGCCAGTCGCGTTTTTTGCTTTTGGGGTTGTAGAGCACGATAACGAAATCGGCCCCGGCGGCGGCGTCCAGGCGCCGCTCGATCTTTTCCCACGGGGTCAGCAGGTCGCTCAGGCTGACGGCCGCAAAATCATGGGTCAAGGGGGCGCCCAGAAGGGCGGCACCCGCACACAGCGCCGGAATCCCCGGGACCACCTCCACCGGCAGGGCGTCGGCGGCGCCCCCCGGGGCCGCGTTCGCAGGGGTCAGGCGGACGCCCTTTTGGCGGCACATTTCGAAAACCAGTCCGGCCATGGCGTAAATGCCTGGGTCGCCGCTTGAAACGATGGCGCAGGATCTTCCCGCCAGCGCTAAATTGATGGCGGCTTCGACCCGCGCCACCTCTTGCTGCATGCCGGTGCTGACCACCTGCTTGCCGCTGATCAGCGGCTTGACCAGGTCGATGTAGGTGGTGTAGCCGACGACCGCATCCACCGCCGCGAGCACCGTGGTGGCCTTCAGCGAGAGGTGGTCCAGCCCCCCCGGACCGATGCCGACGATGTAGAGGGTATTCGGGCGATGGCCACGGTCGCATTGCGGGTGGTCTGTTTGGGGACGATCAGCGGGCCGTTTCCCGCCGCCAGGATCGCGGCTGCTTCGCATACACTTTCGACTCCGATATGGTGCGCCACCATCGCCGAGGGGGAGACGACCCCGTCCACCCGCGCGAGGGCGTCTTTTTCGAAAAAAACCAGCGGTACCCCGAGGGTTTGGGCCAGCGCCAGCAGGCCGGGTTCGTCCTGCTTGAGGGTGATCGAGGCGATTTGGTTCAGGCTGGCCGGGGCCAGTCTGAAGCGCGCCAGGGTGTCCAGCAGCAGACCGCGTATCTCCGCCAGCGGGGTTCCGCGGTTGCAGCCCATGCCCGCCACCAGGGTCGGGGGACGCAACACCAGCGTTCGAGGGGGGACCGGCGCCAGCACGTCATCCACCCAGACCCCGGCCATGGTGTGCCCCCCACCAGGCGCGTGAAACGCGATCACGGCACCCGCGGGCAGCCTACCGCCGATCCAGCCCATGGGGTCGTGCAGCCGGACGGGCTGACCGGTCAGCAGCGCCATGCTTACGTATTGGATTGCGGCCGGATTTTCAATAGAAAGATGATTTTCCATGGCCAGCAGATCGATCGCCGGGACCGCGCTGAGATCGGTGGCCGTGGTGATCACCGGGTCGGCGGCGGTGATCCGGCCGACCTCCAAGGCCAGCTGATTGGCGCCGCCAAGGTGGCCGGAAACCAGGCTGATGGCGTGCCGGGCGCCTTCGTCGATCACCACCACGGCCGGGTCTACGGTTTTGTGGCGGATCAGCGGGGCGATCAGGCGCACCACAATGCCGGTGGCCATCACGAAGATGTGGCCGCCGTAGCGGGAGAAGCGCGGTGGCAGGGCGTGCGCCAGGCGCTGGAAGGTGACCTCGGCCAGCGGGGCCCGGGCGAGGCCGGCCGCCAGGCAAAGGTCGCATCCGGGCAGATGGCGCGCCAGGCGCAGCGCGATTTCGGCGCCGTTGGGGGTGATCGCCCAGACGGCGAGCAGGTTTTGACGGGCGGACGGGGTCATGGCGCCGGGTCGGGGGCCTTGCGGCGCAGAAGGTCGCCGGGGCCCGAAAAGGTCCTGGAGTTGTGGCTGGCACGGGTCACGCGCTTTTTCCGCCCCAATTCAAGGATCATCACTGCCCACTGCCTGGCGAAATGCGTGGCTGAAATCGGCGGCGTAGAGTTTGGAGGTGTGCTGCAGTTCCTCGGGACGCACGCCCAGGACCTTGCCCACGATGATCAGGGCCTGGTGGTCGATCCCCTCTTGTTTGGCCAGCTCTGGAAGGCACTCTATGCGGGTCAACCGGATTTTCTCCTTGGGCTGGCTGACCCTGAACGCCAGTGCGCAGGGAGCCTTCGGCCCGT
>JAWOJK010000127.1:0-15698 GCA_046481705.1 Desulfobacterales bacterium | reverse complement strand
TTTCAAAGGGTATTTGTCCGTTTTTATGTAACTTTATAAAAAAATTGCTGGCTCTGTTTTTAACGAAGCCTTTTAATCATTTCAATTGAAAATCATAAGGTTTACAAAAAAGGGATTGTACTGTATCCCAGGAAATTTCTATCTCGATCCTTGGGGACCCGCCTACAGGTGATGCGCCTCAATGCCCCCCGACAGTGCCTGCAGCCGGTTGCCTGCCTGGACCGCAGCCCGCTGGGGCTGGCCCTGGCGGACTTTGAAATCCAACTGAATCCTGCGGCCGGCGAGCTTTTCGAGGCGCTGCGGGGCGGCGCCCCGCGAATCATTCGCGGTCACGCCGCAACCCATCAGACGATCCTGAGCCGCCTGCAGGCATCGGAAATCGGCGTGATCCCGCTGAGTTGCGGCAGCCAGATCGCGGGCCTGCTGTGGGTCGACAATGCCTTTGGGAACGTCAAGCTTACCGACCCCTTGCTGGCGGCCGCCGCGCGCATGGCCCGTGGGCTGGGCCGGGAGCTGGCGGCCGAGGCCAAAGACCCGCAGCCGCAGGGGGACGTGCCAGCCCAAACCACCGGCGGCGTTCGGCCGGCGATCGGCGCGGCCGTGCAGAAAGCCTATCTAGCGGCGCGCGCCCGCAACCACGATCTGTGCGTGGCGCTGGTCGCCGTTGAAAATATTCAGCCTGCCGATCTACCGCTCGAACATCTGGCCGCCGACACCCTGGCGCGCCTGGTGGCCGGCATCATCCGCAACCACCTCGGCCCCGGGGACAGCGTCATGCCGTTTGGCGATGGCCGATTTCTGGTCCTGATCATGGACGGCGAGGCCCCTCGGGCGGTTGTCTTCGGGGAGCGGCTGCGGCGCGAAATCGCCGAACTGGGGCTGCTGCTGGGCCAGGGCCGGTGTGTTTCGCCGATGAAGGCCAGCATCGGCCTGGCTCTCCTGGCCCCGGAGATTCAGGCCTGGCAGGAACTGACGCGACGGGCAAGCCTGGCCCTGGAAGCGGCCCGGGCAGACAGCGGTGAGGGCGTAATCCTCTACCGCCGGCAGAGCGCCGAAGCCCGCCCGGCGGCCCCGCTGCGGGACAATTGGCGAACGATTTTTCTGGAAAAGGATTTTCTGTCGGCAGGCTGAGAGCCGGCCGGTGGGCGTGAACGGAAAAAAAGGGGGCGCCCACCGGCCGGCAGGGCCGATCAGGTGCGGCGGGTGTCTTTGAGAATGTGGTTGGAGATAACCACCCGCTGGATCTCGGAGGTGCCCTCGTAGATGGTGAAGACCCGTGCATCGCGGTAGAAGCGCTCTACCGGGTAGTCCTTGGTGTAGCCGTAGCCGCCGTGCATCTGCAGGGCCTTGCCGACCACCCGGTTGACCATCTCGGAGGCGAACAGTTTGGCCATCGAGGCTTGGGCGGTGTATCGCTGACCGTTGTCCTTCATAACGGCGGCCGAAAGCACCAGCTGCCGGGCGGCTTCGATTTGGGTGGCCATATCGGCGATCGTCCAGCGCAGCCCCTGGAATTTGGAGATGGCCTGCCCGAATTGCTGCCGCTGCTTGGCGTATTTGACCGCAGCGTCCAGGGCGGCCTGGGCGACCCCCACCGACTGGGCCCCGATGCCGATACGGCCGCTGTCCAGACCGGTCATGGCGATCTTGAAGCCGTCGCCCACCTTGCCCAACAGGTTGGCCGCCGGCACCCGACAGTTTTCAAAAATCAGGTCGGTCGTATCCGACGCCCGCAGCCCCATCTTGTCCTCTTCGTCTCCCACGATAAACCCGGGGGTTCCCTTTTCCACCACGAAAGCGCTGATACCCTTGTGGCGCAGGGATTCGTCGGTCTTGGCGGTGACAATGGTCAGCTTTGAATTTTTTCCGGAGGTGATAAACCGTTTCGTGCCGTTCAGAACGTAGACGTCGCCGTCGCGTTCAGCGGTGGTGGCCTGGGCGACGGGGTCAGAGCCGGCCTCGGGTTCGGTCAGGGCAAAGGAGCCGATGATCTCTCCCGATGCCAAGGGCACCAGGAACTGCTGTTTCTGCGCCTCGGTCCCGTAACGGTAGAGGCTTTCGCAGACGATGGAGTTCTGGACGGACATCACCACCGCAGTGGCGGCGCACGAGTAAGCGACCTCCGAGAGCGCCAGCACGTAGCTGACGGCGTTGGCGCCCTCCCCGCCGTACTCGGGCGGAATCATCATCCCCATCAGGCCCAGCTCCCCCATTTTCTTGAGGTTTTCGGCCGGAAATTCCTTGGTGCGGTCGCGTTCGGCCGCCGTGGCGGCCAACACCTTGCGGGAAAACTCCCTGACCATGCTCTGGATCATCAGTTGCTCATCGCTGAGTTTGAATGTCATCGGCTAATCCCTTTCATCATTACGAGCCACCGCATGCCGGGCAAAAAGTCGGCGGCCGGGCGCAGGCGGTCGTGCTGCAACCGAGGCCGGCGAAGAATCGCAACCGCTGAGAACAAAAAAAATGGCCTGTCTTTGGGTCCTTCCGGCGCGTTGCGCGAAAGCCCCCGGAGGCAGCCGCTGCGAGCTTCAACGCACCGTGGCGCAAACCAAAAGCCACCGCCATTTTGGCCCGTTTGTTTCGTACCCGAGCCTATGGACCGTAAACCACCACCAACAGTTCCGCCTCTTCGCTGCCGACATTGCGCATCTGGTGGCGAATCCCGGAATTGAAATGCAACGAGTCATTGGTATTTAAAAGGTTGACGTTATCACCGACGATCACCTCGATACGGCCCCGAAGCACGTAGACAAACTCTTCGCCTTCGTGCAGGTAGCCCACACCGCGGTGTTCCGCCATGGGGTCGATAATGACCTGAAAGGCCTTCAAGTGCTTGTTCTCGGCTCCCGGGGTGAGGGTTTTGTAGGCGTAGTTCTCCGTACGTTTGGTGTAAGCCTCGACCCGATCCTTGAGCACGGCTTCCTGCTCCTGGAGCAGAAAACCCGAATCCATTCCAAGGGCCCGTGAAAGGGACAGCAGGGTCCCCACCGGCGGAATTAAATTGCCGGCCTCGAGGTCCTTGAGGTAGTCCACCGCAAAGCCGGTATCGTTGGCCACCCGCTCAAGGGTCAGGTTTTTCTCGAGCCGCACCTTCTTGATCTTCTTGCCGACCGGTTCGAGCTTGCTTGTTTTTTTTGTTGCCATGCGCCCTCCTTTTATACTGGCCGGGGCCTGCGGCCTACCGATGCGCCGGCGACCGCAGCCCGCGACCGCAACCCGGAGCCCCCGTGCGGGGAAACCCGGTTAGTACTCGTAAAAACCGCGCCCGGTCTTGCGGCCCAGCCAACCGGCCTCGACGTATTTTCTGAGCAGTGGACAGGGGCGATACTTGGAATCCTTAAACCCGTTGTAGAGCGTCTCCATGATCGCCAGGCAGGTGTCGAGCCCGATCAGATCCGCCAGTGCCAGGGGTCCCATGGGGTGGTTCATGCCGAGTTTCATGACGGTGTCGATAGCCTCCCGGCTGCCCACACCGTGGTAGAGGCAGTAGACCGCTTCGTTGATCATCGGCAGCAGGATGCGGTTGGCGATGAAGCCGGGGTAATCATTGGCCTCCGCCGGGGTTTTGCCGAACTTCTCGGAAAGCGCCCAAGTCGTCGTGAAGGTGTCGTCGGATGTCGCCAGGCCGCGAATGATCTCCACCAGTTTCATGACCGGCACCGGGTTCATGAAGTGCATGCCGATGACGTTGGCTGGGCGGCCGGTCTGGCTGGCGATCCGCCCGATGGGAATCGAGGAGGTGTTGCTGGCCAGGATGACCCCCGGTCGGCAGATCGTGTCGAGGTCCTTGAATATCTGGAACTTGAGGGGCTCGTTTTCGGTTGCGGCCTCCACCACGAAATCGGCTGCCGCCATGTCCTTGAGGTCCACGCTGGTCTTGATGCGACCCAGCAGCGCGGCCTGATCCCCGGCACTGAGCTTGCCCTTGTCCACGGCGCGCTGAAGATTTCGGGTGATGGTGGCAAGGCCTTTTTCGACAAATTCGGTCTTGATGTCGTTCATGATCACATTCAGCCCGCTGGCCGCCGCCACCTGGGCGATACCGTTGCCCATCTGCCCCGCACCGATTACGCCAAACGTCTTGATCTCCATTTTATGCCTTCACTCCTTCGCTAGAAAAAATTCACAGCAGACCCGGGGTGCCAAGCGCCCAGGGGCCGGGATGGTCTTCAGCGCCGCAGCAGCAGGGCAACGGCCTCACCGCCGCCCAGGCAGAGCGAGGCCAGGCCGACCGGCTTGTCCTGTTTGATCATTTCGTAGAGCAGGGTCACCAGCAATCGGCAGCCGCTGGCGCCGATGGGGTGCCCCAGGGCCACGCTGCCGCCGTTGACGTTCACCCGTTGCGAATCGATCCCGAGCTCACGCATGACCGCCACGGTCGAGCCGCTGAAGGCCTCGTTGATCTCGAAGAGGTCCACCGCGTCCATGCCGAGCCCTTCTTTTTTCAAGCATTTGGGAATCGCCAGGATCGGCGCCACCAGCACGTATTTCATGTCGATGCCGGCCGAGGCCTGGGCGCCGATGGTGGCCATGACCTTGCAGCCCAGCCGCTCGGCGCTCTCGCGCGCCATGACCACCGCGGCCGCCGCACCGTCACTGATGATGGAGCTGTTGCCGGCGGTGGCGAACCCGTCTTTCTGAAAGGCCGGCTTCATCCGGGAGAGCATTTCGTAGCTGGTCTCCCGCGGGCATTCGTCCTGGGCGAAAACCAGGGGGTCGCCCTTGCGCTGGGGCACCGCCACCGGCAGGATCTCGTCCTTGAAGCGCCCGCCGGCGATGGCGGCCAGGGCCCGGTGGTAGGATTCAGCCGCATAGCGGTCCTGGTCCTCGCGGCTGACCTGGTATTTCTGGGAGCAGAGGTCGTTGGAAATCCCCATGTGAAAGTCGTTGACGATGTCCCAGAGGCCGTCGTGCATCATGTGGTCCTGGATTTGGCCGGCGCCCATGCGGTAGCCGAAGCGGGCCTTTTCCAGATAGTAGGGGGCCAGGCTCATGTTTTCCATGCCGCCGGCGACCACCACGTCGGCGTCGCCCAGCTGGATCGCCTGGGCGGCCAGCATCACGGATTTCAGCGCCGAGCCGCAGACCTTGTTGATCGTCAGGCACTCGACCTCCCACGGCATCCCGGCCTGGACGGCCGCCTGGCGGGCGGGGTTCTGGCCGTAGCCGCAGGGCAGCACCTGGCCCATGATGACCTCGTCGACCGCGGTCTTCGCGATCCCGGCGCGACGCACCGCTTCTTCAATCACCAGCGCCCCCAGGCGGGTGGCGCCGATGCTGCCCAGGGTCCCGTTGAAACTGCCCAGCGGGGTCCGCACGGCACTCACAATCACGGCTTCTCTCATTGGTTTTTTCTCCCTTTTTGCGGGGCCTTGGCCCCGGGTGCGGTTTTTTGCTCCAGCGGAAGGCACGCATGCCTTTGCCCGCCGGGTGCTACATGTTGCGCCGGTACTGGCCGCCGACGTCATACAGCGCCCGGGTGATCTGCCCCAGGCTGCAGCAGCGGACGGTGTTCATCAGTTCGGCAAAAATGTTCTCACCGGAAAGCGCGGCCTTCTGCAGCCGCACCAGCGCCGCCTGTGACTGGTCCGCGTGGCGCTGCTGGAAGTCAACCAGCCGATTGAGCTGCGAGGTTTTCTCCTCTTCGGTGGCGCGCGCCAGTTCCAGGCAGGAAATGCCCTCGGAGAGCTCGCCGGCCTGATCGACGTCGGGGTCGCGGAAGGTGTTGACCCCGATGATCGGGTACTTGCCTTCGTGCTTGAGAATTTCGTAGTAGATCGACTCCTCCTGGATCTTGCTGCGCTGGTATCCGGTTTCCATGGCGCCCAGGACGCCGCCGCGGCGGGTGATCTGGTCGAATTCGAACAGCACGGCCTCTTCCACCAGATCGGTCATCTCTTCCACGATAAAGCTGCCCTGCAGCGGGTTTTCGTTCTTGGCCAACCCCCACTCGCGGTTGATGATCATCTGGATGGCCAGCGCGCGGCGCACCGACTCCTTGCTGGGCGTCGTGATGGCCTCGTCAAAAGCGTTGGTGTGCAGGCTCTGGCAGTTGTCGTAAATCGCACACAGGCCCTGGAGGGTGGTCCGGATGTCGTTGAACTGGATGTCTTGGCTGTGCAGCGAGCGGCCCGAAGTCTGGATGTGGTACTTGAGCATCTGGCTGCGGGCCGAGGCGCCGTACTTGTCGCGCATCGCAACCGCCCAGATCCGGCGCGCCACGCGCCCGATGACGGTGTACTCGGGGTCCATCCCGTTGGAGAAGAAAAAGGAGAGGTTGGGGCCGAAGCTGTCGATGTCCATTCCGCGCGAGAGATAGTACTCGACGTAGGTGAAGCCATTGGCCAGGGTGAAGGCCAGCTGGGAGATGGGGTTGGCCCCGGCTTCGGCGATGTGGTAGCCGGAAATGGAGACCGAGTAGAAGTTGCGCACGTCGTTTTCGATGAAGTAGGCCTGGATGTCGCCCATCATCTGGAGGGCAAACTCGATCGAAAAGATGCAGGTATTCTGCCCCTGGTCCTCCTTGAGAATATCGGCCTGGACGGTGCCGCGCACATTGGAGAGCACCATCGCCCGGATCTTGTCATACTCCTCGGGAAGCGGGGCGCGGCCGTTTTCCTCCTGGAACTTGTCCACCTGCTGCTCGATGGCGGTGTTGAGGAACATGGCCAGGATGATCGGGGCCGGCCCGTTGATGGTCATCGAAACCGAGGTGTTGGGCGCACACAGCTCAAAACCGCTGTAGAGCACCTTGACATCGTCCAGGGTGCAGACGCTGACCCCCGAGGTACCGACCTTGCCGTAGATGTCCGGGCGCAGGTCGGGGTCGTAGCCGTAGAGGGTCACCGAATCAAACGCCGTGGAAAGGCGCTTGGCCTCGGATTCGGCCGACAGCAGGCGAAAGCGCCGGTTGGTGCGCGCCGGGTCGCCCTCGCCGGCGAACATGCGCGTGGGGTCCTCGCCCACCCGCTTCAGGGGAAATACCCCGGCGGTGTAGGGAAAGAAACCCGGCAGGTTCTCGCGCCGCATCCAGCGGTAGATTTCACCGGGATCGGTGAAACCGGGCAGCGCCACCTTGGAAATCTTCTTGCGCGCCAGAGACTCGGAGGTCAGCGGCTGCCGGATCTCATGGCCACGCACCTCGTAGACCAGCTCGTCCTGGCGGTAGCGTTCGCGCAATCCGGGCCACTGGGCCACCAGCTCTGCGGTTTCCTTGTCCAGCATCTTCTGCGCCTTGGCCACCTCGGCCTTGAGACGCGCCACCATCTCGGAGACCTCGCCCTCGCTTGGGGGGGCGTTTTCCAGGGTCGCGGCCGCCTCGTTCAGGTGCCAGATCCGGCGCACGTTGGCCGCTTGGCTTTCGGTGCGCTGGTGATAGTGGCGCAGCGTGTCGGCGATTTCCGCCAGGTAGCGGGTGCGTTCCGGGGGAATGATGATGGTCTTGGAGGTGGAGGTGCGGGTCTCGGGCCGGGGCAGATGCGCCGTGAACTTCACCCCGGTCTTTTGATCGATGGCGTCCAGGATGGCGTGGTAGAGGGCGGTGACCCCATCATCGTTGAATTTGGAGGCAATCGTGCCGAAAACCGGCATCTCCTCCGGCCGCCGGCTGAAGTCGCTGCGGTTGCGCTGGATCTGCTTGCGAACGTCGCGCACGGCATCCTCGCCGCCGCGCTTTTCATACTTGTTGACCACCGCCAGATCGGCGAAATCGAGCATATCGATTTTCTCGAGCTGGGAGGCGGCCCCGAACTCGCTGGTCATGACGTAGAGGGACACGTCCACCAGGTCGATGATGTGCGAGTCGCCCTGGCCGATCCCGGCGGTTTCGACGATCACCAGGTCATAGCCGGCGGCCTTGACCACTTCGATGGCCTCCGGCAGCGCGTCGGGGATCTCGATGTGGGAGCGCCGCGTGGCCAGGCTGCGCATGTAGACCCGCGGGCTACCAATGGCGTTCATGCGGATGCGGTCGCCCAGCAGGGCGCCGCCGGTCTTGCGGCGGGAGGGGTCGCTGCTGATGATCGCCAGGTGCAGGCCTTGCTGGTCGTGGAGCAGCCGCAGGATCAGCTCGTCGGTCAGGGACGACTTGCCGGCCCCGCCGGTGCCCGTGATGCCGATTACCGGCACCTTGCGACCGCCCAACTTGCGGGCCAGCTCGGCCCGCAGGTTGGCGAGATGCCCGTTCTGGCGGGCCTTGGCGGCCTCCACCGAGGTGATCAGGTTGCCCACCAGCAGCTTGTTGTCCGGGGAAAGCGCCGCGAGGTCGAAGCCGTCCTCCATGGCGCGTTCGAAGTCCATGGTCCGCACCATGTGGTTGATGATGCCCTGCAACCCCAGCCGGGCGCCGTCCTCGGGGGAATAGATCTTGGTCACCCCGTAGGTCTCAAGCTCACGGATCTCTTCGGGCACGATCACGCCGCCGCCGCCGCCAAAGACCTTGATGTGCGCTGCGTTGCGCTCCCGCAGCAGCTCCACCATGTACTTGAAGAACTCCATGTGCCCGCCCTGGTAGCTTGAAACGGCGATGCCCTGGACGTCCTCTTCGATGGCCGCATCCACGATCTCCTGCACCGAGCGGTTGTGCCCGAGGTGGATGACCTCGACCCCGGTGCCCTGCAGGATGCGGCGGAAGATGTTGATGGATGCGTCATGGCCGTCAAAAAGCGACGTAGCCGTGACGGCCCGAACGTGATGTTTGGGTCTGTACGCTTCGGTTTCGATACTCATGCCCCCCTCCTTTTTTTAGCCTGTGCGGCATTGATTCGGCCGTGACCCGGGGGCAGCAACAGCGGCTGCGCCCGGTAGCGGAAAACCGCTGAGCGCATATTTTTCTGCGGGCGAAAGTGGTCGCGACGACCCGGGGAAGTGGTTGACGATCGGCTGCTGGCCATTTTCTCGCGACCAAAGCCCTTTCGATATCCGTCCACGAGACCGTTTGGCCGGAACTGGCTGACCGCTGGTGGCAGGCTCCTCGATAACGCTGCGGATCAGTGGCTCACCTTGCCGGTGGTATTCCCCAGAACAAAATCGATCTGCAGCGCGATATAGTCCTCGATGCTGTAGTGGCGGGCCAGATACCAGCGCCGAAAAGCCCACATGTGCCCCAGCACGGAAATATTGTGGGCCGCCAGTTCGATCGCGTTTTCGTCGATCTCGGGCAAATCACCGGTAGCCGACAGCTTGGCCAGCACCTTGACGAAAATCCCGGTGATCTCGATTTCGTTTTCCAGCACGCGCTTGCGCCACTGGGCCGGCAGGGACTGGGTTTCCTGGTAGATCAGCAGCACCAGGTCGCTCATGCGATGACACACCAAAAAATATTCGCGGATGACCTCTGCCAGCGCCGCGCGCCCGGTGGTCACACGTGAGAGGGCCTCGGCGACGCCGCGCTCCACCTCCTCGTGAATGGCCTCGCAGACCAGGTAGAGCACGTCTTCCTTGGAGGCCACGTATTCGTAAAGCGAGCCGATCGAGAAACCGGCGGCGGCGGCAATCTGCCGGGTGGTGGTTTTGTGGAACCCTTTCTCGACAAACAGCTTAACGGCCGCATCGACGATCTGCCGGCGGCGCCTTTCGACGAGTTCGGGGTTTTTGATCTGAGTAGGCACATCGTAAGTTTTGTCGGCCGAGCGCCTCATGGATTCCGATCTCCAAAATTTTATTTGAAATAGTCCTCAAAGTATGCGAACGTGAAATCCTGGCCACATGTGAACGAGCGCTCAGTCATAGCTACAATGCAGCAACCCGCTTGTCAAGTCTTTTTCCACCGGTACAGACAGCCCAAATATCGCCGCGCGGGAGTCGCCAATGGAAAAGCGCGAAGTCGTCAACATCCTTCATAAAACGGACCCGTTCGAAATTCTCGAACCCGACGTTCTCGAAGACCTGGCCACGAAAGTCACCATCCGGCATTATCGGCCGAACACCTACGTCTTTCGCCAGGGGGACGTCAGCCAGGACGCCCTCTTCATCATCGTCGCCGGCCTGGTGGAAATCACCTCCAGCAACGACCGCGGCGTCGAATCGGTGGTTGGCGTGCGCCGCCCCCACGACTTTTTCAGTGAGACCGTGGTCCTCTCCCAGCAGCGCTACCCGGCATCCGCCCGGGTCAAGGAAGCGCTGACCTGCTGTCTTGTCAAGCGCCGCGACCTCGAACGGCTGATCTACAGCTACCCGGAGTTTTCCGGCTTCTTCAACACCCTGTTGGCCGAGCGCATGCGCCGGCTCTATTCCGAAATCGTCAGCGAGCAGTCTTACGAAGCTTACGGCATGAGCGAATCCCCCATGTTCCGCAAGCGGGTCAGCGAGGTCATGAGCGCGCCGGTGATAACCTGCCAGGCCCACGACAAGGTCACGGCGGTGGCCCAGACCATGGACGAGCTGGACATCAGCACCATCGTGGTGTTGGACCAGGAGCGCCGCCCACGGGGCATCATCACCGAAAAGAACATCGTGAAACACCTGATCGCAGCCCAAGCCTGCCCGGTCGAGACCTGCCGGGCCGACAACATCATGAAAAGCAACATCGTCACCATTGCGCCGGAGGCCTTTCTGGGCCAGGCCCTGGTGACCATGATCCGCAGCAAAACCAAATACCTGCTGGTAATTGAACGGGGGAACCTGATCGGTATCGTCACCATGGTGGACCTGCTCAAGACCCGCAGCACCGGCACCCTGCTGCTGACCCAGGACATCGAGAGCCAGCACGATCTGCGCGGCCTTGCCGCCATCAGCCGCGAGGTGGACGGCATCCTCTACGCCCTGGTGGCTGAAAAGGCCGGGGTACGCGAGATTTTCGAGGTCATGTCCGAACTCCACGAGCGCATGACCCGCAGGGTCCTGCAGCTCTCCGAGGAGCGCATGCGCCTGGAGGGCTGGGGGCCGCCGCCGGTGGACTACTGCTGGGTCAACATGGGCAGCGCGGCGCGCTACGAACAGACGCTGCGCAGCGACCAGGACAATGCCATCATTTTCGACGACCCGCCCGGGCAGCCACCGGAGGATGTGGATGCTTATTTCGCCCAGTTCGCGGCTTTTGCCGTAGACGGGCTGGCGGCGTGCGGCTTCGAGAAATGCGCCGGCGACGTCATGGCCACCAATCCCAAGTGGCGCCGGCCGCTGAGCGCCTGGATCGAATCCGTCCTGGAGTGGACGCGCTCCTACGATCCCGAGGACACCCGCATTCTGACCATCCTGCTCGACTACCGCCCGATTTGGGGCAACGTGGCCCTGGCGGAAAAATTCCGCGAGGCCATCTTTGCGGCCTTCAAGGAGTCCCTTACCGCCCGCCACATGATGACCCGGGACGACCTGCAGTACAAGCTGCCCATCAACTTTCTGGGGACCTTTGTCACGACCCGCAGCGGCCCCCACAAAAACCAGATCGATCTTAAAAAGGCCGGCACCCTCCACATTGTCAACGACATCCGCATCTTCGCCATCAAAAACGAAATCAGCGAGCCCTCGACCTTCGGCCGCCTGCAGGAACTGGTGGCGCGCAAGGCCATCCCCGCCGAGGACGCCGAACTCTTCGAGGCCAGCTTCGAGACACTGATGATGTTCCGCATTCGCGAGAACGCCAAAAAAGCGCGCCAGGGTCATTCCCCCGACAACCATATCGACCCTTACAGCCTGCGCAAACGCGAGCGCATGATCCTCAAAGACGCCCTCTCGGGGGTGTCCCAGCTGCAAAAACTGGTCAACAGCCAATTCAACGTGGCCTGGCTGCGACACTGGGTCTAATGGCCGGCCAGCTAAAAAAATAATCTTATTCATGATTTATTTGACGCCCCATCCTTTCGGCTGGCTTTCAACTCAAAAAGATCGCAAAAAAGGTTTGACAAACCCGAAAAGGTGAAGATAGAATGCCGCTTAAATTTTTGACTGAGCGCTCGTTCACATTGGTTGCCTGGCTTTTTTTGTTTTTTTTTGGGCTTTTTTATGCGACTGAGCGCTCAATTAATTCCGCAACCGAAAGGAGGTGCCCCGACCGCGATACAGTGTCAGGCTTTGCCGCTGGAAGTTCCGCTGCCATCGATCGTTACGCCCCTGAAAAGGTGCAGGGATAGGCGATAGTGCCGCCCTTGCACAGCCGGGGTGAACGGATTCCCCCATGAGGGAGAAAGAGAATGACCCAAGCCCACAACATGACCGATTACGACAAAACCTATGCCGAGTTCAGCTTGGAGGTGCCCGAGTTTTTTAACTTTGCCGGCGACGTTGTCGACAAATGGGCCCAAGACTCCGAAAAACTCGCCATGTTATGGGTTGACGACGCCGGCAACGAAGTGCGCAAAACCTTTGTGGACCTCGTCAAAGCCTCTAAAAAACTGGCCAACGAGCTGACCGCCCGGGGCGTCAAACGCGATGACGTCATCATGGTGGTTTTGCCCCGCAACACCGAGTGGTGGGAAACCTTAACCGCCAGTATCCGCATGGGCGCCCTGCTGGCACCGGGCACCGCCCAGCTCACCACCCAGGACCTCGAGTTCCGGGCCAACAAGTCCCAAGCGGCCTGTCTGATTGCCAACCACGACATCGCCGCCAAGTTCGAACAAGTCCAGGACAAGTGCCCCACGGTCAAAACCAAAATCGTCATCTCCAGGCCCCGTGAGGGCTGGATCTTTTACGACGAGGCGCTGGCCGCGGCTTCCGAGCAGTTTGAAACCGTCAAGACCCGCAGCACCGACAACTGCCTGGTTTACTTCACCTCCGGCACCGTCGGGTTCCCCAAAATGGCCCTCCACACCCACACCTCCTACCCCATCGGCCACCAGAGCACCGGTCGTTTCTGGCTGGACCTGCGGCCCGAGGACCTGCACTGGAATGTCAGCGACACGGGCTGGGCCAAGGCGGCCTGGAGCAGCTATTTCGGTCCCTGGAACTGCGGCGCGGCGCAGTTCATCCACCACACCGACCGCTTCGACCCGGTCAAGACCCTTGAACTTTTAGAGCGCTACCCGATCACCACGATGTGCGGCGCCCCGACCATCTACCGCATGCTGATCCTCCAGAACCTCAGCGCGTACAAGTTCCCCGCGCTGCGGCACTGCGTGGCCGCAGGCGAACCGCTGGGCGCCGAGATCATCGAGGTCTGGAAACGCGCCACCGGCATCACCATCCGCGACGGCTACGGCCAGACCGAAACGGTGCTGTTGGCCGGGAGTTTTCCCTGCATCGCGCCGCGCTTCGGTTCCATGGGGAAACCGGCGCCCGGCATCGACCTCAGGGTCATCGGCCATGACGGCGACGTGCTGCCTGCCGATACCGAAGGCGCCATCGCCGTGCGGGTCAAACCGGTGCGCCCGGTGGGGCTTTTCAGGGAATACTGGAAAGAGCCGGAGCGCACGGCTGCGGTCTTCAAAGGCGACTGGTACCTTACCGGCGACCGGGCCTACGTCGACGAAGACGGCTACTTCTGGTTCGTCGGTCGCAACGACGACGTGATCCTGACATCCGGCTACCGCATCGGGCCCTTCGAGGTGGAAAGCGCCCTGATCGAACACCCGGCGGTGGCCGAATCGGCGGTGGTCTCCAGCCCGGATGAGACCCGCGGGGAGGTGGTCAAAGCGTATGTCGTCCTGGCGCCGGGCTACGCGCCCGGCGATGAGCTGGTCAGGGAACTGCAGGATCATGTCAAGAGGGTTTGCGCACCCTACAAGTACCCGCGCAAGATCGAATTTTTAGAAGCCCTGCCGAAAACCGTGAGCGGCAAAATCCGCCGCGTGGCGTTGCGCAACGTCGAGTGGGGCAAAGGTTGAGAATCCGACCGGGGTGAAAGCGGTCGGCACTGGGATTTCCGATCGCGACGGCCTTGCGGGGTGCCAAGGCGGCGCGGCTAAAACCCAAACCGGCAGTCAGCGGCCAAAGCACCTGGCCGCTCACCGCCAACCAACACTCACCACAATTAGGGGGAGATTATCATGTTCAAAGGTATGCCCAAGATTTTCTGGATCGGCATGGCCATCATGTATGGCTGGTGTTTTTTCTTCATGTTCCTCGAAATGACGATTCCCGGATTTCCGCTGAAGCGATTTCTTGGCGTTCCCGCCTGCTACATTTACAACTGGATCATCGGACTCTGGCTGATCAACATCGTGGTATCGTTTATCTATTATCGGTCGGAAGAAAAAAGAGAAGCGGCCAAGGCCAAACTCAAAGCTTAAGCTTAAGCATTAAGGAGGAAATCCAATGGGAGTCAATCCAATCGTCATCCTGGGTTCTGTCTTGTATTTCGCAGTAATTTTCTGGATCGGCTGGTCCTCGCGTAAGGCCTCGCTGAACGCCTCGGACTACTACGTCGCCGGCCGCAAAGTCGGGGCGTTCGTCAACGGCAGCGCCCTGGCCGCAACCTACTTCAGCCCGGCCAGTTTCCTGGGACTGCCCGCGTTTATCTTCATTTTAGGCTACCCCTTCTGGTGGGCCCTGGTCGGCATCATCGGCGGCATGCCGATCGCCACCCTGCTGACCGCCGCACCGCTGCGCAAATACGCCCCGACCTCGTTCACCGACTACTACGCCGACCGCTACGACACCAAGTGGATGCGCCTGGTGGCGGGCATCCCCACCCTGATCGGCGGGCTCGCCTACGTGATCCTCTCCATCGTGGGCACCGCGCTCTTCCTGCTGGCCATCTTGAAGCTCAACTTCACCTTTTCGGTGATTCTGGCCTCCCTCGTGATTTTTCTCTACATCTACTACGGCGGCATGGTGGCCACGACCTTCTCGACCGCCTTCCAGGGTATTGCCATGACCGTGGCCTCGGTTCTGGCCGCAGCCTACGTGATCGGCCACTACGGCGGCCTCAACGGCCTGACCGATGCGACCCTGTCGATCAGCCCCAACTTCTTCAACCTGCCATATGTGTCCGATGCCCCCTCCCACGCCATAATGGCCAGCTGGACCGGGGTGGTGGGCTTCTTTTTCGTGTGGCACTTCGGCTTTTCGGCCATGCCTTACACGGTGGTGCGCTTTTTCACCACCCAGGACATCAAGTCCGCCCGCCGCAGCGTCTTCTGGGCGGTGGTGGTCGGTGGCCTGATGTACTGCGGGCTGATCATCATCGGCACCGGCGCCCGCGTCCTGGTCGAGCAACTGCACCCGCTGATGCAGACCGAGGGCATCGACAATGCCATGGGGGTCTTCAAGCACATGCAAACCGCATATGGGGTCGCCGGCGCGTCGGTCACGGACTACTCCATGATCGCGGCGATGGAAGCCCTCAAGAGCCCCTTCCTGCTGTCCGTCGTGGCCGCCGGCGGGTTGGCGATCGCCATGGCCACCGCAGCCGGCTGGACGATGGTGCTCAACATCCTGCTGGGCCGTGATTTGATGGGCAAGGTCTTCGGCAGCACCCTGCCCGAGGAAAAACCGATCATGGTGACCCGCATCATGACCGTCGTGGTCCTGGTGTTCTCGATGCTCATGTCCTTCAACCCGCCGGCCCTGGTCCTGGACATCTCGGGGGCCGCGTTCGTCGTGATCCTGTGCTCGGTCGGCCCCCCACTGATCCTGGGGATCTGGTGGACCCGGGCGACAACGGCGCCCGCCATGATCAACATCATCGTCATGACGATCCTCTCAACCGGCAGCTGGATGTATGCCAACAAGGTCCTCGGCAGCGCTCACTGGTTCTTCCTCAGCAACCCTCTCTGTTGAAATTCAAAACCAAATAACAGATGAACGCAAATGGGAAT
>JAWOJK010000168.1:0-5119 GCA_046481705.1 Desulfobacterales bacterium | reverse complement strand
GCCCGCGCGGCTGCCGCCGGTCACCAGGCGCGCGCCGCCGTCCACGGCTTCGTGGGTCCAGTGCTCCACCCGGATGGCGTCCTCCTGCCGGATCATGGGACCCATCTGGGTGCTTTCCATCAGCGGGTCGCCCACCGTGATGGCCGCCACCCGGGGCTTGAGGGCGTCTATCAAGTCGCCGTGGACCCGGTTGTTGACCAGCACCCGCTGGGTGGAGATGCACACCTGCCCGGCATTGGCGTAGCCCGACGCGGCGACGGCGCGCGCCACGAGGTCCAGGTCCGCATCCGGCATGATGATCACCGGCGAGTTGGCGCCCAGCTCCAAGGTGACTTTTTTGATGCCGGCCACCCGGCAGATCTGCTCACCCACATCGCGGCTGCCGGTAAAGCTGATCTTGCGCACACGCCGGTCGGCGCACAGGCTTGAGCCCACCGCGGCGCCCGAACCGGTGATACACTGGATGCCTTCGGGGGGCAGACCGGCTTCCAGCAGCAGGCCGGTGAATTTCAGGGCGGTCAGGGGGGTGTCCGAGGGCGGCTTGGCAATCACGGCATTGCCGGCCGCCAGGGCCGGGCCGACTTTGTGGCACAGCAGGTTGAGGGGGAAGTTGAAGGGCGTGATGGCGACCACCACGCCGCACGGGACCCGCAGGGTAAAGCCGAATTTTCGCTCCCCGCCGGGAGCGGCGTCCAGGGGCAGGGTTTCCCCGGTGATGCGCCGGGCCTCTTCGGCCGAAAGGGTGATGGTTTCGGTGGCGCGCTCGACCTCCACCCGCGCCTCGCCGATGACCTTGCCGCTTTCGCGGGTGATCAGGCGCGCAAAGTCCTCCTTGCGGGCGGCCAGCAGTTCAGCGGTTTTGCGCAGGATTCGGGCGCGTTCACGGGCCGTCAGGGCCGCCATGACCCCGGCCCCGCGTGCGGCGCTGGCCAGCGCGGCCTCCACCTCGGCCGGGCCGGCGCTGGGGACCGTGTCGACCAGGCTGTCGTCATAAGGATTGCGGACCGCGATCGTGTCGGCGGTTTCGATCCACTCCGCGCTGATGTACATTTTCATAAACACCTCCTTTACCGGCGGCTGCCGGCAAGCGTCTGTTAAGCAGCGGGGGGGTGGGCCCGCCCTGAAGGGCCATGCGGGCCCGTAACGGCGCCGGGAGTCGGCCCGGCGCATACCGGTTGCAGATCATTGAATACTCTCACATAATGCGAACCAAACCCGGGGGCGTCAACCGACTGCAGGGTCGTTGCTGCTGCCGCAACAGGAGGAAGCCAATGAACTACGAGGAGATTCTGTACACCAGCGAGGAGGCCGTGGGGATTCTGACCCTCAACCAGCCCGCCCGGGTCAACGCCCTTTCGCGGCGGATGATTGCCGAGATTTGCGACGCCCTGGAGCGTGTGGCCGCCGACGAAACCCTGAAGGTGCTGGTCATTCGGGCCGCCGGCGACAATTTCTGCGCGGGCCACAACCTAAAAGAAATGGTGGGTGGGGGGGTCAAGGTCTACAAGGCCATATTCGACCGCTGCACCGAGATGATGCAGCGCCTGCACACGATTCCCCAGCCGGTGATCGCCCAGGTGCAGGGGGTCGCCACCGCCGCCGGCTGCCAGCTGGCGGCCTGGTGCGACCTGGTGGTGGCCTCCGAGGATGCCCGTTTTTCAACCCCGGGGGTCAAGATCGGGCTTTTCTGCACGACCCCCATGGTGGCCGTCGCGCGCGCCATCGGCCGCAAGGCCGCCCTGGAGATGCTCCTGACCGGACGGGATTTCCCGGCCGCTGAAGCCAAGTCCCTGGGTCTGGTCAACCGGGTGGTGCCCCGGGTGGACCTGGAAGCCGAAACCCTGGCCTTGGCCCGCCAGATCGCCGGCGCCAGTCGTCTGGTGCTGGCCATCGGCAAACAGGGGTTTTACGACCAGGTCGATCAGGCCGATGACGCGGCCCTCAATTACGCCAAGCACACCATTGCCCTGAACCTGTGCGCCGAGGATGCCCAGGAGGGGATCCGCGCCTACCTTGAAAAACGGAACCCCGAATGGAAAAATCGCTAAGTCGCCGCTGGTTTTTGCCCCTCCTGGGGCGACAGGCCGTAATGGGATGAAGCCCTATCCCGAATCCTATCTGAACGCCCTGCGGGAAACCGTGCGGGGGATCTCCCTCGTCGGCCATCCCTCCGAAGCGCTCAAAAATGACGTGGCGGAGCTCAGCCAGAATCTGGAGGTCCTGGAGCTCTACGGGATCGACCTGCAGGTGGAGGATCACGTCGGCCGGGCGGCCCATCTCTTTTTCCAGGGCCACTACGCGCCGGCCCTGCAGAACCTCGAAAAGGCGATTTCGCTGGCGCCCGCGGACCCCGCGCTCTGGACCCACAAAGGCGTGCTGCTGATCCGTTTGGGACGGCTTTCGGAGGCCCTCCTGGCCGCCCAGAAGGCGGTCGGCCTGGATCCCCGCAGCGCCGCGGCCCACACCTGCCAGGCGCTGGCGCTGGAGGCCGCGCAGCGCTTCCGGGAGGCCCTCGCGGCGGTGGAGGCCGCCATCGCCTGCGACCCGGATTACGCCCCGGGCTGGGCGCTTAAAAGCAGCATCGCCTGCCGCCTGGGTCGCTATGACGAGGGGCTTGCCGCCGGCCGGCAGTCCCTGGCGCTGGATGCCGCCAACCCGGCCGCCTGGTACAACCTGGCGTGCCTGCTGGGTCTCAAGGGTGAAGTCCGGCAGGCCCTCTCGCACCTGGAGCGGGCGATTGCCATCGACCCCGCCTGCCGTCTGATCGCCCGGCGCGACGAGGACCTCGCGATTCTCAAAGAGACACCGGAATTCCGCCGTCTGACGGCCTGACCCGGACGCTTGACAAACGCCCGCGGTCCACATAAAAAAACCCAACCCGCGTCCGGTGAAAAGCCGCCAGGCGGGGGGTGGACGCGGGAGCCGCTGCATCGGGTTCCGCAAACCGTTTAACCTGCTTTCGCAGAGGACCTGGCATGCCGATCTACGAATTTTACTGCAGCCGCTGCAACACCATCTACAACTTCTTTTCGCGGCGGATCAACACCACCGCCACCCCCAATTGCCCCACCTGCGGCGATGCGCCCTTGAGCCGTCAGGTGTCGGTCTTTGCCGTCACCGGCCGGGCCCGGGAGGAGGGCGGCGAGGCGGACGATCTGCCCTTCGATGAGAGCCGCATGGAAAAGGCCATGCAGATGCTGGCCGGCGAGGCCGACAAGATCAATGAGGACGACCCCCGGCAGGCGGCCGCCATGATGCGCAAACTCTCGGATGCCACCGGCCTGGAACTGGGGGCGGGGATGCAGGAGGCCCTGCGGCGCATGGAGCGCGGCGAAGACCCGGACGCCATCGAAGCCGAGTTGGGCGATTTTCTGGAAACCGAGGACCCCTTCAAACTGCCCGAGAAAAAAGGCGCCGGCAGCGCCGGTCGCCGGGCGGCCCCGCGCCGCGACGAAACCCTCTACGACCTGTAGGATCGCCAACCCCACACTGCCGATCCCACGCCCTATCTTGCGGCGCGTCTCGAGGTTGCGCGCCCAAGTCCAGCCACCGCAGCCGCCGCGGCCTTCAGCGCGTCTTGAAGACCGGCCGGAGGCGTTCGGCATCCTGGTGTGGCGATAAGGTCTGCGGCGCGTTTGCGACGACCGGCGACAACAGCTTGCAATATTTCATATGAGAAACAGGGCGTTTGTTCGCCATGGCCTGTTCGGCGGCAAACCACATTTTAAATTCCAGGCGAACCTGAATGTAACAGGATTCTGATCTGCAGATTAAATACAGCCATGTTTATCTATGATGCAGGATGTGACACCAAACCCCCCATCCCCCGCATATCTTCCAATGTCGACAAAGCTCGGTTCACCGAGATTTGCTGTGCCATGCCAGCCGGGCTTGAACTTAACAAGTTTATAAGTTAAGGGCGTCCCCTTTAATTCTTTAGTAATTCTTTAGTTTAATTATATAAGGGCGTCCCCTTTAATTATATTGCATCGCAAAAAAATCAGGCGTGATTTGGAAAGATCAGGGTTTATTCCTTTATTATGTAAGAAGTAGTGTAAAAAACAAATTTGTGCATCGCAACAATTTTACTTGACAGGCGCCGGTTGGGGTTTTATTCTAAGCTTGAACCGGGATCGCTTCATTGCAAGAATTTTTACCCTCAAGAAGGCAAAGCCAGAGGGTTCTGATCGTCTTTGCCAAACAAATCTTGTGGTTCAATTTCATTTCGATATTCGTAAACCGGAGAAAACTCAAACATGAAAATTCAAGACCCAAAAGTACCAGGTCAAAACCGGGTGGGCGGCGTAATTTCCATCCCGTCGTATTACCCGTCCGGCTGGCTCCAGCGGTATGTGGAAGCCTGTCTGTCCGCAACCGAGCAGACCAGAGCCGCCCAAGTTTACACCACCGGTGTTATAAAATATCTCAGTGAATTCAGCGCACCGTTCTGGATTGCGCTGAGCGCCTTCAGCTCCACAGAGAAGACCAAGCTGGGGCAGGTGCATCCCCTGGAGACCATGGGCGATTACATCGAACTGATCCGATTCAACCAGCAGGTCGCCGAAAAAGGGCTGTCCAGCACCCTGGAGTCCATAAATCTTTTCCATGCCCGCAAGGTCAGCGAAGTTTTTTTTGCATGGCTTAACACGCTTTTGGGTCGCGAGAGTGATGACCTTGGCGCATTCATTGCCCGGCAGCGGGAGTTGATCGATACCGTTGTCAACGGGTATCCTCAGGCTATTCGGGATATCAAACCCGAGTACGGTTTCGACTTCGAACACGGGGACTACCTGAAGGTCGCCGAGACCGAGCGCTTTTTCCTCTACCAGGTGTTTCCGCTGGCGGCAGGGGTCAATATCCGGGAAAACGGCAAACCGATCATCATTCTGCCCCCTTACGTCCTGGGCGCCAACATCCTGGCCTTTCTCCCGGGGGAAGGCAAAAGCTATGTGCACTGCTTTGCCAACCAGGGGATTCCCACTTACATCCGCATCCAGAAGGATATCGACAGCACCCCGGCCGTGCAGACCATGACCGGCGAAGACGATGCGCGGGATACCCGCCATTTCTGCGAAACGCTCATGGCGCGGCACGGCCGCAAGGTCACCTTGAATGGCTT
>JAWOJK010000122.1:0-12094 GCA_046481705.1 Desulfobacterales bacterium | reverse complement strand
TGCCTGTCCTGTGGCCCCCCTACGGGTGAGATGACCGGCTATCCCGTGTGCACCCCCACAGGCTTCAGCGTGCGGAAAGAGGTTGGTCTTTGCGACAAATTTGGGTAAAACGGCACGTTCATAAATCGATAAATTAATCGACCGAATTTTAGCCGTTTTCTTTGGCCCTCAGTTCTAAATCACTTCAAATTTTCAACATCGGCCAAGTCTTGCGGACGACCTGTGGCCAGTTTATTTTGCTTTAGACTTTCGAGGTCAATAAAATTAATTTTGAGGCCTTGAATCTCAACCTCAACTCTTGCTTTATAACAGCTCTCAAATTTCAGCTTTTTTAACGTCGTCAAAATGTCGATTCTGTTGGGAGGATAACCTAGTTGGATAATCTGATCGCTTTCAAGGAAATCCCCAGGTTTGAGCCCCAACGATCCAAAACCAAATTTTTCGAGTGACTTTATAACTTTATCAGCATTTTCCGGTGAAAGCTCAATCCATACATCAAGGTCTTTAGTATAGCGTGGGTGCCCGTGAAATGCGACCGCATATCCGCCAACCAACAAATATTTGACATTATGCTCGTTTAATAATTCGATAAACTCTTTGAAATCCTTGCTCAGCATCATATCTCCATGAATTATATTCCTCTCGAATTTGCTCTAATGCTTCCAACCGCTCTTCATATGATTTTGATTGCCAAAATAAAAAATCATTCGGTTGTTCATTCAATTTATATTTTTTAATGACCTTTCTGATGTTCATAACGCACACTTGCTTTTTTCTCTTGTTGAAGCTGCTGGATTGTTCTCTTAACAGGTCCGAAAGGAGGCATCAGGCTACTTCCTTTTGCGGGACTTCGACCGCCCTATCGCTTGTGACCAGGCGTCCGGTTTACCGTGTCGCCTGGGGCCCGATGTCAGCGGCTGTTAGCGATAGCCATTCACTTTATTTGGAGAATAAATCCAAGTCGGTGTAGAGTTTCCTGGCGCAATCGGGGCAAATGCTGTGGCTGAATTCGGCTTCGGAATGGTCTCGGATAAACGTTTCGATCTGATTCCAGTAGCCTTTGTCGTCTCGGATCTTCTTGCAGGCGGCGCAGATCGGCAGCAAACCGCTGAGCGTTCGAACCTTGGCGATCGCCCCCTGCAACTCCCCAATCAGCTTCTCGCGTTCCTTTTCAAGGCGTTTGGCGGCGGTAATGTCTCTGATCGACTCGATGGCACCGGCCACATTTTCCTGAGCATCGTAGAGCTTGGAGGCGGTGGCCGCAAAGTAGCGCCCCCCGCCTTCCATGAACGGATGAAAAGACTCGCTGGCCACCAACATCCCATCTTCCTCCTGGAGGATCAAGTAATCCTTTTCCCAGCGCGCGTCGCGCTTCAGCGCCAGGTCGATCAGCAGTGGCCGGGGCTCTCCGTAGAACGGCACCGAATAGGCGTAGCCGCCTTTTCCGATCATGTCCTGCTTGTCGATACCGGTGATCCGCTCGACGGCCCGGTTCCAGGCGATCACTTTGCCGTCGATGTCGATCACCCACGTGGGATCGGGGAGAAACTCGATGATGTCGGTCAGTCGCCGCTCCGAATTCGCCAGCGCTTGTTCAGCCTGCTTGCGTTCCTCGATCTCTTCTCGCAGCTGCACGTTGACACGTTGCAATTCGGCAGTTCGCTCGACGAGCTGATCGGCAAAGGTTTCCTTCAATACGACGAGTTCCTCAATCGAGCTGCTGATGCGTTTGGCCGTCGTGAACGTCAGCACGGCGAAAAGCACCGTCATCGCGCCCATGGCCATGTGAAGCGCATCACCGATCATCAGGAAACGGATGGTGATGGGCGCCAGCGCCGGAATGCTGAACGCCAGGAAAACGGGAATGATCGGTGAAAAGACGCCAACCGCCCCCGCGACCATGCCGGCCAGCACAAAGGCGCTAAACACCTGGTGGGCCACCGAGTGCACCGGAAACAGGAAGATCGCCGTAGACCCCCACAAAAGGCCCATAATGCCAAGACCGACCCACAGCAGCCGTCCCCAGCGGCGGGTGTGCGCTTCCCGGTCGACCACCTTGAAAAATTGCAGATTCAGGAAGAGCCTGACCAGCGATACCAGCAGGATCATCGAAAACCAGGCCACCAATTTCCAATGGTGGATCTGGTCCCACAGAATCAAAACAAGAATCGACGCGTTCACGACCGTTGCCAGGATGCCGATGTTCGATCGCGCATAGATCTGGCTGACCAGAATGGCATGGATGCGGTCATCCGGTAGGCGCGCTATGTCTTTGTTGGGATCCATCATAAATAAAACATATCCGATTGCGGATTCGATGTCACGACAGAAGGTTATGCCATGATCGAGGAACCGGGGCCGAATCATTATGTCTGACACCACCGTCTCAAATTTTGACTTTTACCGGTCCGTCAATCTGCACAGAGCCCTTGACCGGGCAGCCGAAGTCAACCTCCTTATCCGGTGGATTGATTCACTGCCGCCACGCTTCCCTGGCGGACGGATCTTGTTCCGCTTCCGGAAGGGGTGCGCAGCGCCTGGGGGGTTTGTTCCGGTTTAGCGGCCGACACCCATCCATCCCCTGTTCCTGGCGGGCGGGGCTGCGGTGGGGCGCAACCCGCGGGGGCCATTCTTTAAAGGCGCGTTAAACGGTATAGAGCACCACCAGGCAGCGGGTCGGCTGGGCGGAGAGGCTCTTGAGCTTGTGGGGGACATCCGAATTGAAATGGATCGATTCACCGGGTTTGAGCACATGCTCGCGGCTGCCCAGGGTGAAGCCCAGATCGCCCTCCATGACATAGATGAATTCTTCGCCCTCGTGTTTGTAGGCCACGGGTTTGTGGTCATGATGGGCTTCGATGGTGATCATGAAGGCGCGCAGGTGGCTGTTGGCCGCTTCCGGTGTCAGGGTGGCGTAGCTGTAGGTCTGGGTCCGCTGGTAGTAGGCCTGGGAACGGCGGTCGCGAATGGCCGCGCGCTCTTCTTTGTGCAGGAAGGTGCTGGGATCGATTTTCATGGCCTGGGCCATGCGCAGGATGAAGCTGACCGGCGGCGAAAGCTGGTCGTTTTCCACCTGGGCGATGAATTCGGGGGTTTGGCCGGTGGCATCGGCCAGCTCCTCCGGGCTCCAGTTGCGGGCCAGGCGCAGCTGACGCACGACGGCGCCGAAGCCGGCCTTGGGCGCTTCCTCCTTGGCGCCGATGGCGCAGGTGGCATCGGCCAGGCGCCGCAGGGCCGCCTGCTGGGCGCGCTGGTTGAGCAGCGGCAGGAGCGTGTTGGCGTCTGCGACGATGCCGATATCGGCCAGTTGGAAGATGGGGGCGGCCGGGTCGCGGTTGATCGCCACGATCGTTTCGGCCTCCATGATGCCGGCGGTGTACTGGATGGCGCCGGAGGCCCCCACGGAGATCAGCAGCCTGGGCCGCACGCTTTTACCGGTTTGCCCGATGAGGCGATCTTCCTCTACCCAGTGGTTCATCACCGCCGGCCGGGTGGCGCCCACTTCACCGCCCAGGGCGGCCGCCAGGGTCCGGACCAGGCCGAACCCGCGCATGTCGCCCAGGCCGGCGCCGCCCACGACCACGGTTTCGGCATCTTCCAGGCGCCGGGCTTCAACTGTTTGCACGCTGCGCCGGACCAGCTCCGCGCCGGCGGCCATGTCGATGCGCTCGAGGGCGATCCGTTCGATTCGGCCGTGTTCGCTGCGCCGGGCGGGGACTTTGGCCCCGTGGGGCTGAACGGTCACAAAGGCTGTCGGCCATCCGTCGGCCAGGGTGATGTCGGCGATAATCTGCCCGCCCCAGGCCGGGCAGCGCCCCACAAACCGGCCCTGGTCCAAAACCAGTTCGGTGCTGTCCGCGATCAGGCCCGCCTGGCAGCGTTGGGCGCCGATGGCCGCGGCTTCGCGGCCAAAGTCGTTGAGCGCCAAGAGCACCAGCCAGGGCGTGCGCTGCTGCACGAAATCGGCCAGCACCCGGGCGTAGAGGTCGGTGCGCGGCACCGCCAGCAGCGGATGCTCCAGGCAATGGACCGTGTGCGCCCCGAGCGCGGCCGCCTGTTCGGCCGCCTCGGCAAGGGGGATGCAGGCGCCCAAATAGGTCTGCGGCGCTTCGGCCGATTCCGCGCCGTCGCCCATCAGGACCATACCCGTGCGTGCACCGGCTGCACCGGCCAGGTCGATGGCCTTGGCCAGCACTTTGAGGCTTGCCTGCCAATGGCGAACGGTGCGCAGGTCGCCGTATGTCCAGATTTCCCGTCGGCTCATGATCCCATGACCCCTTTGGCTGCCAGGTAGGCGACCAGGGCCTCCACCTGCTCGCGGGGCTCGCCTGCCAGCATGCGACAGGTGCGTTTGCGTTTGATCTTCTGCAGGTTGGCCACGCGGGTGGGAGACCCCGCCAACCCCACGCGGTCGCCGGAGAGACCCAGATCGGACAGGCGCCAGGTCTGCACGTTCAGATGGTCAAAGGCGTGGGCGATTCCCACCAGGGGGATCGAGCGGGGTGCAAATGCCGTGGCATGAATGGTCACGGCCGCCGGTGGGCGGACCCGCCAGACCTCCTCCCATTCATCCATCAGGCGGGTGATTTCCCAGTCGTCGGCTTGGGGCTGGATCTGCTTGACGCCCGAGATGAACGGCACGCCCAGCAAAGTGGCGGTCTGGGGCCCCACCTGGCCGGTGTCGCTGTCCGATGAGCGCGTTCCGAAAAAGACGAATGCGTAAGGCGCCAGGCGGGCGATGGCGGCTGCCAGCACGCGGGCGGTGACCAGGGTGTCGGAGCCGGCCAGGGCCGGATCGTTGATCAGCACCGCCCCGTCGACCCCCATGGCCAGGGCCTCGGCCAGGGCCTCGATGCTGACGGCGGGTCCCATGGAAAGGGCGGTAACGGATCCGCCCAGGGTCTCCTTGACCCGCAGGGCGGCCTCCAGGGCCGGGCGGTCGAAGGGATTGAGCTCACTGTTTTCCGGGGTGCGGCGGCCGACCCCGTCGGGCGCGGCGCGCACCACCGATTTGATGCACACGATGCTGTCTACGGACATGGCGTTTTCAATTCCAAAGTTGCTCCGTCGAGGGAACTCCGCATCTTGCGCCTGAGGGGGGCCGTTGCCGAGGCTGCGGCCGTGGCGCCGGCACTCCAACGCATCGCGGAGCAATCGATTCAGCCGATCGACGAATCAGCCGCCCAACACCTCGCGCGCGATCACCATCCGGTGGATCTCGGAGGTACCTTCATAAATGCGCGTCACCCGGGCGTCGCGGTAGTAGCGCTCGACGGCATAGGCCTTGGAATAGCCGTAGCCGCCGTGGATCTGAACCGCCAGGTCGGTCACCGTGCAGGCGGCCTCGGAGGCGAAAAGCTTGGCCTGGGCGGCCGCCAAAGCGACCGCCAGGCCCTGGTCCTTGAGCGTGGCGGCGCGGTAAACCATCATGCGCGCGGCGTCGGTCTGGGTGGCCATGTCGGCAATCATCATCTGGATCGCCTGGTGGCGCGCCAAGGGGACGCCGAACTGCTGCCGCTGGTTGGCGTAGCGAACGCCTTCCTCGAGGGCGGACTGAGCGATGCCCACGGCCTGGGCGGCGATGCCGATGCGCCCGGTATCCAGGGCCGCCATGCCGATGGCCAACCCCTGGCCGGTGCGCCCGAGCAGATGGTCCTGGGGCACCTTGCAGTCATACAGCCGGATGGAGGAGACCGGGTTGGCGCGCATGCCGCAGAGGTCCTCCAGGTCTCCCACCACGAATCCCTTGCTGCCCCGTTCGGCCACGATCACGCTGATGCCCTTGCGGCCGGCGGCCGGATCGGTGCGGGCAAAAATCAGGCAGATGTCGGCAATCCCGCCGTTGGTCACAAAAACCTTGTTGGCATTGACCAGCCAGCCGCCCTCGTCGGGCAGGGCCGTGGCCGAGATGCTGCCGGCATCCGAACCGACGTTGGGCTCGGTCAGGCAAAAGGCGCCGATTTTTTTACCGCCGGCCAGGTCCGGGACCCACCGCCGATGCTGGTCGGGTGACCCAAAAGCCAGGATGGGGTAAAGCGCCACGCTGTTGTGGACGCTGAGGCACAGACCGATGGCAGCGCTGACGCGCGATGTCTCTTCGATGATGACGGCGTAGCTCAGCGCATCCAGATCGGCGCCACCCAATTCAATCGGCGCCTGAATGCCGAAGTAGCCCAGGCGCCCCATTTTTTCCACCACCTCCCAGGGAAACCGCGCCTCCTGGTCGATCTGCGCGGCGATCGGGCGCAGCTCCTGTTCGCAAAAGGCGCGCACCGTGCGACGCAGCAAACGGTGTTTGGGACTTAAAAACGGTTCTGACATAGGGACCTTTTCCAACAGGCCGTAAAGGGCGGGCGCGTGAAAAAAGCGGCGCGACAATACTCCCTCCGTACCGCTTCCGCGCAAGGTTGTAAAGACCCGATAGAGCGCATCCAGCGCCAAACCGCTCGGCGGGTGCCATGACGCGCAACTGGCTCCGCTTGGCCAGGGTTTCAACGCCGCCCAGGATCACCCGCGGCGGCAACGGTTTTCTTGCTCGGGTGAACCATCAAGGGGCAAGGGGCCAGCAGGGATTCATGCTCCAAGAGGTGGGCATCGTCGTCAACCCGCATTGAAGTGAAATTCCCTCAGAGGCCTTTTCTCGCTGCCTGTGCGGGTGGGTGCGGCCAATTCCAGCTCCACCGCCGTTCGGATTAAATACCGCCATGTTTGTTTACCACGCAAAATGTGGCACTATAATACTGGTTCGACAGCCTGGCGATGTCGCCACGATTTGCTACGGGCGATCTAAAAAGACGCCACTGCCTGGTTATCGAGGATAAAACGTGAAATTGAGCGGGATCAATTTCGAAAACCGGGTCGAGACCGTCCAGCCGAGGCGTGAACGCGCGGACCACACCATCGCATCGGTCGTGGGCGGTTTTCGATTCGGGATTTTTTTATGAAGTTTGCCACTTACCGAGCGAGGTTTTTGGCATTCATGCCAGAGGATCATCAACTTTCAATCAAGGAGGTTCCCCATGAAATGTGCGATCTGCAAAGTAAACCTGGTGATGGCCGACCGGCAGGGCATTGAAATCGACTACTGTCCCGAATGCCGGGAGGTCTGGCTGGATCGTGGAGAATTGGACAAAATTATCGAACGCTCCGTATCCCAACCACCCCCATCACGGGACCGTGAAACCCACCACGACCGTTCGCCCGATCATATCAAGAGCGATTATCAGCATAAAAAGAAAAAACAAAAATCCATTCTGGGGGACCTGTTCGAATTTTAGCGGTGAATATCATGAACAAAGCGCTTTTAACCTTCACCGCGATCCTGTGTCTTTTTTTCGTGGGCTGTGAAGATACGGATGTCGGTATGGCGACCCAGGCCGGCATCGATGCCGTCAAGGCCGTGACCCTGGATGACGAGGAGCTTAAACGCCTGGCGATCGATGTCATTGAACAGTCTGACCTGAAACATGCGGTGGCGTCACCTGATAATCCATATGCAAGGCGGCTGCAAAGGCTTACCAACGGCCACGGCAGATTCAATGGTTATGAATTCAACTACAAGGTCTATCTTTCCCCCGAGGTAAACGCCTTCGCCATGGCCGACGGCACCATCAGAATCTACAGCGGGTTGATGGATATGTTGGACGACGGCGAACTGCTGTTTGTTGTGGGTCATGAAATGGGCCATGTGGTTGAAAAACATATCAAGAAAAAGATCATGCTCGCCTATGCCGGCAGCGCGGTTCGCAAAGCGATTGCCTCGCAGCAAAACGAGGTCGGAGAAATCGCCAGATCGGGCATCGGCGCGCTTGCCGAAAACCTGCTGAACGCCCAATTTTCGCAGCAGGAGGAACGCGCGGCGGACGACTTCGGCGTGTTGTTCTTGAAACAGGAGGGACGTGACATTCAGTCAGCGATTTCGGCTTTGATGAAACTGGCGGCCCTTGGCAACGATCACTCTTTTTTGTCGAGTCATCCGGCGCCTGAATCACGGGCCGAACGTTTGCGGGAGAACGCATTTGCGTCCCAACAGGTCGAAGCCCTATCGCTTTTAAGGCGGATTTTCGATTGGCTGAAGGGCTTTTGGCCGTTTGAGGGAAGGTAATTGAAACCATGAGCGCAGAGGGTGACAAAGCCATCAACTGGCACCAACTCGATCCGAAGGAGGTGCTCGAGAAACTGCAATCCTCCGGCAAGGGCCTCGCTTCAGAGGAGGCCCATCAGCGACTGGAGCGATACGGTCCCAACGAATTGATCGAAAAAGGGCGCAAATCGTTGTGGATGATGTTTCTGGATCAGTTTAAGGATTTCATGATCCTGGTCCTGATCGCCGCCGCCGTCGTGGCCGGCGTGATTGGCGAGCCTTCGGATACCATCGCGATCGCGGTGATTGTGCTGCTGAATGCCGTGCTTGGGTTCGTTCAGGAATACCGCGCCGAAAAGGCCATGGCCGCGCTGAAAAAGCTGGCGGCGCCTTCGGCGACCGTCATTCGGGACGGACGGCCCGAATCGATCACCGCGCAGCGGCTGGTTCCCGGGGACCTGGTGGTCCTGGAGGCCGGTAATGTCGTGCCGGCCGATATCCGACTGACGGAAGCGGCCCAGATGCGAATCGATGAAGCGACTTTGACCGGAGAGTCCGTTCCGGTGGAGAAGGATAGCACGGCCCTCAGGCCGGCGGACCTGTCCATCGGGGACCGGATAAACATGGCCTACAAAGGCACCCTGGTCACCTACGGCCGAGGTTTGGGCCTCGTGGCGGCCACCGGGATGCGGACGGAACTCGGACGGATCGCCACTTTGCTCCAGGACCAGGGTGAAGGCCGGACGCCGCTTCAGAAACGTTTGGCCTCTTTCGGCCAAAAGCTTGCCTGGGCCGTCCTGGCCATTTCTGGTATTGTCTTTGGGGCCGGCCTCCTTCGGGGAGAGCCTCCGCTTTTGATGCTGCTCACGGCCATCTCGCTGGCGGTGGCCGCCATCCCGGAAGCCCTGCCGGCCGTCATTACCATCTCTCTGGCCCTGGGCGCCAGGAAGCTGGTCAAGCAGCAGGCACTGATTCGAAAACTGCCGGCTGTGGAGACGCTGGGATCGGTCACCTATATCTGCTCGGACAAGACCGGGACCCTGACCTTGAACCGCATGACCGTGGAGGAGGTCTATGCCGGCGGTCGGCTGCAGCGGTCCGCAGAACTGCCCTCCTTGGGCCCAGGGGAAGCCTTGGCGGGTTCGCTGTCCGGCAGGAACCACGTGGAACTGCTGCTAAACGCCCTGGCCCTCTGCAATGATGCCCGTCTGGATGCTTCAGGCGGCCTGATCGGTGATCCCACCGAAACGGCCCTGCTTGAACTGGCCCGGGAGAAAGGCCATCTCCGCGAGAGCCTCGACGAAACCTACCCCAGGCTGGCCGAGATCCCCTTCGACTCGGACCGAAAACTCATGACCACGTTTCATCCCTGGGAAAACGGCCGGATTATATCTTTCACCAAGGGGGCGGCTGAGGAAGTAGTGCAGCGCTCCGAAAAGACCCTTACCCGCCAAGGTCAGGAAGCGGTCGACCGCTCGAAGGTCCTCGAGATTGCCGACCGGATTGCCGGCGACGGCCTGCGAACGCTGGGATTCGGCATGCGAATCTGGGATGCCCTGCCCGATCCCCTGACTTCGGAAAAAGTGGAAACAGGGCTGGTCTTGCTGGGAATCGTCGGCATGCTGGACCCGCCCCGGCCTGAGGCAGCGGAGGCGGTTGCCATGTGCCGCTCCGCGGGCATCCGGCCGGTGATGATCACAGGGGACCACCCGTTGACAGCCGAGGTTATTGCCAGACGGGTCGGTATCATTCGCGGGGAGGGGGAGGCCGTCATGACCGGTCGCGAACTCGAACGGCTTCCTCTGGCGGAATTCGAAAACAAGGTGGAAAAGATACGGGTCTACGCCCGGGTCGCCCCCGAGCAAAAACTGAGGATTGTCAAGGCGCTGCAGGATAGGGGGCAGTTTGTGGCGATGACCGGGGACGGGGTCAACGATGCCCCGGCTTTGAAACGGGCGGATATCGGGGTGGCCATGGGCATTACCGGTACGGATGTGTCCAAGGAAGCCTCCCACATGATCCTGCTGGACGACAACTTTGCCACCATCATCAAGGCCGTCCGGGAAGGGCGGCGCATCTTTGACAACATCCGCAAATTCATCAAATACACCATGACCAGCAATTCGGGAGAGATCTGCACCATTTTCCTGGCGCCCTTCCTCGGTCTGCCGATTCCCCTGTTGCCGATCCATATTCTGTGGATCAACCTGGTGACCGACGGCGTCCCCGGTCTGGCCCTGGCCGCCGAGCCGGGGGAGAAAAACATCATGAGCCGCCCCCCCAGGGGCCCGAAGGAAAGCATTTTCGCCAAAGGCCTCGGTGTCCACATCGTCTGGGTTGGGCTCCTCATAGCCGCCGTTGCCATCATGACCCAGGCCTGGTTCATTGGCGGCAGCCAGACCCACTGGCAAACCATGGTCTTCACCGTCCTCTGTTTGAGCCAGATGGGGCACGTGCTGGCCATTCGATCGGAACAGGAGTCTTTTTTCAGGCAGGGGGCCTTATCCAACAAGCCGCTGCTCGGGGCCGTGGTGCTGACCCTCGCCCTTCAGATGGCCACCATTTATGTGCCGTTTCTGAATCCCATTTTCAAGACCCAACCGCTTACTGCCGGGGAACTTGTGATAACCCTTGGGCTTTCAACGGTCGTTTTCCTGGCGGTGGAATTGGAAAAGGCAATCAAGCGGTCGCGAACTGGTGCTGTGGAGGCGTGATGGATAAGGGGCAATAAAGGGCCGTTTCGCCATCTGATCCCGCTAAATGGAACGTCACAGTTTCAACATTCTTGTCCGCTTGGTGAAACAGCATTCACTTAAAGTATGGCAATGACTAAAAACCCTTTGGAACTGACATGGGGTATTTTTTATCATCGTCAGCAGAGGCTCAGGGCGCCACGCCTTCCCGAAGCGCCGTTTTGGTTGCCTTTGTTGCGCAAGAATTGCAGTAGGACGGGCTCTCGAATACTCGTCGATGGCTGAAACCATTGGTGGATGCTGCATCCTGATGAATTGGTGACGCTGCGCTAACCAGTGAACCCTCCCACGCAAATTTTATGCGCTAATCGTAGGAATAAACCCTGTATTCGGTCGCCGCGCCCAAAACGGCATCGATCTTGCCTTCGACCGCCATCCGCTCCTTGTTGGCAAACCACCGTTCCCAATCCTCAACCGATTTCCACGTGCTGATCACCAGGTACTCATAGGGGTCTGCCACGTTGCGCATCGTCTCTCCGGAAATATAACCGGGTTGCCGAAAAGCCAGTTTCCTGGCCTCGGCCAGCAGCGGGCCCAGCTGGGGCAATAGATCGGCTTCCATCCCGCCGTACAAACGGGGCATTTTTCTGAACATCAGCACGCGTATCGACATTTTCCCCTCCTATGGTTGGAACTTGGCGACTTCGTAAGGGTTTCATCCGGTTCGTTCGGCTTTGCGCTTCTCCTGGCGGCCACCGATTCGAATGCGCCATTATGTCCAATCGGCGCGTCTTCATCTCGAATTTTCTGCCGCGGCGCTTAGACCACCAGGTTTTTCAATGTGAGCAAAACACCCGCGGCGACCGCCGATCCGATCACGCCGGCAACGTTGGGCCCCATGGCAAACATTAAAAGCATATTCTCAGGGTCCTCTTCCATCCCGAGCTTTTGACTGACACGCGCCGCCATGGGTACTGCGGATACACCGGCAGATCCGATCAGCGGGTTTATTTTGTTGCTCGAGAAGCGGTTCATGAGCTTGGCCATCAAAATACCCGAGGCGGTTCCAATGCTGAAGGCGATCACCCCGAGAAGCAAGATCCCCAACGTCTCCAGACTCAAAAACCTCTCTGCCGACAACCGCGAGCCGACCCCCAGCCCGAGAAAGATGGTGACGATATTGATCAGGGCGTTTTGCACCGTTTTGGAAAGTCGCTCGACTCTGCTTCGGGCCGATGCCGATACCGACTGCTGCGCCGCCCGCCGTGGGGTTCGAGGACGTGACGAAGGGATAGGTGCCGTGGTCGATGTCGAGGAG
>JAWOJK010000115.1:0-14103 GCA_046481705.1 Desulfobacterales bacterium | reverse complement strand
AAACCGGGGGTGCTTCGGCGGAGAACTGACCCGGCCGGAATCCCTGCCCCCGCGTCCTTTTTCACGGGTCTTCCCCGGAGACCCGTTTGGGGCGAAAGCGCATGCAGATCGTCAGCACTCACAAAGCCACCGATTTCGACGCCCTGGCCTCGGTGATTGCGGCCACCCTGGTTTATCCTGGGGCCGTGCCGGTCCTGCCGCGTCTGGTGAACCCCAACGTGCGGGCGTTTCTCTCGATCCACAAGGACCTCTTTCCGACCCTGACCCCCGCTGAGGTGGACCTTGCCGCGGTTACCGCTCTGGTGGTGGTGGATACCAACCGCTGGAGCCGCTTGGACGGCTTGGCGCCCCTGGCGGCGCGGCGCGATGTCGCGGTCAAGCTGTGGGATCACCACGGGGACGAGGGGGATATTCAAGCCGGCTGGCGCTGCGTCGAACGCACCGGCGCGGCCATCACCCTGCTGGTGGACGAGATCCGGCGCTTGGGCAAAGACGTGTCCCCCATTCAGGCGACCCTTTTTCTCATCGGCCTGTACGAAGACACCGGCAACCTCAGCTTTCCGGCCACAACCCCCGCAGACGCCCGGGCGGCCGCCTTCCTATTGGAGCAAAAGGCCGATCTCAATATCCTGGGGACCTTTCTGCGCCCGGCTTACGGCGAAAAACAAAAAAACGTGCTCTTCGAGATGTTGCGCTCGGCCCGCCGCCAGCGGATCAACGGGTTTCAGGTGAGCATCGCCCGGGTGCAGGTCGAAGGGCATGTGGACGGTCTGGCGGTGGTGGTCCAGATGTACCGCGAAATTCTCAATGTGGACGCCGCCTTCGGTATATTCTCGACTCGCGATGGGCAGCGCTGCATGGTCATCGGCCGCAGCCAGGTGGACGACCTGCCCGTGGACGGACTGATGCGCAGCCTGGGCGGGGGAGGCCACCCGCGGGCCGGCTCGGCGATGCTGAAAGGGGTCAACCCCAAGACCGTCGAAAAAATGCTGCGCGAGCTGCTGGCGGGTAATCGCCAGACCTCGGTGCAGGTGGGCGATCTGATGTCCTTCCCGGTGTTCTCGGTGACCTCCGACACGTCGATGACGACGGTCGCCGGGATTTTGCGCCGCAAGGGCTGCACGGGCTTGCCGGTGGTGGATGACGGCGAGATTCAGGGGATTATTTCGCGGCGGGATTTTCGCAAGCTGCGCAAGGAGCAGCAGCTCAAGGCCCCGGTCAAAGCCTTCATGAGCACCCGGGTGGTCTCTATTACGCCCGAGCAAAGTCCCCTGCGGGCCGCCCGCGTGATGGTCAAACACGATATCGGGCGGCTGCCAGTGGTGGACCAGGGCAAACTGATCGGCATCATCACCCGCTCGGATGTCATGATGTATTTCTACGATCTGCTGCCGGCTTAGGGCGGCGGGCGCGGCTGCCCGCTGCGGCAAGGTTCGCGCGGGCAGAACGCGGGGATCTATGGGTCGCTGAAGTGCAGATTACACCGGCTGTGCTCCCCGCACGCGCTGCTATTGCCCGCAAAAAAGGGGTGATCCGGCGGGATGTGGCTACGGCTCTGACGCGGCGAGCAGCCCGTCCAGCAGCCGGCGGGTTTTCTGCGCCTTTGCGGTGTTGCCCGTCTCGATAAAAAGGGCCAGCGCGCGGCGATAAAAGGGCAGGGCTGCCTGCCGCTGGCCTTGCCCCCAGTGGAGATTTCCCAGGTTGCCGCAATTGTCCGCCAGGCGGCCGCTGCGCTGCAAGGCTTCGTTCATCTGCAGGGCCTGCATAAGAAACGCTTCTGCACCCGCCGCATCGTCTATCAGGGTATGCGCCAAGCCGAGGTGCCCCAGGGTGTCGGCGATGCCGCTGTCGCTTTTGATCGCCAGATAAAATTCCCGGGCCTCCTCCAGCGCCCGCTTGGCCGGCTGGGGCAGTCCCAGGCGCAAATGGGTTGCCCCGATTCTGCCCAGGGTATCGGCAATCATCCGTGAATTCCCAAGTTTTCGCGCGATCTGCAGCGTTTGCAGGAGAAGGGTTTCGACTGCTTCCAAATCCTTGAGCTGTTCGGCGATGTCTGCCAGGGTTTGCAGATTTTCCGCCAGCCCTGCCTGGTTGCCGAGGGCCTCGTTGATCCCGGCGGATTTTCTAAAAAAATCCTCGGCTTTTGTTAGCGCGCCGCGGTTCAGGTAAAGGGCGCCCAGATCGGTGCAATGTCTGGCAAAATGTTGATTCGGGACTAGGGTGCGCTCGATTTCCATGGCTCGCGCGAGCATCTTTTCAGCCAGGTCCAACTCGCCGCTGATAAGGTAGAGTTCGGCCAGGCGGCAGCAGTCGCCCGCCACTCCCGAGCGGCTGCCGAGCACCTCGTTGATTTTAAGCGCTTTCAACCGCATCGTGAGCACATTTTGCCGTTCGAGCGGGTCTGCGCAGTCCATGTCTGCGGATAGGAAGTGGCGGGTCATGGCATCAAATCGATCTTGTCCGGAAGCCCCGGCCAAACGGGCGCGGGACCTCCGGGCTGGTGAGTGCAATGCGCGTCAGACATTGTTGCGGCCGCCCTAATGCGCACCGGCTCTTCGAGAGCCGTTGAACAGGCGCGAGACGATCGTGGATTTGGCCGCGGCAGCTTCATCAGTGACATCCGAAACATACCCCGGCTGATAGATGAAATAGCCGTGGTAGAGCTTTCCGGGTTCAATCTCGGTGACGATCGTGGCCTTTTCCCGCAGGCTTCGCGGTGCCCGGGTGACAATCGCCATGCCGGCGCTGAGAAACAGCAGAAACGCCGCCATGATATAGGCGGTCTCGGGGGAACCGGTCTTGGCAACGATCATCTGGGATACCCGCGGAAAGATGAAGCCGCCGATGCCCCAGGCCGAAAACACCAGACCGTAATTGGCGCCGAAATTCTTGAGGCCGAAGTAATCTTTGGTGGCGGACGGAAACAGGGAGAGGTTCGTGCCGTAGTTGAATCCGATCAGGGTGGCGGCCGTCACCAGCAGAAGGGCGCTGCCTTCACCGATGAAGATCAGAGACGCGATGACCACCCCCTGGAAGGCCAGCATGGCGCAAAGGGTGCGCGTGCGGCCGATCTTATCCGAGACGATACCGGCGACAACCCGCCCGCCGGCGTTGCCGATCGCCATCAGGGCGACCACGATCCAGGCCAGGGAGCCCAGGCTGTGCTTGGCCATCTCCGCCACACTGCCGATGATGATCAGGCCGGCCCCGGACCCGATGCAAAACATGACCCAGAGCTTGTAGAAAGCCTTGGTCTTGATGGTCTCGCTGGGGGGAAAATCCTCTGGTTTGGCGGCTGGTGACAGTTTGCGGACGTTTTCACTTTTCGGCTGGGTCTCCTCCGGTTTGAATCCTGGCGGGGGGTTGACCAGCAGGCTGGCCAGTCCACAAACCACGACCAAAAAAGAGCCTCCGAAAATCATCATCGCGTTGCTGAGGCCGAACCTGCCGATCAGAAAGGTGGCCAGGGGCGCGATATAAACGGATGCCAACCCGAAGCCGGCGACGACAAGGCCGGCAATCATGCCGGTCTTGGAAGCCGGAAACCACTTTATGGCCGGCGGGGTGGCAGAAGCATACCCGAATCCGAGACCGAGGCCGGTGAGGACGCCGAAACCCAAAATCCAGTTGGCCAGGTAGGTGCTCTGGGAGGTGACCAGCAGCCCGATACCGGTCAGAATACCGCCGAAAATGGCCGTCAGGCGGGGGTTGACTTTGTCTTGAAGTCGCCCGGCAGCCAGCATTGCCAGCGTAAACATCAGGCAGCACACGGCAAAAGGGTCGTTCAGGGAGGCGATATCCCAGTTGAAGTGGCCATCGCCGGAGAGGATCGATTCCTTGATTTCCTGCTTAAAAATACTCCAGGTGTAAAGGATTCCCAGGGCCAGGTTGATGCCCAGTCCGGCTGTCACAACGCTCCAGCCGCGGTTCTTGATTTTCTCCATCTTTTCCTCCTCTGAGTGTGTGCTGTTTATCGGGCCTCGGTAAAAAAACGATTCCCCATTTAATGATCGTGAGGGTAGGGGCTTTAGAAAATAAATATGATTTACAAAATAGGTTGAATTTAATGAATTTAATTCAATAATGCCGTGAAAAACGGATATGCAGGATCGGTACCATTTTTGTATTGGTGAGCAACACGCTGAATTTTTTAGGTTATAATTGTTTTGACGCCGGCGGTAGGAGTTGGCGAATCACAACCAGGGTTGTGAAATTCAGTTGTCCCGCCCGCCAAGTGGGGCTGCTGGGGAAGAAGTCAGGGGAAACAAAATAAGTTGTCGCTACAATAAAGGTTGTGGAAACCGGCCGGTCGCTTGATTTCAGACGCTTTCAGCGTGCCTCAGTTTTTTTTCATGCGTTTGCTCAATGCCTGTTGGGTAATGCCGAGCATGCTGGCGGCGATGGTCTGATTGCCGTTGGCCCTTTTCATGGCCTCCGCCACCAGAAGGTCCGCGGCCTGTTTGATGGTCGGGAGTTTTCGCGGAAAGACCAGCCTCTCTTGGCCGTGGTCGGCGCTGTCTTCCTCGTCTCCCGCGACCAGTCCCTCCCGGGTTCGGTGACGCCGGATGTGAGCCTTGAAGACCTCCAGCGGCAGGATGCCGTCCTTGTGCCGGCTGGTGGCGTCGAACAGCAGCGTTTTCAGTTCGCGGACATTGCCGGGAAACGGGTAGTTCCGAAGCAGGGGGACGAGCTCCTCAGGCGGGCTCGGCGTTTTTTTGTTCAACGCCTTGGCGGCCTGTTCCAGAAAGTGCGCGATCAGCAGCGGCAGATCGTCCAGGCGGTCTCGCAGGGGGGGGACATAGATGCGGTGGGTTCCCAGCCTGAAATTGAGGTCCTTGCGAAACTTGCCGGATTTCTGCAGCTCCCAGAGGTCGGCATTGGTTGACGCGACGATTCTGGAATCCGCCCGCTTGGTGTCGTCGCGCCCCAGGGGAAAGAATTCGTTTTCCTGCAGCAGGCGGAGGAGTTTGACCTGGGAGGCCGGGCTGAGGTCGCCGATTTCATCGAGAAACAGAGTGCCTCCCGAGGCCCTTTGGATGAGGCCCTGGCGCTCTGATTCCGCACCGGTAAAGGCCCCCTTGGCATGCCCGAAGAGGGTGTCGGAAAAAACACTGTCGTCGAGTCCGGCCACGTTGACCGCGACGAAATGGCCTTTCAGGCCGCTGAGTTCGTGCAGCACCCGAGCGATGAGTTCCTTGCCGACCCCTGTTTCCCCCCGGATCAGCACGGGTTGGGAGGTCTGGGCGATCGATTCGATATACTGGAAAATGGCCAGCATTTTTTTGTTGCGGGTGACGATGCCCGCAAACGCTTCGGGCCGCTCGAGGGCATCCGAGAGGATATGCTGTTTAAGCGCCATATTTTCGCGCTTCAGCTCCCGAAAAGCCAAGGCCCGATGAACCGCCGAAACAAGCCGCTCGTCCTCCACCGGCTTGACCACGTAGTCGAAGGCGCCCGATTTCATGCACTGAACCGCGGTCTCGATCTCGACCGCGCCCGTTACGATGATGACCGGAATTTCGGGGAATGCCTGGTTTATCTGTCCCAAAAGCTCCCGGCCGTCGATGTGCGGCATGTTCAAATCCAGGAGCATGGCTTCGACCGGGCGGCTTGCCAGGATGGTCATGACCTGGCGACTGTCCTGGCAGGTCATGACGTTGTTCAGGCCGGCCATCTGCAGGACGGTATCGATCGAGAGCAGAATCGCCGCTTCGTCATCCACGATCAGAATCGGTTGGGGGGGGATGGGCCGGGTGTTCATAAAATCCTGCTGGGGGTGGGGTCACTTTTTTCGAGCGGCAGAAAAACCCGTGCCGTCGTTCCGTGCCCGACCGTCGAATCAAAGCTGATCCGGCCGCCGTGATCCCGCACGATGCGGTCCACGATCGCCAGGCCCAAACCGGTGCCGCCGGCTTCGCGCTTGGTGGTAAAAAACGGATCCCGGATTCTTTGCAGCGACTCCTCCGGGATACCGCAGCCCTCGTCGCTGACGTGGATCGCAATCCGGTTTTCGGCCCGGTCAAATAGGGTCGCGATGCGCACCCCGTGATCCCGGTCCGGCAGGGACTGGCAGGCATTGACGATCAAGTTGATGATGACCTGTTCGATCTTCTGGGCGTTTCCGATGAAAACGGGGATATCGCTGCCGAGGTCGGCCTGAAACCGGTGGGTGCTTTTCTTGATCAGATTGCCCAAAAGCCCGACCGCCTTGTCCACGATGACATTGATATCGATCCGGTCGCGCATTTGCGGGGGGCTCTGGCGCGAAAAGTCTTTCAGGTCCTCGACGATCACTTTCACCCGCCTGGCGCCGTCGGCGACGCTTTCCAGAAGAAGGGGCATGCGATCCTGCAACATCGAAAAGGTCATCCCGCCCACCTTGAAATCGCCGACGTCCTGGCGATGGCGATCCAAAATCGGAAAGACCGCATGCCAGGCTTTCTGCAGAATCGTGGCATTGAGCATGATGGATGTCACCGGATTGTTGATTTCGTGCGCCACCCCGGAAACCAGGGTGCCGAGGGTCGCCATTTTATCGGCCTGAAAGAGTTGCTCGTGGTGAATCTTGGCCTGATTTTCGGCCATCTTTTTTTCGGTGATATCCCGCGCGGTGATAAAAAACTGCAGGGTTAAATCCTCGTCGTTGAGCAGCACGAGGGTGGCTTCCACCGGTATGTGGGCCCCTTCGGCGGTCGTCAGTTCGGTCTCGAACAGGGACTGCTGAATGGCTCCGGACTGCAGCCCCCCCACCCGCTGTTTGAAGGTGTCATGCGCCTCGGCCGGAATCAATTCGAAAATCGATTGTTCCGCAGTCGCTTGCGGGGAATAGCCACCGGTTTCGACCCAGGCGCGATTGACGTAGAGGATGCGCCCGTCATGGTCGAAAGCGATGATAAACTCGCTGGCGGTCTCCGCCAGCAGGCGGTATTTGTGCTCGCTTTCGCGCAGGGCGAGATGAATTTCACGCCGCCGCCGCTCCCCCTTGGCGCTCTGCCGGATAATGTACCCGGAAAGCAGCAGGATGATCGCCAGAATGCCCAGGCAGACCTTGGTCAACCGGCGGGTAATGGCGGCAATCTCGGCGCGGACGTCTTCGACGTAAATGCCGGTGCCGACAACCCAGCCCCAGGGTTTGAACTCCTTTACGTGCGAGATCTTCGAAACGATGCGCTGCGGTTCGTCTTTCCACTGCCACTGGTAGTCGACGAAACCCGCAGTGCCGTGCCGGACGGTTTTCACGACCTCGGCAAACAGGCGCTTGCCGTTGGGGTCGGTGAAATCCGATACATCCTGACCCTCCAGGTCCGGCCGATAGGGATGCATGATCAAGATCGGTTGAAGGTCGTTGATCCAGAAATAGTCTTTTGATTCCGGCCCGTAGCGCAGGGCTCGGAGGGTTTCGATGGCCCCGGCCTGCGCCTCGCGGCGGGTAATTTCGCCCGCGTGTTCCTTCGCCTGGTAGGCGGACAGCAGGCTCCAGGCGGTTTCGTTCAACTCGCGCAGCAAGACCCGCCGGTCATCCATCATGCGGGCCTCCAGGATCGGCAGAATCAACAAAAAAATAGTGCCGGTGAACAGCACAACCGTCAGCATTACCGGTAAGATAATTCGAATCGGCGCCATCAGCAGCCATTTTTTGAGCGATTGTCGGGTCATCACCGGGCCGGGGCAAGGGGGATTTGCCGGAACTATGACCGAAAGGCGGGAGGGTGTCAAGAAACCCGGGCGTCCGCGGCAAATCAGAGTGACGCGCGCTTTGCTGTCATCCCAAGGAATCTTGGCATTCCCGGTGTCATTTTTTGAGTCTGAACCACAGCCGATTTCTATCGGCAGACAAAATACCATTTCGGCCTGTACTACACCCGTGGCGGTTTTTTGCTTGACAAACGAGTAGCCTTTTGCCGTATGTTGGCTCTCGCAAGGCAAGTTCTTGTCCCTTATTTTTCATCACTATCCCCATCCCGCCTCACACGGAAATCGAACCGTTGGGTGATTGTGTGCGGCAGGCGGCTGGCTGTAAAGGGCGGACACATGAAACGGATGATACTCGTACTGACCTTATGTCTGATGATTGCCCCGATAAATTCAGCGACCGCACGCGCCTCAGCCGCTGAAGCCGATTTTTGCACGCAGACCGGCCGTGCGCAAAACAACCACTATTTTTCGGGGCCGGTCCTTGCCGCCGCGGCCCCGGCTGCCGTCGACAGCGAATCCGGCGCCCACGCTGCGGTTGAAGCCGATCATGGACACGGCCATGCCAATCTTGGGGAGGTGCTCCCCCTTTGGAGCTGCATCCCGTTTGTCGGCATGCTGCTGTCCATCGCCCTTTTCCCATTGCTGGCACCGGAATTCTGGCATCATCATTTCGGCAAGGTCTCCGCCTTCTGGGCCGCGACGCTCGCCGTTCCGTTTTTAGCGGTCTTCAAGGGTCTCGCCCTCTATGAAATCCTGCACATCATTCTGGCCGATTACGTGCCTTTCATCATTCTGCTCTGGTCACTGTACACGGTTTCGGGTGGCATCCTCCTGCGCGGTACCTTGCGCGGCACCCCGATCCTCAATACGGGCATTTTGCTGATCGGCACCCTGCTGGCCTCCTGGATGGGCACCACGGGGGCGGCGATGCTGCTGATCCGGCCTTTTCTGCGGGCCAACGCCCATCGCAAAAACCGGACATTCATGGTGGTGTTCTTTATTTTCCTGGTCGCCAACGTGGGGGGCTCATTGACGCCGCTCGGGGACCCGCCCCTCTTCCTGGGGTTCCTGCACGGCGTGTCGTTTTTCTGGACCCTTAAAATCCTGCCGCACATGCTGGTGGTCTCGATTCTGCTGCTGCTGATCTACTTCCTGCTGGACAGCTACCATTACCGCAAGGAAGGCGCCAAGGTTCCCGACGACGGGGTCAAAGAACCCCTGAAGCTGGTGGGCATCCACAACTTCATCTTTCTGGCCGGTATTGTCGGGGCTGTGCTGATGAGCGGCATCGTCGACTGGCGGGACGTCAACACCTTCGGCATTCATCGCGCGCTTCAGGACTGGGTGCGCGACGGGCTGCTGATCGGCATGGGAATCCTGTCCATGGTGACGACGTCGATAACGATTCGGGAGGGCAATGATTTTACCTGGTTTCCGATTCTCGAAGTCGCCTACCTCTTCATCGGCATCTTCATCACGATGATCCCGTGCCTGCTGATTCTCAAGGCCGGGCAGAAGGGGGAGCTGGCCTTTCTGATCCAAGGCGTCAGCCGGCCGGTCCATTATTTCTGGGTGACGGGCATTCTTTCGGCCTTCCTGGACAATGCCCCCACCTACCTCACCTTTTTCAACACCGCCCTGGGCAGCTTTTTTGCGGGCATGACCGAGGCCGAGGCCGTACCGTTGCTGATGACCGAAAAGGCGATCTACCTCCAGGCCATTTCCACCGGGGCGGTGTTCTTCGGGGCTTTGAGCTACATCGGAAACGCCCCCAACTTCATGGTGCGGTCCATCGCCGAGGAAGCCGGCACGCCGATGCCAAGCTTTTTCGGCTACATTCTCAGGTTTTCCCTGTTGTTTCTGATACCCATTTTTGGGATCGTCACGTTGATTTTCTTTTGACCACAGGAGGGGATGTTATGAGAATCGAAAAAGTCCTCTTTCACACCCGGTTCCGTGATTTGGCCTTCAATGCCCTCGAAGCGTTGCTGGAATTGAAGAAGGCCGGTCTGCAAGAAGTCGTTTTGACCTACATCGTTCCGAGAGAGGAGGTCGCCTTCGTGCCCTATGGGGGCTATCTCAAGGATGCGGCCGAGCAAATGGAGGAAGTCGCCCGTTTGCGTTTTGAGCAATGGCAGGAGTTTATTTCAACCAAAGGGTTGCGCAGCAAGGTCCGGATCGAGACCGGCACCTTGAACGCCAAAATCCTCGCCGTGGCGGAAGAGGAAAAAGTGGACCTGATCGTCACCGGCCGCAAAAAGAGATCCATTTTTGAAAAAGTCTACGTGGGCTCTCACGTTCTCGATATCCTGCGCCGCAGCCCCCGGCCGGTCCTGATGGGCAAGTACATGGTGCAGTATGAATGGGCGGGAGAGGTGTTGACCCGCGTCAACGACCACATTTTCAACCGCCCGCTGCTGGCGACCGATTGGTCGAAGCCCTCCGAAAACGCCCTGGAATTGATCAAGTCCTTCAAAGGGCTGGCCGGGAAAGTCCTGGTGGTCCACAACATCGGCGCCAAGATATCCAAGGGCCTGGATGTGACGGCCCTGAGGGCCATCGAGGAGGAGAGCAAAAGGCGATTGGACGATTATTGCGGGCGGATTGAAGCGGTCGGCCTGAGCGCCGAATCCTATCTTTCCGTCGGTAAAACGACCCCGGAAATTCTACGTCAGGCGCGGGAGCAAAAAGCCACCATGATCGTCATGGGCCGCACCGGCAAAGACTGGTTCCAGGAGTATTGGCTGGGGGGCGTTTCCCACCGGGTCGCGGAGGTCTCCGAGTTGCCGGTGCTGCTGGTGCCGTGAAACAAAATACGCTTGGAAATGTTTGGCCGATTGGCCGGCTGGTAATACCGCCAACCGTTTCAGCGCCCGACCCCATAGATTGGTGGATTCGCCATGATCGAAAATCTGCTGGATTCCAGGATCGCGATTATCGGGGGGGGGCGTTTCTGTAAAATTTTTCTCGAATTCCTCTACGAAAAGAATGTCACCGAGCGCAGCGCCACCGTTCTCGGGGTGGCCGATATCAACCCGCATGCCGAGGGGCTGCTCTTTGCCCGTCAGCTGGGAATCTTCACCACCCACGACTACCGGGAGCTCTACGATCTTGAGAACCTGCAGGTCCTGGTTGAAATAACCGATGATCCCGCCCTCGGCGAGGCCATCGGAAAAACCAAACCCGAGGGCGTCAAACTCATCGATCACACCGAAGCCCAGTCCATCTGGAGTTTGCTGCGGCTTGAAAGCGAAAAGCGTCAGGCGCTGACGGAGCTGAAACAGCAGGATGGCGTCACCCCGGTCATTTTAGCCCATTTCGAAAAATTCGCCGATCGGCTGGCCAAGGTGATCAAAAACCGCAACCAGCGCTATCTTGAAATCGAAAAAGAGCTGATCGAAAGCGAGCGCACCCTGGCCCAGATCGTTCAGGGCAGCATGATGCCGACTTTCGTGATCGACAAGGATCATATCGTTACCCACTGGAACAAGGCCATGGAACGTCTGTCGGATATTCCGGCCGAAGAAATCCTCGGCACCAACCGGCAGTGGATTTCCTTCTGGGAAACGGAACGCCCCAGCATGGCCGATTTGATTCTGGATCAGGCCGGCGAGGAAACTCTCAGCGAATTCTACGGGAAATCATGGCGTAAATCGGCCCTCATCGAGGACGGCTACGAAGCCGAGTATTATTTCCCCAACCTCGGCCCCAACGGCAAGTGGTGCTGGTTTACGGCCGCCCCGCTCAAGGCGCCCGACGGCACGCTCATCGGCGCCATTGAAACCCTGTGGGACAAGACCGAAGAAAGGAATGCCGAGCACGACCGGGAGCGCCACACGCATCTGCTGACCGAAACGGCCCGGGCCCTGGCCGAGGGTGAACGGACGATGACCCAGATCATCCAGGGCAGCACCATACCGACTTTCGTGATCAACGAGAACCACTTCGTGACCCACTGGAACAGGGCCCTGGAAAGGCTCACCGGCTACAGTGCCGACGACATCGTGGGCACCCGCAAGCAGTGGCAACCCTTTTATCACAACGAACGCGCAACCATGGCGGACGTGATTCTGGACCAGGGCGACGAGGCCCAGATCGAAAAACTCTACGGGGCGAAGTGGCGCCACTCGAGCCTGATCGAAGGCGCCTATGAGGCCGAAGATTTCTTCCCGCATTTTGGCGATAGCGGTAAATGGCTCTGGTTCACCGCTTCGCCGATCAAGACCCCGAATGGAAGATTCGCCGGGGCCATCGAGACCCTTTGGGACAAAACCGAGGACAAAAGGGCGGAACAGGAACGGGAGCGGCGCACCAAGGAGTTGAGCGCCCTGTGTTCGATCTTCACGTCCCTCAACACCGTGGAGAAATTCGATGCCGGTATTTTAAAGGCGATCCAAATCATGATGGATTTTCTCGGGGCCGATGGCGTCTGCATCTATATGCAGGATGACGACGGCAAATACTACTTGCGCTATGGCTACGGTTCCTCAAAAAATGCCTGTTCCAAGATAAGCGTGCTCGACGAGAGCAGCATCATCCACCAGGTGGCCCAAAACAACGAATTTACGGTGTATGAGAACCTGCCCGAGGGCTGCAACGACGAAATCTGCTTGCTGGAGGAAAACAAACTCCTTTCCCTGGCCTACGTTCCCATACATGCCGAGGAAAAAAAGACCTTCGGCGTCATTCGCATCGGCAGTCATAAAGCCGGTCATTTCACCAATGACCAGAGGGGCGTGCTGACGTTGATTGGCAATCAGATCGGCATCGCCATCGAAAACGCCATCCTGCAGGAGCAGTATATCAAATCCGAGGAAAAGTACCGCACCCTGTTCAACTGCGATCCGCATCCGACCTTCATCCTGGACATCCAAACCCACCGGATCCGGGACATCAATCAGAGGGCCTTGGATAATTACGGGTATTCACGGGAGGAGATGCTGGGCCTACATTTCCTTGAGTTGGGTGACAGCGATGAAGAGTTGGCGCAGGCGCTGGAGGATATTTCACTGGGCAAATCCCTGCTGTTGACCAAAAGAAAACACTACCGCAAGGGGCATCGCCCTTTTTTCGTCAATATCAACATCAGCGATGCCAAATACGGTGAAAGCGAGGTGGTGATGGCATCGACCACCGATATCACCGAAAGCGTCGAAAAGGAAACCCAGCTGATCCAGGCCAGTAAAATGACAACTCTTGGACAGATGGCCGCGGGAATCGCCCATGAGATCAATCAACCGCTGAATGTCATCCAGGTCTGCGCGGATTTTTTCCTTAAAATGATCGCCCGCGGGCAGGCCATCGGCGAAGACGACTTGAAATCGATGGCAGACGATATCGGCAAAAACGTCCAGCGGGCGGCGGCCATCATCCAGCACATTCGGAATTTTGCCCGTCAGTCGGGCGCGACCCGAAGCAAGATCGATATCAACGATCCGATTCGCGACGTTTTCAAGGTGCTGGGCCATCAACTGCGGGTCCATGAAGTCGAGCTGATCCTCGATCTCGACCCGGACCTCCCCCCGATCATGGCCGATCACAATCGGCTGGAACAGGTTTTCATCAACCTGGTGACCAACGCCGTCGACGCCATGGACGAAAAACGCGGCTGGCCGGAATACGACAAAGTCGAAAAATCGCTCAAGATCAGATCCTTCCCCGAAAACAGTTTCGTGGCGGTAACCGTCTCGGATACCGGTATCGGCATGAGCGACGAGGTCCTGGCCAAACTGGGCGAGCCTTTTTTCACCACCAAGGATATCGGCAAGGGAACGGGGTTGGGCGTCTGCATCAGCTACGGCATCGTCAAAGACTACGACGGCAGCATCAAAATCGAAAGTAAACTCGGTCAAGGCACCACTTTTAAACTTAAATTTCCGGCTCTAAGGCCAATCGAAGAAGAATGAACAGGATCCTGCTCATCGATGACGAACCCGATATACTGCGGGTGCTCGGCATTTCCCTCAGGGCCGACGGCTATCAGGTGCGGACCGCCTTGAGTGGCGAAGAAGCCCTGACCATTTTCGCCCGCGAAACGCCCGAACTCGTCATCACCGATATCAAAATGCCCGGCATGAATGGGATCGAGGTTTTACGGGAAGTAAAGAATATCTGCGCCGAAACTGAAGTGATCATCATCACCGGCCACGGTGACATCGATTCGGCCATCGAGGCCCTGCAATACGGGGCGTCGGATTTCATCAACAAACCGGTGCGAGATCAGCAGCTTGCGATCGCCCTCAAACGGGCGCAGGAAAAGATCCAAATCAAACAGCAGCTGCGGGAGTATACCACCAGCCTCGAGCAAAAGGTGGAGGCGGCAACCCGCGAGATCAGGCGCCGCTCGAATTTCCAGAGCAAGTTGATTCGAAGCTCGAATGACGGCATCGTGGCCACCGATGAAGATTT
>JAWOJK010000075.1:0-5645 GCA_046481705.1 Desulfobacterales bacterium | reverse complement strand
CACGGCCTGCGGATCAAGGAGCTTCTGGACGAAAAAGCGGCCGGCCGCAAGATCATCGGGACCTACTGCGTCTTCGTGCCCGAGGAAATCGTCCTGGCGGCAAACGCCACCCTCGTGGGGCTGTGCTCCGGGGCCGATTTCGCCATGGAGGAGGTCGAAAAGTGCCTGCCGCGCAACACCTGCGCCCTGATCAAGTCCTCGTTCGGGTTCAAGCTCGGCAAGGTTTGCCCCTACCTGGAAAGCGCCGACATGATTGTCGGCGAGAACACCTGCGACGGCAAGAAAAAAGCCTATGAGTCCTTGAAGGGTCTGGTTGAAAATCTCTACGTGATGGATCTGCCGCAGGTCAAATCCGAGCAGGGCCGGGCGCTGCTAAAGGCCGAATATCAGCGTTTCCGGGCGGCGCTTGAAGACCTGAGCGGCGTTGCGGTGACCGCCGAATCCCTGAAAGAGGCGATTCGGACCGTAAACGCCAAGCGCGCCGCCATCCATCGGCTCTCATCCCTGCGCAAAGCCGACCCCGCCCCGATATCCGGTCTGGACGCCCTTCTGGCCAACCAGGTCTTCTTTTACGACGCACCGCTGCGCTTTACCAAATCGGTGAACGCCATCTGTGACGAGTTGGAAAAACGGATTGCGGAGAAAAAGGGCGTTTTTCCGGAGAAGACGCCCCGCATCCTGGTATCGGGCTGTCCCCAGGCGGTGCCCAACTGGAAGCTGCCCTTTGTCGTCGAGACCGCCGGCGCGGTGATCGTGGGCGAGGAGTCCTGCGTCGGCGAGCGCGGCACCCGCAACCTCACGGATGAATCCGGTGAAACGCTCGAAGAGATGCTGGAAGCCATCGTGGACCGCTACTACCGGGTGGATTGCGCCATTTTCACGCCCAACCCGGAGCGCCTGGAACACATCCAGGAAATGGTCGCCGCCTACCAGGCGGACGGGGTGATCCACTACGGGCTGCAATTCTGCCAGCCCTACCTGATGGAATCCATGCCGGTTGAAAAGGCGCTCGAGCAACAGGGCATTCCCTGCCTGCGGGTCGAGACCGACTACAGCATGGAGGATGTCGGCCAGCTGAAGACCCGCATCGAAGCATTTATCGAACAACTTCGATGAGTCAAAAAATGAGGGGTGGAAATGCGTTTTGCGGGGATCGACATCGGCTCGCGCACCATTGAACTGGTGGTGGTGGATGAAGCCGGCGAAATCATCTGCAGCCTGCAGACCGACACCGGCTTTGACCCCATGACGGCGGCCAAAAAGCTGATCCGGAAGGTGCCCTATGATCGCATTCTGGCCACCGGCTACGGCCGCAGCCTGTTCGAGGTCTCCTTCGATGCCGCAACGGTCACGGAGATCAAGGCCCATGCCAGGGGGGCGAGGGTCTTTTTCCCTGAAGCGCTGACCGTTCTGGATATCGGCGGGCAGGACAGCAAGGCGATCGCATTGTTCGCAAACGGCAAGGTGAAAAAATTCGAAATGAACGACCGCTGCGCCGCGGGAACCGGAAAGTTCCTGGAGATCATGGCCCGCACGCTGGGGTTTGAGATCGCTGATTTCGGCCGGGAGGCGCTGCTGGCGGAAAAGGACCTCAACATCTCCAGCATGTGCACGGTCTTTGCCGAATCCGAGGTCACCTCCCTGATCGCCAAGGGGCAGAGCCGCCGCGAAATTGCGCGGGGCCTGCACGCCAGCGTCATCCGCCGGGCGGCCGGGATGATCAACCGGGTCTCGTCCCAAGGCGCCATCGTGTTCACCGGCGGCGTGGCCAAAAATCCCTGCATGGCGGCGCTGCTCGCGCAAAAACTGGGCCGTGAGATTCTGGTCCCCGATGATCCGCAATCGGTCGGCGCCCTGGGGGCTGCCCTTCTGGCCGGCCACAGCATGTCAGCGGTGTAGGATCGCCGCAGCGAAAAGATATTGGTCATTCTGCCGCAGACGATTCGGGTGGCGCTGCCCCCGCTGGTGAGTTCCTTTTCCTCTCTGTTGAAGGACTCCTCACTGGTTTCGGTCCTGGCGATCACCGAGCTGACGCGCGTCAGTCAGCTGATTTACACGCGGACTTTCCGTGCCTTCGAGGTGTATCTGGCTGTCGGCGCGCTCTATTTCGGGATGATTTACAGCGTGTTGCTCGTGTCCCAATACATCGAGCGCCAATTTAAGATTGCCGGCCGATATGGCCGCTGAATACAGTCACTTTTTATGAAATTTATTTTTGTCTGCCCGATTCAAAACCAGCCGTTTGAAAGCGGCGATTTCAAAATCGACAAAAACCGGGGCGTCACAACCGACCAAGCCGGCAACAAAACCCTGGATGCCACGGTGGTGTTGACCGAACCGTGTCCGTTTTGCGGCCGGAAGCATGTTTACCATGCCAGTGAGCTGTCCTGCCCGTTTGGCGGACAAGAATGAATTTTTAAAACGAAAAAAAAGCGGAGGGGAATAATCGATGCAGGGGAAAAACATCTTGGCTACGCGATGGGGAATCATCGGGGTCGGGGCCGTTATCGGGGTCCTGGCGGCTGTGCTGCAAAAACTCGGCAACCCCGGGAACATGGGCATTTGCGTGGCCTGTTTCGAGCGTGACATCGCCGGCGCCCTCGGCCTTCACCGGGCTGCGGTGGTGCAGTACATGCGTCCCGAAATCATCGGTTTAGTACTCGGATCGATGATCGCCGCCTACATTTTCAAGGAGTTCCGCCCCAGAGTCGGTTCGGCCCCGATCGTTCGCTTCGTTCTGGGGACTTTTGCCATGATCGGCGCCCTGGTGTTTCTGGGGTGTCCGTGGCGGGCGGTGCTGCGCCTTGCGGGCGGCGACGGCAACGCCGTCCTGGGTCTGCTGGGGTTGACCTTCGGCATTTGGATCGGGACGCTTTTTCTGAAAAACGGCTACACCCTGGGGCGCACCCAGGCGACCCATACCACCGTCGGGTGGATGCTGCCGCTGATCATGCTGGGATTTCTGGCGCTGATGCTCGTCTTTCCGCAGGTCGCGGGCCAGGATCAGAGCGGTGTGCTGTATTACAGCGCCAAAGGTCCCGGTGCCATGCACGCCCCCCTGCTGATCGCGTTGATCGTGGGGCTGGGGATCGGGTTTCTGGCCCAGCGCAGCCGCTTTTGCACCATGGGCGCCATTCGCGACACCGTGTTGTTCGGCCAGACGCACCTGTTGAGCGGTTTTATCAGCCTGTTGGTGTTGGCCTTTTTGACCAACCTGCTGTTGGGACAGTTCAAGCCTGGTTTTTCCGATCAGCCGGTGGCGCACACGATGCACATCTGGAACTTCGTCGGCATGGCCCTGGCAGGCCTCGCGTTCGCCCTGGCCGGGGGATGCCCCGGGCGGCAGCTGTTTCTCTCCGGCGAAGGCGATGGCGATGCCGCCGTATTCGTGCTGGGGATGATCGTGGGTGCGGGATTCGCCCACAACTTCGGGCTGGCAAGCTCTCCGACGGGCGTCGGCCCTCACGGCATCGCCGCCGTCGTGGCAGGATTTCTGGCGTGTCTGTTTATCGGCTTCAGCATGCGAAGAAAAGTTGCATAAAGAGATATCACATGACAACAATTATAGATGCACGCGGGCTTTCCTGTCCCCAGCCGGTTATCTTGACATTGGATGCCATCAAGAACGGCAAAGACAAGGAGCTTGTGGTTCTGGTGGACACCGACACGTCCAAGGAAAACGTGATGCGCGCCGCCGCCAGTCAGGGCTACCGGGTTGAGGCCGTCGCCCCTGAGGCAGACGGCTACCGAATCGCGATTGCAAAGGATTAAGCGGTGTTCGGGTTTTTTAGAAAGCGACAACCGGGGGACCGCAAAAACAGCGGGAGGCCATCGGCGGATCGCGGCATTCTGGTTTTTGAGAATACCAGCGACGTCATCCAAGCCGAAAACGTCCTTAAAAAATCGGGCTGGTCCGTGCGGGTGATGGGGCCGCCGCCGGAGATTCAAACCGGATGTGATCTGGTGATCGAATTTCCGCTGATGGAGGAGCTGAATATTCGGCGGACCCTCGCCAGCGCCGATATCCAGCCACTTTCAGTCGTGCCGGTGACGGCCCCGCTGCTGGCGCCCGTAGACCTTTTCCAGACCAAGGACTTTGGCGACTACCTGATGGTGCGTGCGGCCAACATGAAAATCACGATCGCAAAAGTGGATCTAATAATCGTGAACATTTCAGGCGGCGGGTGCCCGGACGTGCCTTATTTAGCCCAGGAAATGGTGGGAAAAACCTTGGCGCAGGCGCCCCGGCCGAGGGATTTGGGCCATACCCTGTGCGGCTATGCCCTGGAACTCGCCTACCAGGAGCTGCGTCGAAAATGTTAGGGGTTGTCGGCACGGTGCCTGACCCGAATTTTCCCTTGGTCCATGGACCGGTGCGCTTGATCGGCGGCGAGTTGATCATCGCGGGCCGGCGCATCGCGATCAACCGGGGCACGCCGGCCCTGCTGGCAGCCGCGCTCAAGACGGCCGAATCGCGCGGCGGTCCGGAGATTTACGCTTTTTTGGTCGGGGATATCGGCAAGGGCGACGGCAGCCGCAAACTCTATCAGTTTCTTGCGCGCCAGTTGCCTGAGTTTTCGTTTCGGGTGCTGACATTTCACTATCTCCAGCCGGATGCAGACTGGCACAACAAGGTGCTGTTTGCCGTCGAAACCATGACACCACGGCCCACGCTGATCGCCGATGCCGGGTTCATGTATGCCGCAAAAATGAGCGGGCAGTCGGCCTGCTACGACTTTTTCACACCGGATGTCGGCGAGTTGGCCTTTTTGGCGGATGAAATCGCCCCCCATCCGTTCTATACACGGGGCTTTATCCTGCACCAGGACGCCGATGTGCCCAATTTGATCCGGCGCGCCTACCAGCATCAGAATGCCGCCCGGTATCTTGTGGTGAAAGGCCAAAGAGACTATATCGCAGATGAAAAGCGCGTCATCGCAACCGTGGAGACCCCATCGTTTGAGGCCATGGAGGCCATCGGCGGCACCGGTGACACCCTCACCGGGATGCTGAGCGTTTTGTGCGGCGGCGATTTAACCCCCGCCAGGGCCGCTGTTCTGGCGGCCAGGGCCAATCGCTGGACGGGTTTTTATGCCCGACCGACACCTGCGACGCAGGTGTGCGAACTGATTGACACCATTCCGCAGGCATTGCAAAAAGCGCTGGGCGGAAATCTACAGGAGGACGACCATGGCGGGTACCGCTAAAATTCGCCTGACCGAGACGGTCACGGGGGCCGGCTGAGCGTCCAAACTGGCTCCAGGGGACCTGGACAAGGCGCTCTGCGGCATGCTGATCCCAACCGACGAGAATGTCATGGTGGGCTTGGAGCGGGCCGATGATGCCGGGGTTTACCGAGTGTCAAAGGATCTGGCCTTGATCCAGACGGTGGATTTCTTCACCCCCATCGTGGACGACCCCTACTGGTTCGGCCAGATAGCCGCGGCCAACGCCCTGAGCGACGTCTACGCCATGGGCGGGACCCCCAAGACCGCCATGAACCTGGTGGCCTTTCCGGTCAAAGAGATGGACCTCTCGGTTCTGCGCCAGATCATCCAAGGCGGGCTGGACAAACTGTCCGAAGCCGGGGTGGTTCTGATCGGCGGCCACAGCATCGAAGACAAGGAATTGAAGTACGGGCTGTC
>JAWOJK010000357.1:0-5473 GCA_046481705.1 Desulfobacterales bacterium | reverse complement strand
CCGGGCCGCGCTGGCCCGCTGGCCGAAGAGCCTGGCGGCCCGCATGGGGATCGGCAACAGTTATTATGCCATGGGAGATCTGACCGCGGCCGAAATGGCTTTCAAGGATGCCGTCAGCCTCCACCCCGAGGCGGGCGCCGCCTACAACAACCTGGCCCAGGTGCTGATGACCCAGGGGCGCACGACCGAGGCCCTTCCGGCCGCCCGGCAGGCCGTCGCCCTCGGGGGGCCGCTGGCAGAGGTTTATCGACAAACCCTGAAGGAAATTCGCAAGCAGCTTGAAACCAGCGCCGCAGACGAAACCCCCTGTTTCTGAAGGGTGTTGCAGGACCCGGCTATGCCGGACGAAACCAGCGGTCGGCAGGGAGGCTTCGACGCCAGCGGCCACCCGGGAGGGGCTGTAATTCGCGGTACTATCGTTCGTCGGGATCGTTTCGCGGCTTTGGAGATGTGAGGGGGTTCATCGAAAGATCGACCCTCATGGCCTCCCCTGCGGCTCCCCCCGGCAGCGAAATATCCCGTCCTACGCAGCGCTTTCAGCAGGCCCCAATACCCGGCGCACCGACAGACCGATTTTCTCCAGCGAGTAAGGTTTGCGGACGTATTCGGATACCCCCAGTTCGATGGCGGCCTTGACGCGATCGGTTTCCGAAAAGCCGCTGGCAATCACGGCTTTCTGATCCGGATGAAGGCTTTTGATCTGCTGATAGGTCTCGAGGCCATCGATCCCCGGATCCATGATCATGTCCAGCACCACCAGGTCCACCGGATTTTCCGCCACGTAATCCACCGCTTCCGACCCGCTGGCGGCCGTGTTGACGGTGTACCCCAGCTTTTCGAGCATCATCGTGGCAATCTGACGCTGCTCCGGCATATCGTCCACCACCAGGATTGATTCACCCTGGCCGAGGTAATCCTCCAGGTTGTAGGAGCGATCGACTTCGGCTAAGGCTTGGCGCGTCACCGGCAAATAGAGTTTGAAGGTCGTCCCCTGCCCCTCCGCGCTCTGAACGTCGATGTACCCGTGGTGATCCTTGACGGTACCCCAGACGACAGCCATTCCCAGCCCCGTGCCGCTGCGACCCATTGTTTTTTTGGTGTAAAACGGTTCAAAAATTCTTTCGATGTTTTCGGGGGCGATGCCGATGCCGTTATCACGAACCTCCAATACCACGTATTCGCCCTCTTCGACCGAATCGTAACCGCGGAAGGGCCGGTCCACGTATGTGTTGGCCGTGGCGACCTCGATGGTGCCGCCATGGGGCATTGCCTCGGCGGCGTTGGACACCAGATTCATGAAGGCTTTCGAGAGGTGCATCGGAGACCCGGAAATCGGCAGCGGGCGCGCCTCCAGGCGTGTCAGCGTTTTCACCTCGGGGTGATAATAGTGCAGTTTCTGATATTCGGGGCTTTTCAGATACTCCTGAACGATGTCATTCAGATCGACCGCACGCTTGTCGGGAACCGCGCGCCGGGCGAGGTAGAGCAGATCCTGGACGATGGCCGCGGCTTTTTCGCCGGATTTTTTGATGGTCAGGATCCCCGAGCGCATCGGGCTTTCTTCGGGCACCTCCATGAGCAACAAATCCGGGTAGCCGACGATTCCTGACAGGATGTTGTTCAGATCGTGGGCGACACCCCCGGCCAGCGTGCCCAGCGCCTCCATTTTTTCCGCGCGCTGCAGCCGGATTTCAAGCTGGGCGCGCGCCTCCTCCGCCCGGATGCGCTCGTCGATCTCGGCCTTCAGTTCCCGGTTTTTTTCCGCGATTTCTTCCTCTTTCTTGCGGGCATCAATAATCCGGGTGTGCAGCACCCGGTTCTGGGTGACCACCAGGACCATGTACCCCAGGGCGCCCATAACCACCACGGCCAGCAACGCCATGGCCAGCAGAAGGGTGCGCGGCGATGTTTTACCGAAAATTTCGTCCAGCTGCCAGACTTCAAACAGGGTGAAAGGCGTTCCATTGACCGCCGCCTGCAGCATGGCGGTTTCACCGCTTTCCCGGTGGTGCTGCAAAAGCGCACTGAAGTGCTGCTCATCCAGAAAAACGCCCCGTTCTTCAGGCCGCTTGAAGACCTCCTCATCCGCCTGTATCAGAACATGGTCGCGGCTGTAGACAATCCCGGTGTGCCTTACCGACGCCGAGGGGGGCGTGAGAAAGTGGCTGAAAACGTTTTGCGGGATCAGCCAGGCGACGATCTGGCCGGTGTAGTTTCCTTTGAAGAAAAAAGGCGCGGTGTAAACGACTTCCGGCCAGATGCGCTTGTGATCAAAATCAAGAAAAAAGCCTTCGGGGCGTGCCGTAAAAAACCGTTTTGCATGCGCCGGCAGCTCCTGCTGAAACCCCGGCGGATCGGTGTCGATCAGCGGGTGGCCCTCGTGGTCCAGAAAGACAAGGCGGGCGAATATGGGCTGGGTGTTGAGATTTTTCTGTTCGACGAACGTTTGAAAGGTGCCGCCCAGGGCCCGCAGGGTTGACCGCAGACCGTACTCCATGGACATTCCCAAGGCCTTGTTTTCAAAAAAAAGGTCGATTTTTCCGCTGAAAGCCAGGCCACGGACTTCCTTGCGGAGGGTTTCAGAAAAATAGCGCAGATCGGTGGCGCGCTTGTCCATCTCCTGGCTGATCAGCCGGATGGATGTCTCACGCAGTTTTTTGTGGGAAAGGAAGTTGGTGTATAGGACAAAGCCGATGTAACCGGCCAGGGCAACGGCGGTGACCAGCAGGAAAATGCTCTCTCTTTTGCGGGTGATTCGTCTGTGCAGCAACATGGCGGTAAAACCGGGAACAGGATTTTTTAATCTAAGTTGAAAAACTCCGGAAAATAGACCTCCACCCCCGGATAGTACTTGTCGACCAGTTGCATGTAGGTGCCGTCCTTTTGGATGCGGTCCAAAAAGGCGTTGAAGCGGCTCAAAAGCTTTGGCGAGGTTTTGGGAAACCCGACCCCCATGGTTTGCGGCAGCGAGAGCGGACCGATCACTTTTATTTTTCCCGACCATTTCTCCAACGCGATGAGCGAATCGGCCACGTCCAGGAGGCTGGTTTCGGCGCTGCCGTTGATCACCGCCGGGGCAAATTCGTTCATTTTCAGCGGCAGCGGCACCAAGGTGGCGCCGATGTTGTTCAGCCCGTAGAGACCGGGGTCCAGGCATGTGCCGGGCATGCACAAAACGCTGATACCCGCGAGCAGGGCCTTGACCTGTGCGATGTCCTGGTTCAAATCGCCGCTGGGCGTGATGGGCTGCAGCGCCGAATCGGCCCTTGCGATCAGCCAGACACCGCTCGGAAAGGTGGGACGGGAATAATCGAATAACTTCTGGCGCCACGGCAGAATGGTCAGACCGTTGGCAATCAGGTCGCCCTTGACCGGCGCGGTCCCCGTAATTCTGACGTCGTCGCCGCTGACCGCGAACTCCTGGCCGATCAGGTCGCTGATGACGGTTTTCCAGGAGGATCGCACGTAAACATAGCGGACCCCCAACTCCCGGGCGAACTCCTGGATCAGATCGCAGCTGAACCCGTCGCCGCTGCCGGTGACAAACTTGGCGTAGGGCACACCGATGTGACGGAGTTCGCCGCGCTTTAAAATTTCCGGCAGATCCCCGGCCGCAGGGGCGGCGGCTGCGTTTACGGGCAGCGCGAGTAGAAACCAAAGAACCCAAAACACAGAGCAGGACACCCGCAGCATGGCTTTTCTCCTCGGAAATGGCGGGGAACGGCGGCCGATCGTTGGCGCAGGCCAAACAACACGGCCTAAAAGCTCATATCGGCTGGAAACGGCCCAAACTGAGCCCGAAACCGGATTGAATCGCAGCCAAGGGGTGCCCCACCGGCATTTTAGGTGGCGATGTGCGCCGGGGCATATCGGGAGTCGTCGGCGCGCGACGGGGCCGCATCCCCTTCACGCGCCGACGTATCGGTCGCCTGTTTATAGAAAGCCCAAAATTTTGCAAGGACTCCGGAGCGTTCGCGACCCTATCCTCGCATGTGGCCGTAGAGATCGAACATGGCCGCCGCCAGGCCGTCGATCTGCTCCCGGTTGTGAAACAGGTGGGTGGAAACGCGCACAGCGTAGGTGTCGTCCAGGTCATCCTGAAACAGCCTGAAGTTGGTGTAGCGCGCCTGGTAGCCGTATTCGTCCTCAAGCCGTTGGACGTAGGTTGTGAGCCTGGCCCCGTCGGTGACGTCGTCAAAGGGGTTGAAGCTCGTCAGGCCGCTGGCGAATTCAGGCTTTTCCGGGCAGAAAAAGGTCCCCTGGCGGTCGAATTTCTGCCGCAGCGCCTTTTTCAGGTGGCCGCTCAGTCCGCAAACGTAGGCCTCGATCCGATCCCGGCCGATCCGCTCCCACATGTTGCAGGCATCCACCATCGCCAGCTGAGCGGAAATGTTGGCCTGCCCCCGGTACTGCATGGCGTAGGCGATGTCGAATTGTCCCCGCAGGTTGCCCGACGGCTGGGCCAGGAAGGTGTAGGTTGAGCAGTTCTGGGACCAGAATTTGGGCAGATTCTCGCCGTGGTTGCGCATGTAGAGGATGCCGGTGCTGCCGGGGCCGCACTGCCACTTGTGGCCGGCCCCGGCATAGAAGTCGCAGCCCATGTCGTGAAAATCCAGTTTGAGCATGCCGGGTGCATGGGCCCCGTCCACAATCGAGATCAAATCCTTTTCCCTGGCAAATCGGCACAGTTCCTTGGCCGGCAACCGCGTGCCGGTTTTGTAGGTAATGTGCGAGAAGACGATGGCCTTGGTGCGCCCGGAAATTTTACGGGCAAAAGGCTCGATGAACTGGCGGGCGCTGCGGACGTCCAGCACCGGTATTTCCACCTCGGTGAGCACCACCCCGTAACGATCCTGGAGAACGTTGAGCGGCGAGAGGGCCCCGATGTGTTCGTGGTGGGTCAGCAGAATCTCATCGCCAGAATTGAATTCCAGGCCGTTGATGATGGCGTCCATGCCATCGGTGGTATTGCGGGAAAGGCAGATTTCATCGGCGTTGCAACCGAACTGGGCGGCCAGTTGGGCCCGCTGGTCCGGCAGGCCGAAGGTGGCGCCGAGCTCGCTTTCAAAAGTGCGTGGACGCGACGCCGCCAATTGGTTATACTGCACGTAATTCTCCAACACCCTGCGGGGCATGGCCCCGGTGGTGCCGATGTTCATATAGACCACGTCCGGATCGAGGATGAATTCCTGCCGGATGCTTTCCCAGAATTGGTTTTCCGGCGGAAGAGCGGGTTTTGCACGATCTTTTTTGGCGGCCATGGCGATGTCGGGAAGCGCGATCGCTGTCGCCCCCCCGAAGGCGGCGCAGCCCGCCAGTTTGATAAAGCCTCGCCGCGTGACGCCGTCACCGGGTGTTGAACCGCTGTTGATTTCAGTCACGTTTCCTCCTTTTTCAAGGTCCAACGGCCCTGATCGAATGAATAAAAACATGGGTTCGGGGCTTCAAATTTTGATGGACCGGTAAAAAGTAA
>JAWOJK010000348.1:0-8504 GCA_046481705.1 Desulfobacterales bacterium | reverse complement strand
CGGCGGCCGGCGGGGGACACCTCGCCTCCGTTGGCCGCCGGCTTTCACGCGCCGCCATCTTCTGGGAAATATAAATACCCACCAGCCAGCCCACCCCCACCACCAGGTACATCTGGCCGATGATCGCCTCCAGAATGGTCAATGCACCGGCCAAGGACGTCGCGGCGGTCATGTCCCCGTAGCCAAGGGTGGCCAGGGTGACATAGCTGAAATAAATGAAGCGGTAGCGGTCCTCGCCGATGGGGCTTTCGGGAAATTTAAACGCGCCGGGCGCCAGACGTTCCAAGAGTTCAAAGGTCAGCGCCCACATCAGTCCCATCAACAGGTAGACCACGATGGCACCGAATAGCAGGTCGCGCTCGATCCGCTGACAGCAGGCGATGTGGCCGATGATCATCACCAGGACAAAGGCCAGAAAGGCGCTTCCAAAAGCCAGCCCCCAGTTTTCGAGGTGCGCAATTTTGACCACCGGAGCCGCCCACATGGCCACCAGCATGGGCAGGGCCAACAATGCGGCCGACACCAGCTGCCGCCTGGATTGGCTGATCGCGTAAACCGCCGCCATCAGCACCCACGTGTAGAACAGGTTCATGAGCTGATGAAGGTGAACGCGGCCATCCAGGAGCGGTGAGAGCACCAGCAGCGCCAGCAGGGCGACCAACAGAAACAGGAACCGTTCCCGCCGGATGCGCCGAGCGCTGCGCTGCAAAAAACCGGGCGCACGCCTGTCTGCCATGCCACCACTCCTTACGGGTCCTGGGGGATGCTGAAAACCGGCCCTCAGCCGTCCAGCGTGAAGCGAAAATCACAAAACGGCGCGCCGGCCATGATGGTCTGACGCCGCTGCAGCCGGATCGCCGGATTGAAGCCGGCGGCGAAGGCCGCATCCCGGCTGCAGGAGAGCGCAAAACCGCATTCCTTAACTCCCATGCGGGCGTATAGTTCAGCGTAGCGGCAGCCGGTGACATTGAAAAAGAGGTGTGCCGCATCGCAGCTCAGGATCTCGATCTGCAGTGCGCCGTCGCGCGCCCAGAGCGTTGCCACCACCCCGGCCAGGGCCGCCAGGCTGTCTGCCCCGGCGGCTTCGGCCGCCTGCCGCCCGGCGGCGCGCGCCAGGCGCTGGATGGCGCGCGCCGCCGTTTCCAGGGCCGCCTGCCAGCCCATGACCGCCGCATACTCGGCGATCAGCGGGGCCGCGATCTGCGCCTCGATTTCCCTCTGCTGCAGCAGGCTGACGGGGCATGCCGGCATGCACCTCCTCCTTTGGATACGGGTGACGGCGGTGACAGGCACCTAAGACAGCCTGCCAAGCTCTTTGGATCGCCGGGTGGCGGCTTCGACGGCGTTCATCAGCGCCGCGCGCACCCCGCCGATCTCCAGCGCGTGAATGCCGGCGATGGTGGTCCCGCCGGGTGAGGTGACCATGTCCTTCAGCTCTCCGGGGTGCCGGCCGGAGGTGAGGCACATGCGGGCGGCGCCCAACAGGGTCTGGGCGGCCAAGGTGAGCGCCACCTCGCGGGTCAACCCGGCCTTGACCCCGCCGTCGGCCAGCGCCTCGATCATCAGGAAGACGTAGGCCGGTCCCGAGCCGGAAAGACCGGTGGCGGCATCCATCAGCTTCTCCTCGATCATGACCGTCCGACCGCAGGCGTCGAAAATGCGCCGCGCCAGGGCGAAGTCGGCCGGCAGGGCCGGGCTGTCGGCGGCAATCGCGACGGCACCGGCCATGACCATCAGGGGCGTGTTGGGAATGGTGCGGATGATGCGGGTGCCGGACGCCACCAGGGTGGCGATGGCGGCCACCGGGACGCCGGCGACAATCGAGACCAGCAGCTTGTCGGGTCCCATGGCCGCCCCCGCGAACTCCAACACCGGCCCGGTGACCTGCGGCTTGACGGCCAGGACCAGCACATCGGCCTTGTCCACCAAGAGGCGGTTGTCCTCCTCCACGCCGACCCGGTAGGTGTCGGCGATATATGCCCGCCGGGCGGCCAGAACGTCGGAGGCCAGCACCCGTTCGGGAAGCACCACCCCGCGACTGATGAGTCCCTTGATGATCGCCTCGGCCATGTTGCCGGCGCCGATAAAACCGATGGTTTTGCCCTCCAGCAGGGTGGTCTGATCGTCCACGTTGGCTCTCCTTGAATGGTTTCGCTACAGGTTGTGGGTGCGGTGCGGTTGCGCCTCAGGGGCCGCCGGCGACATGTAGCGCCAACCCTCGGCGCACATCACCAGCCGGTGCCGGGGGCCGGGCCCCGCCAGCGGCCCCCCGCTGCAGGCCGCATCCCCCCGGAAAATCAGGATGGGAACACCCCCGGCCGTGCAGGGCCGCGGCCTGAAACGCGGCAGCGGGCGACGCACCAGATGGGCCAGGACGGTTTGCGCATCGCCCCAGCCGGACAGCTCCCAGAGGGTCACAAAGGTCGGCGGGGGCAGCGCCAGCTGACCGGCCTGGCGGGCGCCCAAAGCGGCCGCGGGGCTCAGCCAGCGGCTCTCGACGATCTCCCGGCCGTCGATGCGAACCTGGACGGCGGGCGCCACCCGGGCGGCAAAAAACCAGGTCACAAAACGCCGGCGCAACCCGCGCGGGGTGGTCCAGCGGGACAGCGGCACGCAGGCCGCCGGCGGCAGGCTGAGGCCGGCTTCTTCCCGGGTTTCGCGCACCGCCGCGCGCCGCGCGGCGGCCAGGGGATCGGGTTTTCCAGCCCCCCAATCGGCCGGTTCGATCCGTCCGCCGGGAAACACCCAGGCGCCCCCGTGAAACGCCAGCCGGCGGTGGCGGCGCAGCAGCAGGACGCGCAGTCCCTCGGGGTCGTCGCGCAGCAGGACCAGCGTTGCCGCCGGCACCGGTGGCTGCCGGGCCTTTTCGACGGGCCGCATCAGGGCAGCGGCTGGTGCGTGTAGGCCACGTTGGCGTCCTCGGCGGTATATGCCGGAAGTTTTTTGCCGGCCCGCAGGTCGGCCACCCAGTCGGGATTGAGCAGAATCGATTTGCCGCTCAGCGCGATGTCGGCATCCGCCAGGGCAGCTTCCGCCGTCTCGCGGTCGAAAATCCGGCCGCAGACCATGGTGGGCAGACCGCTGGCCTGCCGGGTGAGCTGGGCCATAGTGTGATCGGTGCCAAAGGCCTTGGCCTGAAAGTCGTAGGTCGAAACCGAGATCGCGTCCAGGGCCTCCGCCCCAAGCCGCCGAATGATCTCCTGGTATTCGGCTTGGCTTTCAAAGAGCGATACCTGCATATCGGCCACCCCCCAGTTGGAAATCCGGAACGCCAGCAGGCGATCGGCCGGCACCACTGCCCGCACCGCCTGAATCACCTCATGGGCGAAGCGGTAGCGATTTTCGACACTGCCGCCATAGTCGTCGCTGCGCTGGTTGCTGTAGGCGGAGAGGAACTGGCTGATGAGATACCCGTGCGCGCCGTGAATCTCAATGCCGTCAAAGCCGGCGGCGACAGCGCCCCGGGCGGTTTCCACGAACCCGGTGATGACGTGCGCGATGTCAAAGGGGCTCATGACGTCCGGAACCGGGTAGGGCTCGCCGGTCAGCGGGTTTTTCTGCCGCGGCGTCAGCGCGCTGGGGGCAATCGATCGCCCGGCGGGATTGACCGCCGGCCAGGCCATGCGCCCGCAATGGAACATCTGCATCACGGACAGCGCCCCGGCCTCGCGGATAGCCCCGACCACCGGGGCCCAGGCGTCGATCTGGCGCTGGGTCGTAAGACGCGCCTGGCCGGGATAGCCCTGGGCGCTCTCGTAGTCGGTGACGATGGCCTCTGTATAGACCAGGGCGGCGCCGTTGCGCGCCCGGCGCACCAGAAAATCCAGCACATCCTGACGCGGAATGCTGTCGCCCGGCGAGGACATGCGGGTCATGGGGGCCACCCCCAGACGGTTGCGGAGGCGAAAATTCTTGAGCACATACGGGCTGAAAGGGTCTGCCTTGGGCATAGCGGGCTCCTGCGGTGCAATCCTCGAATCAGTTCGATTTTTAAAAGTCATGGCAAAAAGTCAGCCGTCCAGCCAGAGCACCTGGTAAGGATCCAGGCGAATTTGCGGCGCGGCAACCGGACGGCCGCTGAGCAGGTCGCGCCGCGGAAAGGTCAGCCCCAGCGGGGCCAGCGAAACCGCCGCCGGACGCTCCGTCACATTGGTCAGGCAACAGACCGCCTGCCCGGCGGTCGCGCGCAGCAGGCCGAAGACCGCCGGGGACAGATCCAATACTTCAAAAGCCGCGTTGGGGTGAAAAGCGCGCTGCCCGCGGCGGATGCGCAGTAGTTCGCGCAGCGGGTGAAAAATACGCGCCCGCAGGCTGGACGGATCGGCCAGTTCGGCGCAGACGCGGTTCAGGTCGAGCTTCTGGCGGTTGATGCTGCGGGCCTGACCGGTTTGGGCAACCCCCGCCTGCCAGTTGCGCGAGCCCAGCAGGCTGTGAAGGTAAACCCCCGGCACCCCGGGAAGCGCCAACTGGATCGCCTGTGCGGCGAGAAAACGGTCGACGAGGTGGGGGTCGGGTTCCGGTCCCGGCATCCGCAGGGCGTCGAGGTAGGTGATGTTCAGTTCATAGGGACTGTCGCAGCCGTCGGCGCTGCGCCGGGTGGAGACCCGCCCGCCGTTGGCGCGAACCCGGACGAGCAGCTCATCCAGCGCAGCCGGCGGCAGGATCCCTTCCAGGGGGCGCACCCCGATGCCGTCGTGGGAGGCGGTGAAGTTGAAAAATGTGGTGCGCTCCGAAGACAGCCGCAGCGCGCGCGCCCAGCGGGTCAGTTCACCGGCGTCGCCCCGCAGAAAGGTGTAGAGCAGAAGCGGCGGCAGGGTGAAATTATAGACCATCTGGGCCCCGTTGCGGCCGTCGCCGAAATAACGGACGTTCTCCGCGTGGGGCACGTTGGTTTCGGTGACCAGAAGGGTCCCTGGCGCCACCTGGTCCAGCACCTGCCGCATGAGCCGAACCAAGGCATGCGTTCGCGGCAGGTGGATGCACGTCGTCCCGATCTCTTTCCAAAGGTAGGCGATGGCATCCAGCCGGATCAGGCGCGCGCCCTGGGCGACGTAGAACAGCAGGACCGCCAGCATCCGTTCGAGCACATCCAGGCTCTGGTAGTTGAGGTCGATCTGGTCGGCGCTGAAAGTCGTCCAGAGGTGTACCGGGGTGCCGTCGCTTTTCCTGAATTCGGTCAGCAGCGGCAGCGACCGCGGGCGGGTCACCCGGGAGAGATCGGTGGCGGGGTCGACGGCAATGGCCAGGTCCGCGAACCCCGCCCGGCCCTCCAAATAAAACCGAAACCAGTCGCTTTCAGCCGAGATGTGGTTGACCACCAGATCCACCATCAGATCGAAATCGCGGCCGATGGCGCGGATATCTTCCCAGCCGCCCAAGGCGGGGTCGACGGCCGTGAAGTCTTTCACCGAAAACCCGTCATCGGATGACCAGGGGAAAAAGGGCAGGATGTGAATGGCCGAAAAAACCGCCTCCAGGTACTGGCGGGCGAAGACCCCGAGGCTCTGCAGGGGGGGACGATCCGCTGCCTTCAGCGTGTCGCCGTAGGTGATCAGCACCGCGTCTTTTTGGGAAAAGCGGGGCGGCGGGGTCCCCGCCGCCGGCTGCGAGGCCAGCACGGCCATGACGCGCGCATGGGCCCTGGCACCTTTGGTTTCCCCGTAGAGGGTGTTCAGCGTCGCCCGCATCCCGTTGTCACTGGGCATGTTCCCATCCTGAGACCCCGCGCGCCGGTCGCTGGGGCGGTTGGGGGTCAGCGGCCCGCTTGGCTCACGGCCCGCAGCAGTTCCGCGGCCTGCGGGTTTGTCACCCGCCCCGCCACCAGGATGTCCGCCGGCGTCACCTCTTCGTTGAAGTAGGCCCGGTTGGCGTTGTGGTTGACCTTGACAACCGCCCCGTCCAGGACCAGCCCGGCATAGGCGCCTCTCGCGCGGCTGAAGGAGAGGTAGTCCGCACTGAGATTGGGGGCCGTGGCACCCGCGGCGCCCACCCCCATGGGGCCGAGCGCCACCGAGGCGGCACCCCCGAGCTTGAAGTTGGAGGACAGCAGGGCCCTGATGCCCCCGGACGACATGACCATCATGACCACCTCGGCCTTTTGGGCGCCGATCTGCAGCCCCCAGTTGACGGAGCCCAGGATGTAAAAAGCGGGCCCGCGCCACGCGCCGGTTTCATCGTCGCGCACCAGCAGCACGCCGCTTCCGCCCGAGCCGCCGAAAAAGAAGCCGGCCTTGAACATGTCGGGAATAACCAAGACCCCCTTGGCCTGTCTGAGGTTGTCTTTCAGCCAGGTCATTTGGGGATCCCCGATAAAGCTGTCTAGGGTGATGCGGGCCTTGTCGACCAGCGCCTGCTCCGGGGTGGTGCCGGCGGAGGTGGCCCCGGCCGGGTGAAACGAGAACAGCAGCAAAGCGGTCACGGCCAGCAACAGCGCCGCACACCGGGTGCGAACTGGGATCTTGATGAACATGCGAACCTCCAGGGTGGGGGTGATTTTTACCGGCGCCCCCCGGCGGCGTCTGGCGTGCACGCAAACACGCCGCCGAAGGGGCGCCGTTACGGCGATTTGACAGCGGAAGACTACGCGCCCGGGGCGAAATTGTCAATGCCGGCCTGGGGCATCAGCGCCCGCAGGCCGGCGAGGCTGTCGGCGTCCCGGGGGCGCTTGTCGCGGCGCCAGCGGGCGATACGCGGAAAGCGCACGGCCACCCCCGACTTGTGGCGTTTGGAAGCCCCGATGCCCTCGAAGGCGATCTCAAAGACCAGCTCGGGGGCCACGGCCCGCACCGGGCCGTGCTTTTCAAGGGTGTTGCGGCGGATGAAGCGGTCCACCTCGCGGATTTCAAGGTCACTCAAACCCGAATAGGCCTTGGCGAAGGGCACCAACGCCGCGCCGTCCCAGACGGCGAAGGTGTAATCGGTGTAGAGTCCGGCGCGGCGGCCGTGACCGGCCTGGGCATAGACCAAAACGGCGTCCACGCTGAAAGGATCGACCTTCCATTTCCACCACGCCCCACGGCGCCGGCCGACGCCGTAGGCCGAGGAGCGCGCTTTGAGCATCAAGCCCTCGACGCCCCGCTGGCGGGCGCCGAGGCGCAGATCGGCCAGCTCCGACCAACTCCGGTTTTCAAGCGGCGCGGAATACCGCAGACGGCGCTCCCCGACCGCCGCCAGAACTGCCGCCAACCGCTCGCAGCGCACGTCAAGCGGCGCCGGGCGCAGGTCTCGCCCGTCGGCCTCCAGCAGATCAAATGCCATCAGCACCACCGGCACCTGCGCCTGGAGATGCGCGCTGGCCTGTTGGCGGCCGATGCGGCGCTGCAGCGCAGTGAACGGCAGCGGCGCCCCGCCCTGCCAGGCCAGAATCTCGCCGTCTACGACGGTCCCCTCGGGCAGCGCGGCGGCGGCGGCCGCCAGTTCGGGAAAGCCTTCGGTGATCAGCTCCTCCCCCCGTGACCAGAGAAACACGCGCCCCTCACGGCGGATGAGCTGCACCCGGATCCCGTCCCACTTCCACTCGGCCTGCCACCCGGTGACCGGCCCCAGCGCCGCCGCCGAACCCTCCAGCGGGTGGGCCAGAAAAAAGGGGTACGGCCGGCTGGCGTGCGCGTCGGCGGTTTCAGGGGTCAGCAGCTCCCGAAAAAAACGGGCGTCGGGCGTCCAGTGCCCCATCAGACGATGGGCCAGAAGGGCGACATCCAGACCGCTGACGGCGGCCAGGGCGCGGGTCACCAGCCGCTGGGAGACCCCCACCCGGAAGCCCCCGGTAATCAGTTTGTTCCAGACCAGGCGCTCGCCTGCCCCCATCTGCGACCAGGCCGAGACCACCGCCCGCCGCTGATCGCCCTCCGCCAGCGCCCCCAGGGGCAGAAGCCGGTCGGCGACCCATTCGTGCAGCGCGCCTGCGACGGGCCCCTGCCCCGCGGGCAGCAGCAGCGCAATGGTTTCGGCCAGGTCGCCGACCGCTTCGTAGGCCGCGTCGAACAGCCAGGGCGCGATATCGGCTTCCTCGGCCGCCCACTGCCGCAGCCGGGCGGTGGGCACGGACTGGCGGGGTTTGCGGCCGGTGAGGAAATAGACTGCCCAGGCGGCATCCGCCGGGGCAGCGGCCCGAAAATAGTCGGCCATCGCGGCCACCTTGAGGTTGGTGGTGGGGGTGGCGTCGAGCTGCGCAAATAGACCGGCAAAGGCTTTCATGCAGCCCCCGGCGCCGGCGGGGCGGCAGTCAAGGAGCTGGTGACCAAGGCGCACGAACGAAATATGCGCATCGTCATCGACCTGCCGCTGAACCACACCTCGGACCAGCACGAGTGGTTCCAGCAGTCCCGGGAGCACCCCGAGGGACCCTACGGCGACTACTACGTGTGGAGCGACACGGACGAGAAATACCCGGACATCCGCATCATCTTCACCGATACGGAGGACTCGAACTGGGCCTTCGACTCCGAGCGGCGTCAGTTCTACTTCCACCGGTTCTTCTCCCACCAGCCGGACCTCAATTTCGA
>JAWOJK010000244.1:0-15128 GCA_046481705.1 Desulfobacterales bacterium | reverse complement strand
CCCGGCACCAGCCGGGACCAAGGCCGACTGCCCCTGTCGCACCGCCAGGTCGCCCTCGCCGGCCAGGTCGCCCAGGCGCCCCTCGCCTTCCACGCACAGCAGCACCTCAACGCTGCGGGGGGCGGGGCCGCTGGAGACGCGATCCCCATCGACGGTGAGCACCGCCAGTTGAAATTCCTCGGCGCGGCTGGCGTAGCGCCCTTCGCAGGGGCCCGCCGCCGCGGGGCGCAGCACCTCGATTTTGCGCTCCTCGAAGGTCAACACCCGCAGCAATTCCGGCAGATCCACGTGCTTCGGGGTCAACCCGCCGCGCAGGACATTGTCGGAATTGGCCATCAGCTCGATGCCGACCCCCTGCAGGTAGGCATGCAGCTCACCGGCCGGCAGAAACAGCGCCTCGCCGGGGGCCAGGCGCACCAGGTTCAGCAGCAGCGGCGCCAGCACGCCGGCGTCCCCCGGGTATTCGGCCTGCAGGCGCGCCACCCAGCCAAAAGCCGGATCCCGATCCGCCAGCACCGCCGCCTGTGCGGCGGCGGCGGCCACCAGGGGTTCGCGCTCGGTGGCGGGCAGGGTCATCAACCAGGTAAACAGGTTCCGCAGGCCGTCGCAGGCGTCCCGGTGCGCGAGGTCTGCCAGCGGCCCCGCGGCCCGGGAGGCCAACAGCGGCTCGAGGCGCGCCAGGATCTCGGGAACGGCCCGAAACCCGCTCACCCCCCAAAAGGGCGTCAGGGCGCAGAGGCACTCCGGCTTGTGGTTGGCATCCCGGTAGTTGCGATGGGGGGCGTCCAGGGGGATCTTGAGACGATTTTCGCGGGCGAACCCTTCCCGGGCCTGATCCCGGCTGGGGTGGGCCTGGATCGAAAGGGGGCGCTCGGCCGCCAGTACTTTCAGGAGATAGGGCAGCTGCCCGTCGAAGCGCGCCGCCGCGGCCGCCCCCAGCACACCGACGGGGTCCGCGGCGATCAGCTCGGGCAGCGGCACCCAGCGCCGGTCGACGCGCACCAGCGAGGGCGCCTTGGGGTGGGCGCCGATCCACAGTTCGGCCTGGGGTCCGGCGGAAGGCAGCGGTTCACCCCGCAGGGCCGCAATCGCCGTTCGAGACCCCCAGGCGTATGGCTGAATCGTGTTCTGCATGAGAGCGATGGTCTTCACGGGAAACCTCCTGGCAGCCGGTCCGCGGCCGGATTTTTGCGGGGGTGGGTTGACAACCGGGTAATTGCGCCCATTTTTAGCCAAAACAGCCGTGCCTGATAGAATCTTAACTATCTCAATTTTATATCAAAAACAAGTTTTTACAGGAGACCCCCCATGGAAAGCCAGCGCGAAACCCGCCAGTTCCAGGCCGAAGTCCAGCAGCTGATGAAGCTGATCATCAACTCCCTTTACTCCAACCGCGAGATTTTCCTGCGCGAGCTGATTTCCAACGCTTCGGACGCCATCGACAAGCTGCGCTTCAGGTCGCAGACCGAACCCGGGCTGTTGGACGACGGAACGGAATTTCAGATTCGGCTGACCCCCGACCCGGCCGGGCGGACCCTCGAGATCGCCGACAACGGCATCGGCATGACCTACGAGGAGGTCCTGGAAAACATCGGCACCATCGCCAAGAGCGGCAGTGCGGATTTCATGGCGGCCCTGGCCGCCGCCAAATCCGCGGAAAGCCTTTCGCCGGAGCTGATCGGCCAGTTCGGGGTCGGCTTTTACAGCGCCTTTATCGTGGCCGAAAAAGTCACCCTGGTCACCCGCGCGGCCGGCGCCCAGACCGCCGTGCGCTGGGAGTCCAGCGGCGACGGCAGCTACACCATCGAACCCACCGCGCGCGACAGCCGCGGCACCACCGTGGTTCTCAAGCTCAAGCAGCTGGACGCCGACGCCCCCGATTTCACCGACGAATGGACCCTGCGCCGGATCGTCAAAGAACACTCCGATTTCGTCGGCTACCCCATCGTGATGACGGTGGAGACCGAGGAGCCGCTGCCCGAGGGCGAGATCCTGCGCGACCAGGCCAACAAGCCCCTGGGGGCCACCACCCGCAAGGTCCACAAGGACGAAACCCTCAACTCCATGAAAGCCATCTGGACCCGCAACCGGCAGGATGTCAGCCCCGAGGAGTACACGGAGTTCTACACCCACCTGAGCCACGACTGGAACCCGCCGCTGACCCACCTGCACCTGCGGATGGAGGGCCGCACCGAATTCAGCGCTCTCCTCTACATCCCCGCCAAAGCCCCCCTGGACCTCTTTCAGGCAGACTTCCGCCACGGCATCCGGCTGTACTGCAAACGCGTTTTCATCATGGACGACTGCCGTGAACTGATCCCCGAATACTTCCGCTTTGTCAAGGGGGTGGTGGATGCGCCGGACCTCAACCTCAACATCAGCCGCGAGATTCTGCAGCAGGACGCCCGGGTGGCCCACATCCGGCGCAACCTCGTCAAAAAGCTCTTTGACCATCTGGCCCAAATGGAACCCGAAGCCTACACCACGTTTTACGAAGCCTTCGGGTCGGTCCTCAAGCTGGGCATCCACAGCGACCCGGCCAACCGCGAAAAGCTGGCCGACCTGGCACGCTTCAAAACCACCCGCTCCGGCGACCGCCTGGTTTCGCTCAAATCCTATGTCGACGGCATGCTCCCGGACCAGAAACACATCTACTACATCACCGGCGACAACCTCAAAACACTGATCGACAGCCCCCACCTCGAAAGGCTGCGGGACGAGAACATCGAGGTCCTGCTGATGACCGACCCGGTGGACGAGTGGGTCGTGCAAGCCCTGGGTGAATATGGTGGAAAGCCGCTGCAGAGCGCGGAAAAGGGCGATCTGGACCTGGAGGCCGGCCGCGAGGTCCAGGAAGAAGCCTACAAGGGCCTGTTCGGGTTCATCCGAACCGAACTGCAGGATCGCGTCAAGGCCATCAAACCCTCATCGCACCTCAAGGATTCGATCGCCTGTCTTTCCGGCGAAAACTCCGACATGAGCGCCTACATGGAAAAAATCATGCGCGCAGCAGGCCAGCGCCCCCCGGAAATCAAGCGGGTCCTGGAGCTCAACATGGACCATCCGCTGCTGTCCAAAATCAAGGCCGTCTTCGAGGCCGACCGCGAGGCCCCCGTCCTCAAGGACTACAGCGCGCTGCTGTTCGACATGGCCGTGATCGGTGAGGGCGGCAAGGTGGAAAACCCCGCGCGCTTCAACCGCCTGGTGGGCGAGTTGATGACCAACGCCCTGGAGTAGGGGCTGCGCCGCACCCCGCAGCCTCCTGCAGGCCGGTTGGTTTGCCGCCGGGCCGCCGCGGCCGCCCCCGAAGCGGGGCGCCCGGCAGGCGGGCAACTTGTTGATGACATCCGCCGTGGAGTGTGGTAAGTGGTCGGTTCGGCTCTGAAAATTTCGACGTCCCAAGGGAGAAACGATATGCGACAGAAATACCTGATTCTGAAAGACCCGGAAAACGACCGCCTGATCCTGCGGGAATTCGCCGAGGTCGACAAGGAAATGTTCTCGCTGCTGTGCGAGGAAACCTATGCCAGCGACGCCCTCCAGACGGCCATCGCAGAGGGGCCCGATGCCCTGGCCAGAATGATCCGGACCCACAACATGTACCCGCCGGGCTATTACACCCAACAGATCTGCGAGACCATCATCACGCTGCTGCAGTCCGACGACCAACCCTCCGCCGAACTGCACTTCGACGACAAGGCCATCCTGCGCAAGGCGGCCGAGGAGGAGGCGCTGCTGGAGGTCGAAGAGGACGAGGGGGTCGAGATCGACAATCTTCTCGACGAGGACGATGAGAGCGCGGACGAATTCGAGGAGGAGGAGGACCTCAGCAACCTCTCCACCTCGTTGAAGGTCGCCGAGGACGACTCCCTGGACGTCGAGGACGACAGCTGACCCCGGACCGCCCGCAATCGCCGCACCGACCACCCCCAAGGCAGGGCCGCTTCCGACGGCGCTGCCTTTTTTTGGTGTCGAAATTCAGGGCATGGGCCTCATCGGCGGGTGCCGCGTTCAGCGGCCCCTTGAACGGATTTTTTCTTGGCGCGCTGAAACGATGACTCCATGAAGGTCGCCTTTATCCACTACCACCTGAAACCCGGCGGGGTCACGACGGTGCTGCGGCACCAGTTGGACGTTCTGGCCGGCGACGGCGAGGGCCTGGTGGTCAGCGGCAGCCCGCCGGCCGACCCCATCGGGGCGCCGGTGGTGACGGTGCCGGGCCTGGCCTATGACAGCCAGGGCGGCGGACGCGACCCGGCAAGCGCCACCGCGGACGCGGTGCAGGCCGCGATCGGCACCCACTGGCCCGGAGGCTGCGACCTGCTTCACGTCCACAACCCGCTGCTGGCCAAGAACCGCCGCCTGCTGGCGGTCCTGGCCGATCTCCAACGCCGCGGCGTGCGACTCCTGCTCCAGGTCCACGATTTTGCCGAGGACGGCCGCCCGCAGCACTATACCCCCCAGCCCTATCCCGCGGACTGCCACTATGCCGTGGTCAACTCCCGCGATTACCGCTTTCTCAATCGGGCCGGGCTGAACCACCGGGGGCTTCACCTCCTCCCCAACATGATCGCAGCGCCCCCCAGCCCCAAAGGCCCGCCGGATGCCGACGCTCCGCCCCAGGTGCTCTACCCGGTGCGGGCGATCCGGCGTAAAAACATCGGCGAAGCCGCCCTGTTGTCCTGCTTTTTTCCCCCTGACTGCCGCCTGGCGGTCACCCTGCCGCCCAACAGCCCCCAGGACCGGGTCGTGCATGCCGACTGGCAGGCCTTCACCCGCCGGACCGGGCTGAACGCGGCCTTCGACGTGGGCCTCCGCCAGGATTTCGGCAGCCTGCTGGCGGGCGCGCGCTTCATCCTCACCACGAGCATCATGGAAGGCTTTGGGTTTTCCTTCGTGGAACCCTGGGCGGCGGCCAAACTGGTCTGGGGGCGCCGGCTGCCGGACATCTGCCGGGACTTTGAGCGCCGGGGGATTTCGCTTGCGCACCTTTACACCCGCCTGGCCGTGCCCCTGGCGTGGATCGACCCGGCAGATTTCGAAGCCCGCTGGCGCGCGTGCGTCCAGAACGCCTGCCGCTGCTTTGGCGTGGCGCCCGCCCCGGCGGAGATGCGCGCGGCGTTCGGCTACATCACCCAGGACGGCCAGGTGGATTTCGGCCTGCTGGCGGAAGGCGCCCAGCGGCAGGTCATCGCCCGGGTCCGTGACGAGCGGCGGGCGGCGCAGCAGCTGGCCGCCGCCAACCCTTTCCTGAAGGACCCCGGCCGGGTGCCCGGCGCCCGCGACCTGGTGCGCCGCAACCGCGACGCCGTCCTGGCGGGCTACAACCGCGCGGTTTACCGCGACCGCCTGTTGGCCGCCTACCGGCGCGTCATCGGCACGCGGGTGCACCACCAGGTGGACAAGTCGGTGCTGCTGGCTGCTTTTTTGGATCTGAAAACCTTCGGTCTGCTGAAGTGGGGGCCTTATGGCGACTGAGCCAAGCGCCCGCCGCCTGCGCCCGCTGGCCCCGATCCCCACCGCGCTGGCCCCCTCGGGCGCCCTGCGGCAAAAGGTCGGCGGGATCCTGTTTGACATCTACGGCACCCTTTTTATCAGCGCCTCGGGCGACATCGGCACCGCCCGCCGCGGCAGTCCCCAGGGCGCCGAGCTGGCCGAGCTGCTGGCCCGTTTCGGGGTCCGGGAGGCGCCCGAGGCCGTGCTGGACCGTTTTTTCGAAGCCATCGCGGCGCACCACCGCCGGCAGCAGGCTCTGGGCGTGGGGCATCCGGAGGTGGTCATCGACCGCATCTGGCGGTCCGTTCTGAACTGGGGGTCGCGCGAAAAGGCGCGTGATTTCGCCGTGGCGTTCGAGCTGATCGCCAACCCGGTTTACCCCATGCCCGGCCTGGCGCAAACTTTGGGGTCCCTGAAGGCGGCCGGGCTGCGGCTTGGCCTGATATCCAACGCCCAGTTTTTCACCCCGCTGCTGTTCACCTGGTTTCTGGACGCCGACACCAGCGCCCTCGGCTTCGATCCGGAGCTGGTCTTTTACTCCTATCGCTGCGGGCTCGCCAAACCGTCGCTGCGGCTTTTTGAGGCCGCCGCGGCCGCCTGCAGGCGCAAAGGACTGGCCCCGGCCGGCGTGCTCTACGTCGGCAACGACGTCCGCAACGACGTCCGGCCCGCCCAGCAGACCGGTTTTCAGACCGCCCTTTTTGCCGGCGACCGCCGCTCGCTGCGCCTGCGCGAGGACGATCGCGCCTGCCGCGGGGTGCGGCCGGATCTGGTGATTACGCACCTGCCGCAACTGATCGACAGGTGCCTGGCAAGCGACGCCGGCCGACATGCCGGGTAGCGAAACCAAAATCCGCAAGCGACCACCTGGCGCCCACCGCGCGCCGGCGGCCGCAACGAATTCACGACCGGCGGCCCCCAGCGGCGGCCGCCACGGATGGTGCCCATGAGCCAAACGGAAAACCCCCCGCCCCCGGCGACCTCCGCCCCTGAGCCCGCACCCATCTATATTCCGGGGCGCGACCCCGAGGAGGACGCCTGGTTCACGGCCTTTTTTCTCGAAAACCACCTGGACCATTTTGCCTACCCGGATCACGTCGCGACCCCCGAACAGGTGCGCTTCATGGTCTACACCGAGGAAAATGAGCGCTACTACCCCTGTTCGGATCAGATGTTCAAGGCCATCATGGACCGCAAGCGCTCCGTGATGATCCAGAAAAAATACCTCGCGGTCTACCAGGACACCCTCTCCCTGATCGAGGCCATGATCGAGGAGGAGCCCGAAAAAACCTTCCTCGAAGCCCTTATCCGCATCAAGTACCAGCATGAAATCCGGGACGAGATCATGATCCCCTCGCGGCTGCAGAAGCGCCTGCTCAACATCTTCATCAACCGCACCCAGATCGAGGACCCCTACCTCTTCGAGAAGGCCCGCCGCAACCAGCGGGTCGACGCGGTGCTCGCCGGCGAGGCGTTTCAGCAGGCCTTCAACCGGCTGGACCCGAGGGACGTGACGCCGCTGCCGCCGACCCTCGGCCAGGTGCGCAAGCTGGCCGAAACCATCGCGCTGCGGCGGCTGATCGCGCTTTCGGCCGAAAACGCCCTCTGGCAGCAGGACCGGGATGCGGAACTGGGGATCGGGGACTTCGAATGCATTTTCCGCCGCCGCATCACCGGCAACGGGGCCGACCGCTTTTTCAACTTTCTCGGCATCGGCTCCCATGAGCGGCGTGAAGCGATCCGCAGCCGCAAGATTCTCTGGCTGGCCGACGAGGCCGGCGAGATTCTGGTGGATCTGCTCATTATCCGCAACCTGGCCAAACTGGGCCACAAGGTGATCATCGCCTTCAAGCAGGGGCCGCTTTTCACCAAGGTCGACATTCACGACGCGCAGGTCGACGAAATCCTGCGCAAGTCTCTGGAAGGCGCCTACCACATTCAGGGCGCAAGCCTCGGCAAAAACGAACTGGCCCAGGTGCTGCGCAGCGACCACCCGATTTTCATCCTCTCCGACGGCACCCGCGAAAACCTCAATTTCCTCCTGACCACCACCACCTTTGCCCGGGTTTTCAAGGAAGTCGACGGCGTCATCTCGCGCGGCTCGGACCAGCAGCGCCGGATTTTCGACACCCATTTCCAGTTCACCCAGAACATTTTCAATATCCGCACCGACGACAGCGGCGCCGTGAGGATTGCCTTCAAGGCGCGGCACCCGGCGGTCATCAAATTTTCCCACGCCGACCTGGAGGAAAAGGCCCGCGCCATCATCCACCAGATGGCGGCGGCCAAGGCCGCCGGCATGACGGTGATCTTCTACAGCGGCATCATCGGTTCGATCCCGGGCAAGCTCCGGGTGGCCAAGCAGATCATGTCGGTGTTCATCACCCACCTCAAGGAGCAGCTGGCCGACACCTTCATCATCAACCCCTCGGATTATTTCGAGTCCGGGATGGACGCCGACGACCTCATGTACATGTGGGAAATCGTCCAGCGCAGCGGCCACATCGACATCTGGCGCTTCCAGTCCTACGAGGATATCGCGCGCGCCTTCGACCTGCTGCACCAGAAGATACCGCCGGAGTGGGTCGGCAAGGACGCCACCTACAGCACGGGCTGCACCAAGGAGATGAACATTGCGCTCGAAGTTCAGCTCAAGTACCCGGAGATGCAGATCATCGGGCCGCCCCGGGAGAAGTTCATGCGGCGCCGCGATTACGGCGTGGGCAAGATGTACGACCAGCGCCTGGCGGCTGCGAAACCCCTGGCGCCGATGGGCTGAGCGCGGCGACGGGCAAGGAGCCGCGATGACCCCGGCTGCGACCGTCTACCCCGACTGCCCGCGGGTGGCCGTGGGGGCCGTGGTGTTCCGCGACAACCGGGTGCTGCTGGTGCGCCGCGGCAGCCCCCCGGCGCAGGGCACGTGGGCCATCCCCGGCGGCAGCGTGCACCTCGGCGAGAGCCTGGGGCAGGCGGCCGAAAGGGAGACCCGCGAGGAAACCGGCGTCATCATCCGTGCCGGGGCGCCGGTGTACGCCTTTGACATGGTGGAGCGCGACGCCCGCGGGGCGGTGCGCTTCCACTACGTGATCGTCGATCTCGCCGCCGAGTATGTCAGCGGCGCGCCCAGAGCGGGCGACGACGCGCTGGACGCCCGCTGGGTCTCCGCCGCGGAACTCGGCGGCCTGCCGGTCACCCCCGCCACCCGCCGTCTGCTGCGGCGGCAGTTCGGCTTTTCAACGGAGAGCAACGCACCCCATGAACCGTGACCGCGCCCGTTGGAATGAAAAATACCGCCGCAGGGCCGGCGCGTCCAAACCGGCCGCGGCGGTCCGCCGGTTCTGGCGGCATGCACCGGGCGGGCGGGCGCTGGACATCGCCGCGGGCGCCGGTCGCAACGCCCGCTATCTGGCCGCCCAGGGCTTCCGGGTGGACGCCGTCGACATCTCGGACACGGCCCTCGGCCGCATGCCCGACCGCCCTCCGAACCTGCGCCCGGTCTGCGCGGATCTAGAGCACTTCGACATCCCGCCGAGCACCTACAACCTGATCGTCAATATCCGCTTTCTCAAACGCCGCCTCTTTCCCCAGATCCTTGCGGGGCTGGTGCCGGGGGGGCTGCTGATCTTTGAATCCTACCTTGCCGGCAGCGGCCCGGACTACTGCACCCCGTCCTGCCGCGACTACCTGCTGGGACCCAATGAACTGCTGCACGCCTTTCTGCCGCTGCGCATCCTCCATTACCGCGAGGCCCGGCTGATGGAAGGTGGGCAGCCGCTTTACGCGGCGACCCTGGTGGCCGTCAGGCAAAGCCTGATCCCGGGGTAGCCCCCGGCGTTTATTCGCCCGGGCGCGCGCCACCCGCAACGCCTCGGATCTGGGCGATAATCCCGCGGCCGGTGTACTCGGCCGTGTCGGCCAGCGCGTCGAGCGGCAGAAAACGATCGGCATTGGCGGAAAAAAGGCAGGTGACCGCGGCGCAAAACTCCTCATCCGCGCGGTAGACGATATAGCAGAGGGAAATCTTCGGAAAAGGCCGCACGCTGAAGGCGAAATCCCCCCCCAGAGCGGCCGGCCCCGGCCCGCCGTCGAGCGCCGCCGTCACCGCCGCCAGGTTGTGCTCCAGACTGGCGGCGTTCGGCACCAGGATCCCTTCGGCGTTGGCCGCAAAGGCGCCCGCATAGGGCATGCTGCCGGGCAGATCCTTGAAGGCCCGCCATGGTTCGAGCCGCTGCGGCGCCGGGTGGGCATGCCGGCCGTAAAGGGCGATCAGGATCCCCAGCACGCCAGTTTGCGGCCGCCCGCCAAGGAAGATCCCCCGGGGGGTCAGGTCACAGGCCTCGCCGAAGGCCCGGAAGGCCACCCCGTCCTGGCGGGCGGCGCCCCCCAGCCGAGCGGCCAGGTCCGGGGGGGGTGCGTGAAACAAGGCCTCCAGGTGGCTGCGCACGATGCGCGCATACGGGCTGTCCGGCATCCGGTCTCCTTTCAGGGGCGTTCTTGGCCTGTGTTTTCGGTCAGCGCGGCGCCAGGATAGCCACCACGCGTGCAAGCTGGTCCTCGGAGTTGAAGACGTGCGGCCCGAAGCGGATCCGCCCGAGGCGTTCGGCGGCCACCACCCCGTGGGCCTTCAGGCGCTGCATCAGTTCGGCCGTATCGCTGCCCGGCCGCTCGCAGACCGCGACACCGGTGGGCCAGGCCGCAAAGCGCTCGGCGCACAGCCGGTAGCCGTGACGGCGCAGCCCCGCGCTTAAAATGGCGCACAGATCGAAGATGCGCCGGCGCACGGTGTCGAAGCCGATATCCTGCAGATATTCCAGGGCGGCCTTGAAGTAGACCCAGTCGTTGAAGTTGGCGGTCGAAAAAGTGAAGCGGTCGGCCGTGGGGTCGAGTTCCCGGCGGTACGGCAGGTATTCGCGGGCGCGCACCACCGACTCGGTACCGCAAAAAACCGGCGGCAGCCGGTCCAGGTTTTCGCGGGCGACGAACAGGACCCCCAGCCCCAACGGCCCCATCAGCCATTTCCAGGCCGAAAAGGCCATGTAGCCGATGCCGCAGCGGCGCACGTCGATGGGCTGCAGGCCGACCCCCTGGGCGCCGTCCACCACCAGCTCGATCCCCGCGCTGCGGCAGCGGCGGCCGACGGCCTCCAGCGGCAGCGGCATCCCGGTGCACCAGTGCACGGCCGACAGGGCCATCACCCGGGTGCGGGGCGTGATCACGGGCTCCAGCCCGGCCAGAAACGCCTCGGGGCTCTCCCCCATCGGCGCCGTCCGCAGCAGCACCCCGCGGCTTTCCAGGTGCCGCCAGGGGTAGACGTTGCTGGGGTACTCGTTTTCCAGCAGGATCACCTCGTCGCCGGCCTCCAGGGGCAGGCCGTGGGAGATGAAGTTGATCCCCTCGGCGGTGTTGTGGATCAGGGCCAGTTCGTCCGCCGCGCAGCCCAGCAGACCGGCCAGGATCGCCTTGATGCGCGCTTTTACGGCCGGGTAGGTCTCGCTTTCGCAAAGCGTGCAGCGCCGGGCGTAGTCGTCGAAAAAATCCGACATGGCCGACAGAATGTGCCCGCCCGGCGGCGCCACCCCGCAGTTGTTGAGCCAGACGAGCTCGGTGTTGACCGGAAAATTGCGGTAGACGCGCGCCCAGTTCATTGCGGCTCCTTTTCGAGGTCACACGCTGCGGGACCGGAATCGGAACCGACGGCAAAGCGCCGCCAATCCACTGGCACCCGCACCGTTTGACCGGCCTTGTTGTGAAACAGCAGGTGCCCCTGACGGCGGCCCAGCAGGAAAAGCTCCCGCGTGATCCGGACGTCGCTTCGGCAGTAGTCGATGATCTCGCGGATCCGGCCCTCCTTCCACCAGCGCAGGGCCTGCAGCCCGTCGCCGCTTTTGCGCGCCCCCAGGGACGCCCAGGCGAGGTGATCCAACGACAGGCGGTAGCCCAGGCGGTTTCTGACCTCCTCGAGGATGTCCAGGCTGGGGAGCCTGCGGAAGTCAAAATCGGTGTAGCGGCTGAGAACCCGGTAGTCGAAGCGCGTGGTGTTGAACCCGACCACCAGGTCCAACTCGCGCATCACGGCCAGCAGATCGTCCACCTGGTCCTCCAGGAATTCGCGGTAGACCTGCCGGCCGGCGTCGTAAACCACCGCACAGCTCAGGCGCATGCGATCCGCCCGGTGCCAGCCACCGACTTCCTGGGCGGAGCGCTGGGTTTCAAGATCAAACACCCCGTAGCGCAGCGCGGCCCGGGGCGGCCCGGGGTGTGGAAGGGCCGCCGCCGCGGGTTCCTGAACAACGATGCCCGCTGTCCTGCGGGGGGGCGGCGCGGCACGCAGCTGCGCCAGCAGGAACAGCGCGCCGGCCTTGTCGATCGGCCGGTTGCCCGAGCCGCACTTGGGGGAGTGCACGCACGAGGGGCAGCCGCTGTCGCACACGCAGGTGGCAATCGCCCGCTGGGCTGCCGCCAGCAAGGCTGCCGCCTGCCGGAAGGCTTCCCGGCTCAGCCCGGCCCCGCCCGGGACACCGTCGTAGATGAACACCGCGGGCCCGCCCACCTGGGGGTCAAACGGGGTTGCGAGCCCCCCCAGGTCGCTGCGGTCGGCCATCACGATCAGGGGCGCAACGCCGATGGCGGCATGCTCCAGGGCATGCAGGGCCCCCATGAAATGGTGCTGGCCGGCTTCGGCCGCGCGCTGGATTTCCCGGGGGATCGCAAACCAGACGCCCTCGGTCTCAAAGACCTGCGGCGGCAGATCCAGCGCCAGGATGGCGATCTTCGCCTGGTTGCGGATGCCGACTTTCTCGTAGCCCGTGACCTGCTCGGTGACCCGCAGCCGGCCGGTGAACACCGGCAGCCCCCACGCGACCCCGGCGTCGGTCACGGCCAGGATGCGGGTCTGCTTGGTGGCGCGCACGCGGGTGTAGTAGTCGGCCCGCAGCGGTGCGGCCGTGACCGTGCGGGTGGCAAGCGCCAGGGCCTCCACCCGGAAGCTCTCGCCGCCGTGCAGGTAGATCGCCCCGGCGTGGGTTTCGCGGAAGGCGCGGTAGGCATCGATTTCCCCCAATGCCTGGCCGCTGTGGGCGTGGACGATGGTGAAGCGCGCGCCGCCGCCCCTCAGATCCACCTGCCGCTGAGGCGCCCGCCGGGCCGCAAACAGATCGCCGCCCGCCGCGCTGCGCAGCAGGGCCCCGCTGTTTTCGAGCCCGTCCAGCGCTTCGGTTGCGCCGGGCGCCTGAAGATAGGGTTCACCGAGCCGCAGGGGCAGCTCGGCCGCGGCGCAGACCAGGTGTCGGGCGAGCACCTCGGGGTTGTAAGGGTTGACCACCGCGGCCTCCGGCGGGCGCTGCAGGAGTTCGACCGGGTTGCGGATGAAGTACTGGTCGAGGGCGTCTTCGGCGGCGATCAGGACCAGGGCCGAGGGCTGCCCGCTGCGGCCGACGCGGCCGCCCCGCTGCCAGGTGGCCACAATCGAGCCGGGATAGCCCACCAGCAGGCAGAGGTCCAGATCCCCGATATCGATCCCCAGCTCCAGGGCGCTGGTGGCGATCACCGCCAGCAACTCCCCGGCGGCCAGCCGCCGCTCGATCTCGCGGCGCTCCTCGGGCAGCAACCCGGCCCGATAGGCGCTGATGCGCCCGGCGAAGCCGCCCGCCGGCCGGGCGGCCCAGAGGGCGATCAGTTCGGCCAGCTTGCGCGACTGGGTGTAGACGATGGTGCGCAGCCCCCGGTGCAGGGCGGCCTTGAGCAGCGCGATCGCCGTGCGCGCCGGGCTCTCGACCGGATCGAGCAGCACCAGGTGGCGGGGGCCGCGCGGGGCGCCGCTGCGCGCGATGGTCTGAACCTCCAGGCCGGTCAGCTGCCGCGCCAGCTCCCCCGGATTGCCGACCGTGGCCGAACTGCAGACGACGGTCGGCACCGCCCCGTAATGGGCGCACACCCGCCCCAGGCGCCGGAACACCTGGGCCATGTGGGCGCCCATGATGCCACGGTAGGTGTGGACCTCGTCGATCACCAGGATTTCGAGCCGCGCGAGAAAATCGGCCCACCGGGCGTGGTGGGGCAGAATCGCCAGGTGCAGCATCTCCGGGTTGGTCAAAATCGCATGGGGCGGGTCGCGCCGGATCTTGCGCCGCTGCCAGGCGCTGGTGTCCCCGTCGTAGATCGCGGCCTGCGGGCCGTCGCCGCCCAGCGCCGCGGCCAGCTCGCGAAAGCCCCGCAGCTGGTCCTGGGCCAGGGCTTTGAGGGGAAAAAGGTACAGCGCCCGGGAGGTGGGGTCGCGGCCGACCTTTTCAATAAACGGCAGGTTGTAGACCAGTGATTTTCCGCTGGCGGTGGGCGTCGCCACCACGCAGTGCCGTCCGGCGCGCACCAGGTCCACCGCCTGCGCCTGGTGGCTGTAAAGGCGCTCGATACCGACGGCGCGCAGGGCGGCGGCGAGCGGCGGCGGCCAGGGGTCGACCGGGTCCGCCCAATGCGCCGCCTGCGGCGGCAGCACGCTGTGGTGGGCCACCTGGCCCCGGAAGCGGTCCGAGGAGAGCAGCGCGTCGATGTATTCCGCTATTTTTCCTGAGGGTTTCAAAGGCTTGAAAAATTCTGAATTTACATATAGTGTTCCAGCGACTGCAACTGGCCGCCTGAGGGGTCAAGCGCCCGGCGCCGATTGCAGGCCAGCGGAAAAAATCGATGCCCCCCGAACCATGGCGGAAACGGCGCCGCGCCGCCGCCCGGCAGCCGGCTTCCGACCATTATCAACGCCATGACAGCCTTTGACCGCATCCTCAAAAATCGCCGCTCCGTGCGGGCCTTTGACCCGCGGCCGGTGCCGCGCGAGCACCTGCTGGCGATCTGCGAGGCGGCCCGCTGGGCGCCCTCGGCTTGCAACAGTCAGACCTGGCGCTTTGTGGCGGTCCAGGACCGGTCGCAGATCCAGGCGCTCTGCCGGCAGGCCATGCGCCCGGTGGTCCGCAACCGCTGGCTGGCCCAGGCGCCGCTGGTGATCGCCGGCTGCTCCCAGCTGGATATCATCAGCAACCGGATCGGGTCAACGGTCACCGGCATTGAATACTACCGCATCGATCTTGGGATTGCCATGGAACACATGGTCCTCAAGGCGACCGAACTGGGGTTGGGGTCCTGCTGGATCGGCTGGTTTGACGAAAACAAGGTCAAAGCCCTGCTGAAAATCCCCCGGCGGATCAAGGTCTCCGCACTGCTGGCGATCGGCTACGCGGCCGATGCGCCGCCGACCCGCAGGGTCCGCAAGCCGCTGGACCAGATTCTTTTTGCCGAGCACTGGGGCGTTCCATCGGGAGAGTGAGAGATCCGCGTGCGCGCCCGGCCGATGCACAACCGAATCCATCCAATGAAAGGGGTCACAGCGATGTCGAAAAAGTGGGTTTATCTCTTTGATGAGGTCGATGAAGCCGAAAAATACGCAGGGGGCAGTTGGGACGCGGTACGCAGCCTTTTCGGCGGCAAGGGGGCCAACCTGGCGGCGCTCCAGTTCCCGGTCCTGCCGATGAAGGCGACGATGGCGTCACTGCCCGAGGGAGACAACTGGGCGTTCGAGATCAAGTGGGACGGCTACCGCACGCTTGCCCACCTCGACGGCGGACGGGTGCGCCTGCAGAGCACTG
>JAWOJK010000227.1:0-6796 GCA_046481705.1 Desulfobacterales bacterium | reverse complement strand
ACACGCGCCTGGTCGCAAGAGCGATGTCGTTGATTGCCAATGGATTCAGCAATTGCATGCCTATGGCCTACTGACAAGTGCGTTTCACCCTGACGATCAAATCAGCGTATTGCGCGCTTATCACCGACAACCAACCATGCTTGTCAATCATGCTGGAACCCATATCCAACATATGCAAAAAGCCTTAGAGCAGATGAATCTCAAGCTCACCAACGTGATTTCCGACATTACCGGAACCACCGGCATGAAGATTATCCGCAGTCTTTTAGCCGGTGAGCGCGATCCTCACTGTAAGAAGTCGGAAAAAGAGATTGCAAAGTCATTGCATGGCAACTGGCGCCTGGATTCATCGGATCGAAACCAGCCCACACAGCAAACGCCTTGACGATTTTCAACCCCGAAACCGTCCCCCCCCGCTCCCTCCCGCGCACCCCGCTGGGTGAAGACAGCGCTCGGGTCACCGAGATTCGCTGCGCCGGACCTTTTTTGTTGACATCCGCCTTCTTTCTAGCATAAACAATCACCGGATACGGCGCCATGAAGGTGCCCGCAATCGACTTTTGATATCACCTTAGTTTCAACTTTCAGGCCATGAAGGCCGCGGCTGGCAGCAGCCCGGAATTCATGGCTTTTTTATTGGGTGAAAGGGGTTTGATGAGCATCTGGCGGCGGGCCGCAGCGCTGCTCTCCGGGGTGGCCTTTTTTGTGGGCGGCGGGATCCCGTTTGTCGGCACCCACGGCGTGCTGCCGGCGGGCGCAGCGGCCGTGCGCAGCGAGCGCCAGGACAGCGACGGCGACGGCCGGATCGACCGGGTGCTGCACCTGGACGGATCTGGCCGCGTGGTCCAACTGGATGTCGACAGCAGCGGCGACGGGGCCCTGGATACCTTTCAGTACTATGAAAAGGGGGTTCTGGTCCGCCTGGAAAGAGACCGCGACGGCGACGGGCGGGTCGAGGAAACCGACTGGATCATCGACGGCCGGCGCACGCGCCACGAGAAGCGCGACGGCGCCGGGCGCCTCGTGGCGGAGGTGACCTTCGATCCCCAGGAGCGCCCCCTGCTGGGGCGCCAGGACACCACCGGCGACGGCGCCCTGGACACCGAAACCCAATACCGCGACGGCCAGCGTCACCTGCTCACCCGCGACACCACCGGCGACGGGCGCATCGAGCAGATCGTCGAATTCGACCCGCAGGGCCTGAGCGCCCGCAGCCGGCATGATCTGGACGGTGACGGCCGTCTGGAAACGGTCCGTTTTTACCGCCAAGGCGAAATTTATCGCCAGGAGGAGGACCTGACCGATGACGGGCGGGCCGAGCGGGTGACCGATTTCGAAGGGGGGCAGGCCGTTTTGCAGCAAAGCGACACCAACCACGACGGCCGCATGAACCGCGTCTGGCATTATAGCGGTGGGCAGGCGACGCGCCTGGAGGAGGACGAAGACGGCGACGGCCGCTTCGAGACCGTCACCCGTTTTGCGGACGGCCTGCCCGTCGCCCGGACCACCGATGCCGACGGTGACGGCCGCCCCGAGGTCCGCGTGCGCTTCGGTCCAAAGGGCGACATCGACGCGGTGGCCCGCGATACCAACGCCAACGGCCGCCCCGATACCTGGGAGTATTACCGCGGCGGCCAGCGGGTGCGGGTGGAGACCGACCGCGACCATGACGGCCGGGTGGATCAGAAGGCGTTTTTTGGCAAGGGCCGGCAGCTTAAGATTCTGTCGGACAGCGACGGCGACGGGCGTTTTGAAACCGCCCGCTACTTCGACCGCCCCGGGTGGTCGTCGGTCACCGAAGTGGACGCCGACGGCGACGGCGCCCCGGAAACCCGCTGGGACTACCGGGATGAGCGGCTGGTGCGCAAAACCGTTTTTGCGCCCGGCCGCGAAACCCCGCTGCGCGAGGAGGAATACGACGATGCGGAGCGCCTGGTACGCACCCGGGAGGACCACAGCGGCCAGGGAACGCTGGATCTGACCTGGTATTTCGATGACGGCGACAGCGCGTCGCGCGCCGAGCGCGATACCAACCTGGACGGGCGCACGGACACCTGGTTCACCTATCGGGACGGGCGCATCGTGCAGGTCGCGGAAGACCGCAGCGGCGACGGGCGGCCGGATCTCTGGGAAACTTATGACGAAACCGAAACCGTGGTCTCGCGCAGCGAGGACCTGGACCATGACGGTGTCCCCGATATCGAACGGGAAGTTGCCGATTCCCGCTGAGTTGTCGGGCCTCAGGAGGTATGCATGACGGCGTTTTTTGCCAAGGCCGGGGTGCTGGCCACCCCGATTCTGCTCTGCTCGGTGCTCACCCTGGCCATTTTTGTGGAGCGCGGCATCCGCTTGGCCGTCCTGCGCCGGCGCGGGGGCAGGGTGGACCGGGAGGTGGCGGCCCGTCTGGCGGCGCACGACGAGTCCGGTGCCCTTGAAGTCGCCAGGAGCAGCCGCTCGCCCATGGGGCGGGTGCTCGCGGCCGCCATGGAGGTGATCCACCAGGACCGCGAACTCCTGGAAACCGTCATGGTGCACGCTACCGAGGCGGAAGTCCGCGGCCTGTCCCGTTACCTGCAGACGCTCGCCACCATCGGCAATATCGCGCCGCTGCTGGGCCTGCTGGGTACCGTGATCGGCATGATCAAGGCCTTCATGGTCATCCAGCAGATGGGCGGCCAGGTCAACGCCGCGGTATTGGCCGGCGGCATCTGGGAGGCCATGCTGACCACCGCCATGGGGCTGGCCGTGGCCTTGCCGGCCTTGCTGGCGCACAGCTATCTGGTCGGCCAGGTGGACCGCTACGAGGCCCGCCTGCAGGACGGTGCCGTGATCTTTCTCAAAAGCCTGCCCCGGGAGGCGAAAGGGTAGTCTGTCATGCTCGTACACCGTCGCAAGCGGCCGCGCTATGGGGTGCAGTTGCCGCTGACATCCCTGATCGACATCGTTTTCCTGCTGCTGATCTACTTCCTGCTGACCACCAATTTCATGGTCGAGGAGGGCATCGCTGTCCAGCTGCCCCAGGCCAGCGCCGCCAAACCCCTCGCGGAGCAGATGCTGACGATTCACGTCGACCCCCAGGGCCGCGTCTTCATCGACCAGCAGCCGGTGGCTCTGGACCAGCTTTTCGAGCGGCTGAAAGTGCTGCTGGCTGAAGACCCTGACCGCTTGGTGGTGATTCGGGCTGATCGCAGCGTCGTATTGGACAATGCCGTCAGGGTCATGGATGTGGCCAAGGCGGCCGGGGCAGGGCGGCTGCTCCTGGCCACCGAAAGGAAATTTTAGGCTCCGCGGGGCCAAGAGGTGAAGCGATCGATGGCGCAACGGGCGGTTTTTTGGAGCCGAATGGTAGATGCCGACCAGCTTTTCTGGTGGCTGGTGCTGCTGTCGCTGCTGATCCATGGGGCGGTTTTCGTCCGTTTCGGAGACCGGTTTCCCCTGCGCGCCACGGAATATATCGAGCTGGAGGTGCTGCCGCCGGCGTCGCCTGCGGCCCGCGACATCCCCCGGCCGCCGCGCCGCCAGCCGCCGCCCGAGGCTCCCGCAACCCCGGCGTATCGACCGCCGCAGCCGGCCCCGCCGCCACCCGCGGCCGTCAGCCAGCCGCCGGCCCCCGCCTCGCAGGACCTCGCGGCGCCCGTGGCAGCGCCATCGGCGCCGACGTTGCCGGCCCTGGGCGCGGCCAGCCATCAGGCGCCGCCGGCGGCCGCGGCGCCAAGCGGCGCCGTCGCATCGACCCGGGATTACCTCGAAATGGTGCGCATGCGGGTCGAAAACAAGAAACGCTACCCGGACCTGGCCCGCAAACGCCAGCTCGAGGGGCGGGTGGGGGTGCGTTTCGTGATTGCGCCCGACGGTCGCCTTCAGCAGGCGGCAGTGGTCAGCCCCGCCGCCGCCGAAATCCTCAACCAGGCCGCCCTGGCCGCCGTGCGGGCGGCGGAACCGTTTCCAAGACCGCCTGCCACGCTCTTCAGTGGGCCGATTCCCGTTGAGGTGAGCATCGTTTTCGAGTTGATGTAGGCGCAACCCTTTTATCAAGCAGGGGACCCAAACCCAAGGATGAGCGATTTGCGTAAACGAATCTGCGTGCTGGACGGCCAGGGGGGCGGCATCGGGGCCACCCTGATCAAGTATATCAAAGAAACCTTTGGCGAGAGCGTCGAGTTGATTGCCCTGGGCACCAACGCCATTGCCACCGCCCAGATGCTCAAGGCCGGCGCCAACAAGGGGGCCTCGGGTGAAAACGCCATCTGCCGCAGCGTGGCCGATGCGGACTGCATCGTCGGGCCGATCAGCGTGACATGGGCCAACGCCATGCTGGGCGAGGTCACCCCGGCCATGGCGGCGGCGGTCACCTCCAGCCCGGCGTTCAAGGTGCTGCTGCCCTTTTCGCAGGAACGGATCGAGATCGTCGGGGTGCTCTGGGAGCCGCTGCCACACTTTGTGCAGCGCGCGGTGGATGGAAAAATCAAGGAGGTAATAAACCATGTGTGAAGCCAATGCCTATTTCGTCAAGGACGGCAAGGAAGAACTGTTGATGCAGGCCGTGGACCTGGTGGAGCCCGAGGAGGACGGCGTTTTCCGGCTGGTGGGCATCTTCGGCGATCAGAAGATCGTCCGGGGGCGCATCAAGCGCATGAACCTGGTCAACCACAAGATTCTTTTCGAAGAATGACTTAGGGCTGACAGGTACCCGCCGGCAGCGGGGTGTGCCGCGCGGGCCGCATCGGACGCCATCAAGGCGCCCTGCCCCCGCAGGGGAAGCGGCCGGTGATGGTCTTTCCCGTTTTGCAATCGGCTTCCCTGCGCCCGGGCAGTCGTTTTTTATCGGCGTCGAGGTGACGCTCTATCCCAAGCCGGACGATTTGGCGGGGCGTGCGCCCTGCAAGTGTAACGGCGAAGGTTTCGCAAAAATCGAACTTTTGCGGAACCCTCGCGGAAAGGAGCAGCGGATGGCAGAGGAGCGGGTGGACATCGAAATATCCCTGCAGCCGGTGGGCGTGGTGCGCAGCGCCATCAAGACCCCCCTGCTGGGGGCCGCCAACAGCGACTTGGAGCTCAGGGAGCGCCTGGAAAAGATCCGCGCGCAGCACCGGCAGTTGAAAGACCTGGTCTCGGAACTGGTGATCGACCCGCGCCTGGAGGGGATCCTGGACGGCATCGAGGCCTTTTCGCACATCGTCGTGCTCTACTGGCCGCACCTGGTGGCCCCCGAGCGCCGCAACCTGCGCCGGGTGCACCCCATGGGGCGCAAGGACCTGCCGCTGCAGGGGATTTTCGCCACCCGCAGCCCGGCCCGGCCCAACCCGGTGCTGGTCTCGACCGTGCCCCTGTTGGGGCGCGCGGGGAACATTCTCCGGGTGCAGTCCCTGGAAGCAGTGGACGGCAGCCCGATCATCGATATCAAACCTTACGTCGAAATCTACCACGGGGTCGAAAACCCCCGTTTCCCGGAGTGGCTGCTGCAGATCCAGCGGGACCTGGCGGACGACGCCGCGGACAAGACCCTTTAATTGCTGAGGAGAATCCCCATGAACGCTGACACCATCATGCAAGGTGAGGATTTCAAGCGCTGTGCGGCCTTTCACGGCCACATCTGCCCGGGGCTTTCCCTGGGATTTCGGGCGGCGGCGGCGGCCATGGTCTGGCTGCGTGAAAACCGCTCGGCCGATGAAGAGCTGGTGGCCGTGGTGGAGACCGACGCCTGCTCGGCCGATGCGGTTCAGGTGCTGACCGGCTGCACGTTCGGCAAAGGCAATTTCATCCACAAAGATTACGGCAAGATGGCCCTGACGCTCCTCAGCCGCACCAGCGGCGAGGGGGTGCGGGTGGTCATGCGCCCGGGCGCCTTCGCACCCGACGAGAAACATTTCGCCCTGCTGCAGAAGGTCATCCGCGGCGAAGCCGGTGCCGACGAGCGGCAGCGCTTCGAAGCGCTGCACCTGGAGCGCAGCCGGGAGATGTTGGAGATGCCCGAGGAGCGGCTCTTCATGCTCTCGCCGGTGGCGATGGCGCTGCCGCCCAAGGCCCGGATCGACAAGTCGCTGCCCTGCGCCTGCTGCGGCGAGCCGACTATGGCCTCCAAACTGCAAAGCGTCAACGGTCGGCAGGTGTGCCGCGGCTGCCTGGCGGATCAGGTCGCCGATAGGGGCTGAACGCCGCTGATGCCTTTTGGCAGCCAGCGGTGGTCGGACCCGATAAGCGCGCTGATAGGCCCGATCTTCTTCGAAGCAATCCGAACGAACACACCGGCGCCGGGAGGCGGCGGGCATCCGGGAGAAGCGCCGATGGTGCAGATCGATGGTGCCCAGGGGGAGGGCGGCGGCCAGGTGCTGCGGACCGCGCTGGCGCTCTCGCTTGTGACCGGCCAGGCCTTCGAGATCAGGCGCATCCGGGCCGGGCGTGAACGCCCCGGTCTGATGCGGCAGCACCTGGCGGCCGTGCGGGCGGCCGCTGCCGTGGGCTCGGGGCGGGTGGAGGGGGTATCCATCGGCTCCGCGCGCGTGACCTTTGTGCCGGGAGATGTAAAACCCTGCAGCTACCGGTTTACAGTGGGCTCGGCCGGCAGCGCCACCCTGGTGCTGCAGACCGTGCTGCCCGCCCTGGCGTTGGCCGGCGGGCCCTCGACGGTGGTCCTGGAGGGCGGCACCCACAACCCGTTCGCGCCGCCCTTTGATTTTCTGCAAAAGGCCTTTCTGCCGCTGGTCGGCCGCATGGGGCCGCAGGTGACCGTTGCTCTGCAGCGGCCGGGTTTTTTCCCGGCCGGCGGCGGGCGCTTTACGGCCCGCATTACGCCGGC
>JAWOJK010000200.1:0-10503 GCA_046481705.1 Desulfobacterales bacterium | reverse complement strand
TGGCGGCCTGCCCCTGCCAGGCGCCCAGGATCAGGCCGACGGCCATCCCCCGGCCGGCCGAATCGCCGCCGGCCATCACGTTTTCCACCAGGGCGCTTTTGAGATCACTTTCGTAGCGGGCCACCAGGTGCACCATGGCGGGAAAGGCCATCTCGATTTCGCAGGCCTGACCAAAATCGGCGATGGCCGGGGCGCTGTCGCGTCCGCGGCTGTCGAGCCCCGCTGCCAGCCAGCGTTCCAGTTCCGCGGCCCCACTGACCGCTGCCATGGCCTGCTGCATGGCGGCAACCGGGGCGCTGCCTCCCAGCACCGCCCACCCCGTGCGCGCCAGAAAATCGGCCGCGGCGACCACCAGGGGGTGGTTGTGGGTCATGGCGGTCTGGGCGCGGGCGGCGGCCACCAGACGGTCCAGATCGTCCCGGTAGCGGTAGACCAGGGGCGCAATCCGCACCGCCCCGGCCAGATCGGTGGAGGGGGCCCCGCTGACCTGGGGGGAGGCGCCGGCATCGAAATTTTCAAGGGCGCCCCTGGTGGCGCCGTCGACATAGCCGTCGTAGGTTTTCATGAAGGCCCGCCAGTCCTCGGCAAAGGCCGCCAGCTGAAACCCACCCGCGGCGGCCACGGATCCCAGCAGCAGCAGGGTCTGGTCGCCGTAGTGGGTAAAGTCGCCGGCGCCCTTGGTGGGATGATAATTTTTGGCCAGCGGGGCCTCCAGGCGCTCCAGCCGGCCGAACTTTTTCGCCAGCACCTGGGTGTTGTAGACCCAGTGCCCCCCCAGGGCCAACGCATCCGCCGCAAACGCGGCCATCACCATTCCTCTGGCTTTTGCTGTCATGTTTCCCTCCCCCTGTTCTTCACTCTGTGCCGGCGGCCGCGCGCACCACGAAAACCCCCACGACGGCATCCTGGTAGTGGTGATCGACATGCACGTAGCGATCGACAAACCAACCGTAGTGCGTCTCCCCGTTTTCGGCCCGGTGCCAGACCGTGGCCACCGGCGGTGAGCCGTCGTCCGCAGCCAGCATACCGTAGACGTTGTTGCTGCCGGAGGCCGGGTTGAAATGCTGGTAGCCCATCTGCGCCAGCAGGTCGACCGCCCGCGCGTAGCCCTCGGCATCCGCCCGCTGCTGATCCTCAGCCTCCGGCAGCCAGCGGGTGAGCAACTGACGGACCTCATCCACGGTGGCGATTCGCCAGCCCGCCGCTGCCAGGGCGCTGTCCCCGCTGACGTCCGCATAGCTGCGGTTGCAGGTTTCGCGCAACGCCAGCCAGCTCAGCCCGGTTTGGGTATCGACAAAACCCTGCTCGGTGGGTTGCCACTCGGTTTTGTAACCGGGGCGGCAGGCCAGCAGCAGGCCCGCCATGAGGGTCACGGCGGCGATGGTTAGCATTCGCATACAACCTCCCTGGGCCGACGCCATCCGGCCCGCGACGGCAATGACCGGTTTGACGCGGTCGTCTGAGGATTTTTGCAGCACCCGGCACCCCCTCTCGGGGCGGCGATCCGGCGTACGCCGCACAGGCGCGGCAACACCCGCCGGCGCAGCACCCGGACCTGGGTGTTTGCCGGCCAACCACTTGATTTTTATATTCTCCTTCGATAGGAAGCGTAAGGGTGCGGACCCGCTTCAGCCCGAAGCGCTACCGTCCGTGCACCATCCGGTCGCCCCGCCGCCCGGGGCAGAGAGGAAAAGCCCATGGCGCCGCTCCGAGAAGTCCTGCGGAAGTTCAACTCCTGTCCCCTCGCCTTGCCCCTGACCATTGCGCTCCTGCTGACCGCCGCGCTCGTTGTCCCGGCCTACCCCCTCTACCGGTTCGACCCGAATTTTCGTCTGCTGCTGCTCGCCGTTGTGCACGGCGCGCTGCTCAGCCTGGTCCTGGGCGCCTTCGCGGTCTATTGGGTTGCCGGTCGTTTACGCCGCCGGGCCGATATCGCCGATCTCGAAAACACCATCGAGGATTTCCGGGGTTGGCGCTCGGCCGAGGCAGCCCACCGCACCCGCGGCTGTATCCGCCGCCTCAATGCCCTGCAAACCACCCGGCTGGATTTGTCCCGCTGCTGCCTGCGCCACATGGACCTGAGCTCCGTGCGGTTGAAGGGGGCGCGGATGGTCGGGACGGACCTGCAGGCCGCCCGCCTGCCAAAAGCGGATATCGCCGGCGCGGATCTTCAGGGCGCCAGCTTGCGCGATGCCTTTCTGTGGGGGGCCAATCTCAAGGGCGCGACCCTCTGGTCGGCCGATCTGCGCGACGCCGTGCTGGAGGGGGCCGACCTTTCCGGCGCACTTCTGACCGGGGCCTTTCTCGACGGCGCCGATCTGACCGGCGCCGACCTCACCGCCACCCGCGGGCTGACCGCTGCGATGCTCGCCCGGGCCAAGGGCCTGTTCACGGCCAAGCTGGAAAACGACCTCCTCAAGGCCCTGCGATCCGAGCACCCCCATCTGCTGCAGCCTCCCAAGGCCATCTGACCGGAGGCCCCTGTCGCTCAGAATCTGAGCTTTTTTCGCTCTGCAAAGTGCGCACCTCATCGGACCGCACCGCCAACGGTCCCGTCGACGTAAAAGATTACCCGACGCTCGATTCCCCGCGTGTGATGATAGGGTGCAGCATCCCAGGTGCATCTATTCGGGCTTGCGTTGGCATGTGCCTCTGGGGCCAAAACCAGTAGCGGTTTGTAAGGGTGTAAATGCGAAGGGCGTCGTCCCCCGTCATCCCGGGGGCGGCGGCCCTGGGAAGTGCGCCGCACGGGGGGGTGATTCTCACGGGTGGGGTTTCACGAAGTGCTCCCAATACCCCATGATGGAAAGCGCCACCACCGCGGCCAGAATTAAAAACGCGGCTGCCATGGCCAGCTTGCGCTGGGCCGGGTGGCGCGCGGGGGAGCGGTCCAGGAAGGGCAAAGCGATCAGCAGCAGAGCCAGGCCGCCGGGGATAACGACCGTGCCGATGAACATGAGCGGACCTCTGAAGATGCCCACCAGTTGATTCAGGGCGAACACCCACCATTCCGGTTTGGGGACGTAGGCCGAATCCGTGGGGTCCGCCGGGCTTTCCAGGGGGGCCGGCCAGTAGCTGGAGACCAGGCCGAGCAACACCGTGCAGGCGATGAAAAGGATAAGCCATCGGTTGAGCATGTTCGGGATCAGGGGGATGGGAGCCCGGACTGTTTTGCCTGGCCCAACCGGTTCGGAAAGCCCCCGCTGCGTCAGAAAGTGAAAATGAATAGCAATCAGCTTCGCGATCAGCAGAGGCAGAAACACACAATGAAGCACGTAAAACCGAGTGAGCGCCACGGTCCCGGTGCGCGGCCCTCCCTGCAACAGCCGCAGCATGAAATCGCCCACAACAGGCACAGACGAAATGATGCTGCTGCGCACCTGGGTCGTCCAGTAGCCCTTCTGATCCCAGGGCAGGAGGTCGCCTGTGACGATGCTCAGCGGCACGACCAGCAGGACGATCACCCCCGAGACCCAGACGAGCTGCCGGGGCGCCTTGTAGGCCGCGGTGAGAAAAGTGCCCGCCAAATGCATCCCCAAAACCACAAGCAGCAGGTTCCAGGCCCAATAATGAACGCCGCGGATGATGTCGCCGAACGGCAGCGAGAACTGGGCGAAGTCCACGCTATCGAAGGCTGCGGCCGGGGTGGGCGAGTAGTAGAACATCATGAAGGCCCCGCTCAAAAAGAGCAGGACCACCAGCGCCAGGCTCAGGGACCCGCAGAAGCGCGTCCAGCTCAGGGCGTCGCCGGCAACGCGCAGACCACAGATACGGGCCGCATAGCGGTCCAGCGCCAGAAAGGTGAGCAGCTTCCCTGATGAGTGCCCTGCGCCGTTCATCGCCGTTCCTTTCACTCGATCCCCCGTTTATCGCTCGAAATTGAGGATCATCGCCTGGATTCCCTTTGAGTGCTCTTCGCCGGTGTTGTCGAAAACGGCGATGGCGAAGCTGTACTCTCTCCGGGGGTTGAAGACCACATCGTCGTCATGGCCGGTGTCGAGTTTGCGGGAGAACATGACCGTCCAAACGCCGTCGGCATAGCGGCCGCTTGCCTTGACATCTCCGCGGGACCCCTCGGCCCTTTTGGGCATACGGTAGCTGATGACATCGCCGGGTTTGAACAGGGCGCTTTCGGGGATCGCAACCGCTTCATCGTAGATCAGGAAGCCCGGTGCGGAGGGCGGCTTTTTCGGATCCTGCATGTACTGGGGCCGGGTCCGGTCTTCAATTTGGTTGTAAACATCCCCGCCCTTTCCGGCGTCGGCCCGGCGACCGGTGGTCCGGTAGGAGCCTGAGGGGTTGCCGGCAATCGTGAGCCAGCCGTCATCGGCATAGTTTACGGGGTTGGAACGGGCGGCCTTCCAGTGCCACAGGTCGCCTTTTTCAGCAGCAGTCTGGGTGGCGAATCTCCACTCCTTGCTGGGAAGGTCCGGCGGGCTGTGGCAGACGACGGCGCAGCCCTTGGTGGCGAAGTTGCTAATCCGGGTGATCTCGAAGAGCACCGCGATTCGGTCCTCGTCACCATCCAGGTAGGTCCAGTTCTGGCCGTCGAATTTCCAGGCCCGCTTGGCGACGCTCTCGGTGGAATCCCGCCATTTGAACAGAAAGTAGAGGCTGTCGTCGGTGTAAACGGACCGCATGACGACCGTCACGTCCTCGCCGGCGAAGCTGTCACGGCCCCGCACGCGTATGTCGAACGGCTGCGCCTGCTGCCAGAGGGCATCATCCAGTCCGGCAGGGGCCTTCATGGCGTGCTTGGCGGTGACGGCCAGCTGCGGTTCGGCCGATTCCAGGGAACCCCGGCCAAGGAGGATCATTCCCAGGGCGGCAGCCAGAATCAACGTCAGGCCGGCGGCTTTTCCAACGCTCATGCCGTCTCCTCTCTGTTAAGTGCTCGACTCTCGCGGCCGGCCCGGCTTTCAGACAGGCCGGCCACCGTTCGGCTATCGGATCAACGGCCGAACTCGAGGCTCAAGGCCTCGGAGTCGTAGGAATCGGCGTCCCCGGAATCGTCGAAGAGGGCCATGGCAAAGCTGTACTTTCTCCGGGAGTTGAACGCCACGTCATCGTCATTGCCGGTGTCGAGCTTGCGGGAGAGCATCACCGTCCACTCGCCGTCGGCATAGCGGCTCAGGGCCTTGATGTCCCCGCGCGAACCGGAGGGTTTCTTCGGCATGCGGTAGGTGAGGGTATCCCCCTTTTTGAAATCGGAGTGATCCGTGATCTCGACCGCCTCTTCCGCCAGCAAAAAGCCCGGGAAAGAGGGCTTCTGGGCAGGGTCTTGCATGTAGCGCGGCTTTGTCTTGTCGTCGGTTTCGTTGCGGCTGTCTCCGCCCCCGCCCGCATCGTCCTTGCGGCCGGTCTTCTCGCCTGCGACCGTCAGCCAGCCGTCGTCGGCGGAGAGGTAGGGGTCGGTGCGGGCCGCTTTCCAGTGCCAGAGGTCGCCTTTTTCGGCCGCCGATGCGGTGGCGTATTTGAATTCCTTCATCGGAGCCCCCGCGGAACCGTGGCAAAGAACGGCGCAGCCCTTGGTGGCGAAATTGTTGATCCGGTGAATTTCGAACTGCAGGGCGATGCGATCCTCGTCACCTTCCAGGCGGTTCCAATTTTCACCGTCGAACTGCCAGGCGCCTTTCGTGATGCTCTGGGTGGCGTCCTTCCACTTGAAGAGAAAGAAAACCTCACTTTCGGTGTAGAGAGCCCGGCTGGTCACGTTGGCCTTCTTGCCGGCGAACTTCTCCTTGCCTTCGAAAGGCACCTCGAGGGGCTTTGCTTTTTGCCAAACGGCGTCGTCCAGGTTCGCCGGGGCCTCCGCGACTTTTGCGGCCGTGAGCGTCTGGATGGCGGCTCCGGTGACCCGATCCGCCATGAGCGCCATCCCGCTCATGATAAATACGAATAACAGTGCGGAAACAATCAGGTTCTTGGCTTTCATAGAGGTGTTCTCCTTTCTGCGCCGATCCGGTCAGGCCGGCATCAGCACCATCAATTTACCTTCTTCCACCTTGTGCTCCATGACGACCAGGGGCTTGGTGGGCGGTCCGGCAATGGGCTGTCCGTTGCTGTCGAAGAAGCCGCTGTGGCAAGGGCACTCAAAGCGTTTTGTTTCCTTGTTCCAGATGACGTTGCAGGCGAGGTGCGTGCAGGTCGAGGAAAAAATGGTGATTTTATCGGAGTTGTCGGACTTGGCCCAGACGAAGCCGCGTTGGGGTAGAACGATCCACCCGTCCTTGACCATGAACTCGAACGAGAGCATCTCGACCTCGCCCGTTTTGAGAGTGTCGGCCGGGCCGAAATCAATCCACTTGGTGGTGCCTTTCTTCAGCGCCGGGGCGACCACGTAGGAAAGAAGGGGCACGCCGGTGAGGGTAATGGCCCCCCCTGCCAGCACTGCAGTTTTCAAGAACGCCCGGCGGCCGGGGCATTCGCTTTCTTTCACTTGAGAGTCGGCAGTGTCAGGGGCCATGTTACCTCCCCGTGATGGCGAGATTGCGCGTGGTTTTATATAGATCGAAACGGGAGACAGGTAAGAGGTGTGATATAGCGTAAGTTATGAGTAGGCAAGACAGTAGAGATTGTCAACAATAACTTTATAAGGGGACGTCGTTACAGCCCAATAACACAACAAGCTGCGGGCGGTTGGCGGGCCCATAGAGATCCGGCGCAGGCCGCAACATCCGCACTGGATACGGTTTGCGGTCTTTTCGTTTCTGCAACCGATGCGATCAGGCCGTCGCAGGCCGGGACCTTTTCTGCAAAAGTACCGCGGCGACCAGGGCGACAAATCCCACCGCATCGACCAGGTCGTTGGGCCAGAGCAGTCCGGCGGCTGCGATCCAGAGCAACGCTGTTTCCAGAAGGGTGGCATGACGGAAGAAATAGCGTTCGATGGCCGCAGCAAAGGCCACCAGTCCCAGGGTGGTGGTGACCATGGTGACGATCACCTCCCAGTGGAGCAGCTCGTAGTTGGGCCCCATCCCCAGCAGGGGCCGGTAGGCCATCACCAGCGGGATGATGTAGAGGCCTTTGGCCATTTTCCAGGAGGTGAAGGCCGTGCGCATGGGGTTGGCGCCTGCGATGCCGGCGCCGGCAAAACTGGCCAGGCTAACCGGGGGCGTGACGTTGGCGTCCTGGGAGTACCAGAAGACAATCATGTGGGCCGTCATGATCGGCACGCCCATGTCCAGCAGGGCCGGACCGGCCAAGGTCGCCAAAACGATGTAGCTGGCCGTCACCGGCAGGCCCATTCCGAGAACCAGGGAGGCCAAGCCGATGAGCAGGAGGGCCAACGCCTTGATGCCGAAGCTCAGGTCAAGCACCAGACTGGAAAACTTCAGCCCCATACCGGTCAGGGTCACCATGCCGACGATAATGCCGGCCGCGGCGCAAGCCACCGAGACCATGATGGCATTCTGGGCGCCCTTGCTCAGGGCCGTGAGCAGCAGGTGAAACTCCTTGTTGAGAAACTGACCCAGACTCTCCGCTTGACCGCCGTCGGACCCGAGCGAACCGCTATGGCGCTGGCGCACCCAGGTCACGCTGTTGGCCACCCAACTGGTCAAAACGGTGCTGACCACCGCGATGAAACCGGCCATCATGGGCGAGTAGTTCGCCAGCAGCACGTAGATCAGAATCGCCACTGGAACGAGAAAATGCAACCCTTGGCGGAGTACGGTCAGGGTGCGGGGCAGGCTCTCCTTGGGCTGGCCGAGCAGGCTGTGTTTCTGGGCCTCGATGTGAACAAAGATCAAAACGGTGAGGTAGTACATGATCGCCGGCACCAGTGCCACCTTGATGATGGTCAGGTAGCTGGTGTTGGTGAACTCGGCCATCAGAAAGGCCCCAGCCCCCATGATGGGCGGCATCAATTGGCCGCCGGTGGAGGCTGCCGCTTCGATGGCGCCGGCCACGTGGGGTCGGTAGCCGACCTTTTTCATCATCGGGATGGTGAACGAACCCGTGGCCGCCACATTGCCGATCGCCGAGCCGGAGATTGATCCCAAAAAGCCCGAGGCCACCACCGAGGTCTTGGCCGGCCCGCCGGAAAAGCGGCCGGTCAGCGAATAGGCCAGGTCGATGAAAAAGTTGCCCCCCCCGGTGGTTTCCAGGAAAGCGCCGAAGAGTATGAAAACAAAGACGAAGGTGGCCGCCACCCCGATAGGCAGCCCGAAGATCCCCTCGGTGGTGAGCCACAAAGTGGTGGCGATGCGCTCGATGCTGTAGCCCTTGTGGATAAGGATGTCGGGCATATAGGGGCCGTACATGGCGTAGAGGATTCCGATGGCGCAGATGGCCGACATGAAGATGCCAATCACCCGGCGGCAGGCCTCGAGGACCAGAAGGGTTCCCACGACGCTGACCACCAGGTCGCTAAAGAGCCAATCCCCCTGGCGTTCGAAAATGGCGTTCAGGTTCACGCAGATATAGAGCGTGCAGGCGATGGAAACGAGCGCCAGGACCCAGTCGAGCAGGAGCCAGACGGAAAAGCGATCCTTGCGGGCGCCGCGAAAGGCTGGCATGAGCAGGAAGGTCAGCACCAGGATGACGCCCAGGTGGATCGAGCGTTGCACCAGGGCGGTCAGGGCGGCGATGCCGGCGGTGTAAAGCTGGTAGAGGCTCAGGCTGATGGCAATGACGGCCACCACTTTGGCCGTCCAGGCCACCAGGGTTTCATTGCGCCGGCTGGTGTCAGCCATTTCGAACTCCTCGGGTGGGGGTTTGGGGGTGAGGGAAAATCTGACGCTTCAGATGATAGAGCCAGCTCACCGGCCGGCCGATAAACTGGACTGGCCGGTGGGCGGCTTGAAGCGACAGATTGGTTCGGGTGCCGCGCCAGATCACCGTATGGTTGACCCCCGGATTGCCCACCCGCAGGATGAAGTCGCCGGTGGGCCGGTGCATGTCGACGATGGCCTCGTAGGGGCCGCGTTGCACCAAACGGCCGACCCCGGGGACAAGTCCCATTCCGGCGCCGAGTTTCAGATAGCGTTCCTCTTCGATATAAATTTTACCGGCGCCATCCAGTCGGTGCTCCTCCCAGATGGGGGCGTTTTCCACCGAGTGGTAGTAGTGGAGGGTGAACCCCTCACCCACTTCAAGGGGCAGGACCAGCAGGGGCTCGCCGCCTTCCACCGGGACCACCCGCAGTTCCAAACCGCCCGGCAGCCAGCCAGCAACGCCTGCGGCCGCGGCGGCCAGGCCGATGGCGATCCACATCCACCTTCTTCGGCCTGGCCGGGTTGCAATGGAATTCATCTGGCAGCTGAAAGGATTACGGAATCAGGTTGGCCGGCACTTCGACGCCTTTTTCCTTCAGATATTTGATCGTTCCCGGATGCAGCGGAATGGGCGAATACTTGGCCGCGTTTTCAGGGGTCGTGTAGGCGGCCGAAGGATGAATCTTGACCATGTACTCGTTATTTTCGAACAGGGCCTTGGACAACTGGTAGACCAGGTCTTCGGACAGGGTGCTCTGGCAGATTATCACGTTCCACACGCCGATGGTGGGCACCACATCATCCACTCCCTTGTACGTCCCGCCGGCCAGATCCACCCCGGTATAGGTTTCGTTGGCGGCCACGATCTTGGCGACTTGTTCGGGGGTAAAGGCAATCATGTGAATGTCGTGGGTGGTGGCCAAATCCATGATCGAACTGGTGGGCGGACCCACAGACCAGAAGCCCACATCGATGGTGCCGTCGCGCAGGGCGTTGGCCGTTTCGGTGAACGACAGCCGGCTGTCGCTGTAAGAATCGAGGGGGATCCCCAGGGCCTTGATGACGGCCTCGGCCATGAAGTTGGTTCCGCTGCCCGGGCTTCCGGAACTGATTTTGAGGCCCTTGATCTGCTCGATGTTGGTGATGCCGCTCTTTTTGAGGGTCACCACCTGAAGCAGGTTGGGATACATGGTGGCCATGGACAGGATGTCCTGTTTCGTGTCGAACTTTTCTCCGCCGGTAAAACCGGCCACGGCCGCATCGCCCATGACCAGGCCGACCACGGTCTCGCCCTTGTGGGCCAGCTTGATGTTCTCCACGCTGGCCCCGGTGACTTCGGCCACCGCTTTGACGTCGGGGACAAACTTTGACCAGAGCTCGGCCACGCCGCCGCCGTAGGGGTAATATACCCCCCCGGTGCCGCCGGTGCCGATGGAGATGAATTCGGTCTTGGCGGCCGCCGGGGTGCTCAACGCAAATGCCAGGACCATGCAAATCGCCACAATGCTCAGACTTTTCTTCATTTGATACCCCTCCCTTTTGTTTGTTTCATGCCGCTTGCCTGTGGTTGATGAAATCAAGCCGCCAACAGTGTAGTGAATACGCGAATCGGTGGCAGCAACCAATGAAATCTTTCGCGTAGAGTATCATCATATAAGTAACTTTCAACCTCAATAACTAAATGCTGTAGTCCTTTTTTGAGATGCTTACAATTCTTTGATAGCTCAGGTTCAAAGACTTGAGTATAGAGATCAGTGGTTGGTGAAAGTGTACTTTTTCTCTGAAA
>JAWOJK010000084.1:0-14175 GCA_046481705.1 Desulfobacterales bacterium | reverse complement strand
GTTTGGCAGTGGCGGCAGTTCAAGACCACCGAAGCCCTGGCACCTGAAAGATCCCAGCCGCATTGCGGACAGACGGCCGAGATGAAATCGATCCGGCCTTGCGGCGGTCCGCCGGCCAGTCCAGCCATTTGCAAGTTTTCCGGCAAAATAGCGCCCACCGCACGGTCCAGTACCCCGTCGACCAATTTTTTACCAATATAAAAAGGTGCATAAATCAGGCTGGCGCTCTCCCCGATCTGGGCCTGGAGGGAGGGGCGGTGGCAGTCCCGGCGGTCTGTGAAGGCTTCCGTCACCTTTTCCAGCGGCAGGCTCGGCTCGACGAAATACCCCGGCGTTTCCGGCAAAACGAACTGCAGCCGAAGCGCCTGGGGGCGGAAGCCCAGTGATACGGGAAACGCGGGGTGGGGGCAGGCCTGGCGGCTGATGTCGATCAAACGGTGCGCAATACCCGCGGGCCCGGCCGAAAAAAGCATTCCCTTAAAACGCCAGTAGGGGAAATACACCAGGTCGGTGCGGGCCGGTGACCCCAGGGGCAGCCGGTAGCGGAAAAATTTCTGCGGCAGCAGATAAGCGTTTGCCCGGCAATAGCCGCAGGTAAACAGTCGGTCGGTTTCCTCGAGCACGGCCGGTGCCCCGCACTGGGGGCACTGGTGAGCGATCTGGAGATTAGAGTTTTTCACCGCACTGGTTGCAGAAGCGGGCGCCGCTCAGGTTTTCGGCCCGGCAGTGGGGGCAAACCGCGGGGGCGGCTTTGGTGGCCGCCGACCCGCCGCAGCGGGGGCAAAAGCGGGCGTTCGGCGGGAGGTTCTTGCCGCAGGCGCTGCACTGACCGAACACAATTTGCTGGTGGCCGCAGTGGGGGCAGAACTTGGCGTCCCCCGCGATCTTGCGTGTGCAGTCGGGGCAGGTTTGGGCAAACCGCTCGTCAGGACCGGACGGGGCCGTGCCGTCCTGGAAAAAGCGGGAGAACATCGCCGGCAGCATCAACCCCATCCCCATCCCCATGCCGCCTTCGGCGCTGCCGCCCGAGGAGGCCGCCTTTTCCACGGCCATGGCCGCCTTCATTTTGACCAGCTTGTCCATGTCCTGAAAGACCCCCATGCGGCTGCGGTCGTCGATGGCCTGCTGCACGTCCGGCGGCGGCGTGATGGCGGTGATGTAAAGCTGGGTCAGTTTCAGGCCGAAGTGCGCGAAGTCGGCCTCCAGGCGCTGGGCCAGGCCCCGCGAGCTTTCGTCGTAGCGCGCGGGCAGATCGAAAATGGTGTCGATGGTCTCACCGATATAGTCGTTGAAGCGCGAAACCACCACCCGGTTGAGGTACTCATCGATTTCCGCGGTGGTGAACATCCCCTGGGTGCCGACCAGACTGTTGATAAACAGCACCGGCTGGACCACCTGCAGGTTGAACACGCCGAAAGCCCGCAGGCGCACCAGTCCAAGCTCCCGGTCTTTGAAGGCCACCGGATCCCGGGTGCCCCATTTCAGATTGGTAAAAACCTTTAAATTGACAAAGTAGACTTCGGCCCGCAGCGGGCTGGAAAGGCCCCAGGGGATGCTGGCGATTTTGGTGAGCAGGGGCAGGTTGGCGGTTTTCAGCGTATGGCGGCCGGGCCCGAAGGCTTCGACGGCTTTGCCCTGGTAAAAAAAGACGGCGGCCTGATTTTCCCTGACGGTCAGCTGGGCGCCGTACTTGATTTCCCCCGAGCCGCTTTCCGGCAGGCGGTGAACGAGTTGCTTGCCGCTGTTGTCAAACCACTCGAGAACTTCCAGAAATATGAGGTTGTTGGTGCCCATCCTGGGGTTGCTTCCTTTTGCCGGGGTTAAGACCCGGTTTCAGCCTCCTGGCGGCCGCACCGGTCCTTTTCCTTTCGGTCGTTCCGGGGAGAACTTGAGGACTGCGCAAGGCTTGCAAGGCATCCGCTTGGTGGGTACCGGGCAGCAGCCGTCTTTTAAAGCCGCCCGCTGACCCGGCGAAAATCGTTTGGAAACGAGGCCTTTTTGGACTATAGACCACACAGCTTGCAGGTGCGCCCACGACCCCGCAGAATGCCGGGCGGTTTGAAGTGGGCGTTGAACCGAGCCACCGAAGGGGACAAATGACACCGCACACCTTGTTGCGCCGCAAATTGGAACAGCTGCTGGAAGGCTGGCAAACCCAGGGAATGCCCGGACGGCACAGCCTGCACGCCCAGGCACGCGAGTTGGCGGCCTGGAAAACCGCCAACACAGTCGCAAGCCTGTGGACCGAAACGCGCCGGATGGCCAGCGCCACCCTGGACGACGGCTGGGGGCACGGCCTGCAGACCATTGAAGTTTACGCTGCGCTGGCGGGGCTTGAGATCCATTCGCTGGGGTTGGAGCAGCCGCCCGAGCGCATCATCGCGGCCTGTCGCCAGCTGCGACCGCAGATCCTCGGCCTGACCGTGCTGCAGTTCGACAGCGAAGACAATCTGGCCATGATTTGCCGCAGCCTTCCCGCTGAAACCCTTACGGTGGTGGGTGGGCCGATTTTTCGGGCCGATCCGGAGCTGGCCGAACGGGCAGGGGTGGGTTACGTGGCACGCCATGTGGGGGATTTTTTGCAGTTTCTGCTGGCCTGGTAGCAGGCACTGACCGCCATGATGCAGCCTACCCCCTCGCAGCGCGCCGCATCCGCCGATTTCAAGCGGCAGCAGTTATGGGGCTGCCTGGCGATTTTCGGCTCGGCGTTCTTCTTTTATCTCGCCACCACCACTATCCGCTGGTCCCAGGCGCACACCGCCATTGACCCGGCCTTTTTCGTGATCGTGCGGTTTTTTCTGGGTTTTAGCGTGGTGGGCACGAGCCTGCTGCTGCATCGGCAAGCCGTGCGGCCCCGCAAATTCCGCTACCTGCTCGGCCGCACGATTGCCAATTGCCTGGCGGTGTATTGCTTCTTCAAGGCGGTCGCCCTGACCTCGGTGGCCGAGGCCAATATTCTCAACATGACCTACCCGGTATTCATCGCGGTCTTCACCTGGATGTTTCTCCGCGCCCAGCGCGATGGGGTCACCCTCGTTCTGGTGGCCGTCGCCATGGCGGGCATCTGGCTGCTGCTGAAGCCGGGTAAAATCGGCTGGAACCCGGACCTGGTCTGGGGGCTGGCATCCGGAGTATCGGCCGCTTTTTCCCTGACCTTCCTCAATCTGGCGCGCCAGCACGACGCCTCCGAAACCATCCTGCTGGTCATGTTCGGACTGGGAACGGTGATCATGCTGGGCCTGTTTTACGACCGGCTTTTCGTGCCCGACCGCACGGCGTTTTTTTTCCTGATGGCCTGCTCGCTTTTCGGTGTCGCCGGGCAGTACCTGTTGACCTTCGGGTTTCGGTATGTCACGGCGCTCGAGGGCGGGATTATATCCTCGACGCGGATTCTCCTGGCAGCGGTTCTCGGGCCTTACCTGGTCGCGGAAAACCCGCTGTCGGCGGCGGGCTGGATCGGCGCTTTGCTGATATTCAGCGCCAACGTGCTGCTGGCGATCCGAAAAGGCCGCCGCCCGGCAGGAAACGCAAATCCTATGGGCGTGCCGGTCCCGGCCGTCAAAAAAATTTAAGAAAAAAGGATTTTTTTCTCAAGCCGAACCGCCGGCGGCCGATAAGAAAAAACAAGAGCGCAAACAACCGCACTCTGGTTTATCCTCCTTCTCTCCTTTCGTTTGAGGGCGCCATCGGGGCGCCCTCGCTTTTTCCGTCGTTCGGGATGCCACGCTAAGCTTTATCCTGCCCTCCCGGCCTCAGGGCCCGACCTCAAAAAAGGCCTCGCCGAGCTGCTCGCCGTTTTCTGTCATCACCGCCACGCGCCATGACCCCGCGAAGGCTGCCGAGTCGATCGTCAGGCGGCTCCAGGTGCGGGTGCGGGGGTGTCGAATCGCCAGGGGCACCGTGACGTGCCGGCGGCCGTCGTGGAAATAGACGTGGGTCAGCTTGCGGGGCGGCTGCCGGGCGTAAACGGTCATCCAGACATGTGGTTTCTCCGACTGGCCGTATCTGAAATGCCTTTGCGGCCCAACGCTCCGGCGGCCGGAAACCTCACGGCAGACCACCAGCTCGACCAGCTTCAACCCCGAAGACGTTTTCGGGGGGATTGTTTTCGCGCTCGGCTGGGCGGGCGGCATCGGCGCTGCAGCGGTGGGTGCCGGAGCCGCTGGCGATGGCTGCGGCGCAGTGGGCGCCGGGATGGTCTCAGCCGCATGGAGAGCGGGTTTTTCAAGAGCACCGGCGGCGGGTGCGGCTGCAGGTGGGGCGACCGCCACGGCGTCGCCCGCGGTGGTGGGATCAGCCGGCGCTTCCGGCGCCTGGGGGGGGGATGCAATCGCCGGTTGGGCGGTTCTCGCCGCGGGGCCGCTTTGCCCGGGGCCGTCGCCCGGGCCGGGAGGAAAGAGCAGGTAGGCGAAAGCCGCAACGGCGATCAGGGCGGCACATACCCCGAAAAACCAGTAGCGGCGGGTGCCGCTACGGCCCGCGGGGGGGCGGTTGACCAAGCGCGTCCGCAGCGCCGTCACGGTTGCGACGGAACGGGCGTCAGGGTCGCTGCGGTCCTCGGGGGAGAAGCCGCCGTTTTCATCGAAGCCGGTCAAGACAAAGGTCAGGGGGAGTGCGGATCGCATAGATTTTGGAACCATCGTTTCGGGGGCGCCGTCAGGGTGAAAGCAGGCTGGATGCCACGTTCACCGCTGCGGGAATCAGGTTTTGGGCCAGCATAATCGCTTCGGTCTGTTGCCAGGCCGCCACATCGATCCGCCCGATGACCGATTCGGCGGTGGGCTGCACCATCTGGCGGGTAATGTCCAGCTGCTGCCGCAGCAGGGGCAGGGGGGTATCCCGGTCGTAGAGCTGGATCATGGCCAGGACCTGGTCTGCATTGGCGGGGTCCAGTGCGCGCCGCCAGCCTTCAAGCAGCGCTTGGAGAAATTTTTGGACGGTCTGGGGGTGCTGCTCCAGGGTTGCGCGCGTGGTGATCACCGAATTGGCCACGAACCTAACGCCGGCCGCATTGGGGTCGAAAAAGGCCGTCGTTTCGCCGGCGCGTCGCAGCTTATCTTCGATGATCACCCCCTGGGCGTTGCGGTAGACCGGCCAGAGGTCGACCCGGCCCTCGTAAAACGGGGTGTAGTCATAGCGCACGCTGAAAAGCGTGACGTCCTGTTCGCTCAGATTGCGCTCGGCCATGAGGGCCTTCATGATGGTTTCGTCGTTGCCGCCGAAGGTGACCCCCAGGGTCTTGCCGCTGAAGTCTGCCGGGGTTTCGAACCGATTGCGGTCGGGGCGATAAATCCACTGCAGGGGGTTTTGCTGGAAGATCTGGGCGATCACCACCACCGGAGAGCCCTTGGCAAGCGCCCGGATGACCTGGTCGGCGGAGGCAACCCCGAACTGGGCGTACCCCAGTTCCAGTTCCTTGATGGCGTCCTTTTCCGGTCCGCCGGGCTTGACGGTCACCTGGAGACCTTCAGCCTCGAAGAGTTTCTCGGCGTCGGTATAAAGATCGCCGACCACACTGACGTTGAAAAGCCATTTGAGACGGTAGCTAAGCGGGCCCAAGTCCCCTTCAGGCGGGCCGCAGCCGGAGAAAAGCACTGCCGAGGCCAGCACGGCGATCAACAGGCGCTTTGCAACGATCGGGGCGCACATCAGAGCGTTCCTCCTGTGGGCAGCACGAGTTTGTGTTGCAGCCAAACCCCGATCCTTTCCAGAAAGGCCAGGTAAAGCGAGGTGAAAATACCGATCAGGAAAAGGGCCACCAGCACCTTGGCAAGGTCGCTCTGGTAGAGTGCGATGCGCAGGCTGTAGCCGATTCCGGCATTGGCGCCGAAAAATTCGGCCACGATGGTGCCGACCATGGCGAGGGTGGCGCTGCCGGCGGTGACCGTGATCAACTTGGCGTTGTTTTCAAAGGCCCGAATTTTGACTTCCAACTGCCAGCGCATCCGGCCGGTCATGGTGTAGAAGTGCTCGATATCGGTGACCGGCTCCGCAAAGATACCGATAAACGACAGCAGTAGCGGGAAGTAACAGATCATCGCGGCGATCAGCAGCCGCGAGGCGAGCCCGTCGCCCAACAGGATGAAGATGATCGGGGCGACCGCCACGATGGGGTAGGCCTGAAGGTTGTAGGCCGCCACCTTGATCAGGGCCCCGGCCCAGTTTGTCAAGCGGCCGATGATCGCCACCGCCGTGGCCAGAACAATCGCCAGCAGGTGCCCCACGATCGCCACTGCCAGGGTGTTCAGGGCGTCGCCCAGATAGCGGCTGAAAACGGCTTCCGCGGTCCGCCACAGGTCCGACGGGCTGGGGATCACGTAGTCCGAAAGGGCGAAAACCAGCTTGATGGCCTGCAACCCGCCGAGGGCTGCCACGTAGATGATGACAAACTGGTAAATCCGTTTAGGCAGCATGCACGATCTCCAGCATGGCGCGCTCCAGCCGGCTTTTGTCAAGAGGCTGGTCCGGGGCCAGGTCCAGACCGGCGATGGAAACCGCCTGGGGCTGTTTGGCCATATTCCGCAGCACGACGACCTGCCGACAGAATTTGGCCACCTCGGACACGTTGTGGGAGATGTAAAGAAACCCTTTCTCCGGAAACATCCCCTTTATTTTCAAAAGGATCTTTTCCCGGGTGGTTTCATCCACATTGGCCAGGCTTTCATCCATGATCAGCAGATCGAAATCCTGCACCAGGTAGCGGGTCAGGTTGGCCCGGTTTTTCTGGCCGAGCGAAAGCTGCGAAAAACGCGCGTCGATGCAGCCCTCAAGACCGAAAGAGCGGATCAGATCCGCCATGCGCTCCCGGCGCGAGGGTGGGGTGACCTTGGCGATGTGATCCCCGACGCAGGACCAGCCGGGGAGCCGTTCGAGATTGTAGGAGTAAAGCGTCTGCGCCACGCCGTGGGTTTCGATGCGGCCCTCGTAGCGCGGGCCGTTGCCGGCGATCATCCGGGCGAGCGTGGTTTTCCCGACCCCCGAGGGGCCGAAGAGGGCGTGAAAGCCCGGTCCCCGGACGCAGAAACTGAGATCGGCGAAGACCGCGGCTTCGGCATTGGGGTAGCGGTAGCGTATATTCCGGCAGTCAATCAGCACGACACGGTTCGCTCTAAGCGGCAGGAAGTCAGAGGCTGCCCGGGGCGGCAACCCAGATCAAACGGGGCCAGCGCCTCATACCGCAGGGTTTGCCGGACGAGTCCCGCGGCCAACGCAGCCCAAGCCGGGTTTGCGGCCGGCCGCTATCGGGTCGGCCCGGTCAGGCGTTTGCGGCCGGCGCCGCTTTGTTCGCTAATCCCGCGGGATACGACCATTTCCCGGCCGATCTGCATTCCGTCCCTTAGCACAGTTTGATCCTGGTTTGAAACGTTTCTTGCGAAGCGCCGGATCCGTGGATAGCGCTCGGCAATATAAGCCCTGAGCTGCGGGTCTTCGATTTTCAGCGGCAGGCGCGTTTCGGGGTCCTCGGATTTTTGGTCGCGATGCTGCTGCAGTTTGGAGCGGAAGCCCTCGATAATCCCCACCGCAAAATCCGTCAGGCGGTAGCGGTTGAGCCTTTGCGTGCGGTTGTAAGCCGTCCATTGGCGGCCAATAAAATGACCGACAAAGTCATGGACATAGCTGGCCGTTTGAGTGTTCTGGCGGGTGCCGCTGATCTCCAGGACCCGGCCCATCTTGCCGCGCGCCAGAACGAAGGCCGACACCCACAGACCTTCAACAAAGTAAAAATCCTGCAGCAGGCGGGCCAGATGGTAGGCCTCGCGCTGCTGGCGCAGGGCCGGGGCGCCGACGAAGACGCTGACAAAAGCGCGCCGCCGGCCGCATTCCAGAACACCGAGATTGTAGCGCGCCATGAGTTCGTGGGCCTTGGCCATGGCGGCCTCGGCTTCGTGGCGGTTGCGGCTTTGGGCGAGCGCCATGAGTTTGCGGATCCTCAGCAGGCGGGTGTCCTCGGCGCTCAGCGGCTCGCCTTGGAGGCGCTCCGCCAGGGGACGGAAGCGGCCGGAGGCCTCGGGGTTGGCGCGCAGCAGGCGGCAGGCCTCGTGGAATTTAGGGCCGTGGGGCATTTCACCGCCCGCTCCCAAGACCTGGTCGGCCATCTGGTGCGCCATCTCGTGGCGCAGAACCTCCCGCACCGCGTCCCAGCCGTAATCCAGAACCAGGCGGCGGCTGAGGCCGATTTCGGCCCGTCCGGGGTGCCAGTACCCCAGCCGGGACGAGAGGTTTTCGAGCGTGAAGAGGGGTTTTGCCATCCTCCGGCGAACGGGGGGCGGCAGGACCCAGAGCGCCGCTTCCCACTCCAGGGAAAGCCCGTAGAGAATTCGACGCTCCAGTTCCGCCGTCAGGTGTTGGGGCGGTGGGGGATGATCCATGTCGGTGGTCACTTCGCAAGGATTTCAAAAAATCAGGCCGGGGTCTTGGCCGGTGGCTGACCCTAATATGGACGCAGCCAAATTTCAACCGCAGATGCGGATTGCGGGGCGGTGGTTTGCAAACCGGTCGGAAAAATCGGGTTGACAGTGCGGCGGCCGGCGTGTAAAATATTCTGAGACCGAGCGCTCGTTCAGATTTGTGAGTCACGCCGCCACGGCGGTCATTGCCACCAGCGCCACCCCATCCGCCCGCCAGCCGGGCGGCATTTTTATTGTGCAGCTTCGTGAAGCCGGAAGGTGCCGCTTCCCGGCACGAATCGCCGCTGCACCGAACCGCTGCCGGGCATTCCGGTCAGGCTTGACGCATCAAGGAAAGGAAAAGAAATCATGGCCGAACTCAAGGTGAATTTCGACGTTTTGTCCCCCGTTAAGTTCCTGGTCCGCAGCGCCGCCGTTTACCCCGACAAACTGGCGATCGTCTATGGCGAAAAGCGCTACACCTACCGCGAATTTTACGAACGGGTCAACCGGCTGGCCAGCGCCCTGACCCGCATCGGGATCGGCAAGGACGATAAGGTGGCCTTCATCTGCCCCAACACCCCGCCCATGCTGGAGGCCCACTACGCCGTACCCATGATCGGGGCCGCGCTGGTGAGCGTCAACATTCGACTTTCATCCCATGAAGTCGGCTACATCATCGATCATTCGGATGCCAAGGCGGTCTTCGTCGACAATGAGTTCGCGCAGTTGGTGGTCCCCAACCTCGGCGAGATTCCCAAGGTTAACACCCTGGTCAACATCTGCGACATCAGCCCCGAGAAGCCTCTGGACGGGCTCGATTACGAAGCTTTTCTGGCCACCGGCGCCCCCGACCCGGTGCCCATCGTGGTGGATGACGAATACCAGGTGGCCACCATCAACTACACCAGCGGCACCACCGGCCTGCCCAAAGGGGTCATGTACCACCACCGCGGCGCCTACCTGAACGCCATCGGCGAAATGCTCGAAATCAAGTTTACGCCCAGTTCGGTCTACCTCTGGACCCTGCCCATGTTTCACTGCAACGGCTGGTGCTTTACCTGGGGCGTGACGGCCATGGGCGGCACCCACGTGTGTTTGCGGCAGGTGCTGGCCAAGGAAATCTTCCGCCTGATCGAAACCGAAGGGGTTTCCCACCTGTGCGCCGCCCCGACCGTCCTGATCACCATGTCCACCTTTCCGGGCGCCCAGGATATCCGGCTGCCGCGAATGGTGGAGATCATGACCGCCGGCGCCCCGCCGGCCCCCACGGTGATTCAGAACGTGGAGGCCATGGGCGCCAACATTACCCACACCTACGGGTTGACCGAGGTCTTCGGCCCGCACAGCGTGTGCGCCTGGAAAGAGGAGTGGAACGACCTGCCGGTCGAGGAAAAGACCAAGATCAAGGCCCGGCAAGGTGTGCCGTTTATTCTGACCCATTACATGGATGTCTTCGATACCAGCACGATGCAACCGGTTCCCCGCGACGGGAAGACCATCGGGGAGATCGTCATGCGTGGCAACAACGTCATGCTCGGCTACTACAAGGACCCCGAGGCGACCGCCACCGCGTTTGAAGGCGGCTGGTTTCACAGCGGGGACCTGGCGGTGATGCACCCGGACGGCTACGCCCAGATCATGGACCGCAAGAAGGACATCATCATCAGCGGTGGGGAGAATATCTCCACCGTCGAGATCGAAAACGTCATTTACCGGCACCCGGAGGTTCTGGAGGTGGCGGTGGTGCCGATTCCGGATCCCAAGTGGGGCGAGGTTCCCAAGGCTTTTGTCGTCCCCCGCGAAGGCACCAACCCCACGGCGGAAGACATCATTAATTTCTGCAAGCAGAATCTGGCCCGCTTCAAGGCGCCCAAAGCGGTCGAGTTCGGGGCGCTGCCCAAAACCGCCACCGGCAAGATTCAAAAGTTCAAGCTGCGTGAAAAGGAATGGGCCGGCAGGGACCGCAAGGTCAATTAGCCGCCTTTGAGAAACCGGCGCCGCGGCCCTCACGGCGCCGATGCCGGTGGTTCGCCGGTTCACCGAATTACCAAAGGAAACCCATCGCCCGCCGCAGCGTCTCTTCTGCCGGCGGGCGATTTGCTTTGCCGTTCGGCCTTTTTCCGCCATCCCGGGCCCTCGTGGCGTTTTTCGCTGGGGGCCGGCCGCCGTATTGACCATCCGCTGATCGGTATTAACTTCATTTACTTCGGTCCGTTTATCTGCGCCACGACCCCCAAGGCGGCACAGGATGATGGGGAAAAGGGAGACCTGCATGACAGCCTACGATTTCGATATCGGCATCATCGGCGGGGGTGCGGCGGGGCTTACCGTCGCTTCCGGTGCCGCCCGCCTGGGCGCGAAAACGTTGCTGGTGGAAAAGGAGAATGCGCTGGGCGGGGACTGCCTGCACTTCGGCTGTGTGCCCAGTAAAACCCTGATCCACACGGCCCGGGTGCGCCATCTGATGGCGCGCGCCGCCGGATTCGGCCTGCCGCAAATGGCCTTGCCACCGGTGGATTTCCGCGAGGTGGTCAAACGAATCCAGGCCGTCATCGCCACCATTCAGCAGCACGACTCCGCCGAGCGTTTCTGCCGTCTTGGCGCCCAGGTGCTGTTCGGGCAGCCGGAGTTCAGCGACGCGCACACCATCCGTTTGAACGGCAAAACCCATGCAGCCAAGTACTGGGTGATCGCATCCGGCTCTTCCGCTGCGGTTCCCCCGATCGCTGGACTGCAGCGCACCCCGTATATCACCAACCGCGAAATTTTTACGCTGAACCACCTGCCCGCCAGCATGATCGTGCTCGGCGCAGGCCCCATCGGGATCGAGATGTCCCAGGCGTTTAGCCGCCTCGGCACCCGGGTGACGGTGGTGGACATGGCCGGCCAGATCCTCGCCAAGGAAGACCGGGACATGGCCGGCGGCGTGATGGCGGTGCTGCAGGCGGAGGGGGTGGTGTTTCACCTGAATTCGGCTGTGCTCAGCACCCGGGATCTCGGCAACCAACGGGAGGTGGTGATCACAGCCGCCGACGGGCAGCAGGTCGCCCTGCGGGCGGAAACGCTGCTGGTGGCCGTCGGGCGGGTTCCCAACACCGGGGGGCTGGGGCTCGAGAAGATCGGTGTGAAGGTTGACCGCAGCGGGGTGCAGGTGGATAAACGGCTGCGCACCAGCCTGAAGCACATTTACGCGGCCGGTGACGTTACCGGCGGATTTCAGTTCACCCACGCCGCCGGTTACGAGGGCGGGATCGTCGTCAGCAACGCGGTGTTTCATTTGCGGCGAAAAGTCGATTACACCTGGCTGCCCTGGTGCACCTACACCGATCCGGAGCTGGCCAGCATCGGCATGAACGAAAAGGCCGCCGTCGCCGCGGGCATCGATTACACGCGCTGGGAGGAACCCTTCGAGGACAATGACCGCAGCCTGGCCGAAGGCGATAGGGTCGGTAAAATCAAGATGATCCTGGATGGCAAGCAAAAGCCGATCGGTGTTCAGATCCTGGGTCCGCACGCCGGTGAACTCCTCAACGAATGGGTGGCGGTGCTAAACGGCAAGGTCATGCTTTCGACCCTGGCCTCGGCGGTGCACCCCTACCCGACCCTCGGTGAAATCAGCAGGAAGGTGGTCGGCAGTTATTTTTCACCCAAGATTTTCTCGCCAACCGTCAAAAAGAGCCTGAAGTTCTTTTTCCATCTCAAGGGCCGGGCCTGCGGTTGCAGCCAGGAGGACCCCGCCTGCAGCGCTTCGCGGGACTGACCCGGCGGGAATGACACCCCCTGCGCTGCAGTCGGTCCGATCACAGCTTTATGACCGGAGAAGTCGCCATGGAATCTGTGCCGGCCCCGCCTGGGGGAAAAAAACCCAGGGCCGTTTGGAAAGCCGTCGTGTTTGTGCTGTTTATTGTCGGCGCCCTGGTGCTGGTGCGCTACACTCCCCTGCGAGGCTATCTGAGCGCAGACGCCTTGGGGCGTTTCCTTGAAGCGGCGGGCATCTGGGCGCCTCTGGTGTTTATCCTGGTTTATACCGTCGGGGTCTGTCTGTTTGTCCCGGGGACCCTCCTGACCGGCTTGGGGGCCGCGATTTTCGGCGCCTACTGGGGGTTTGTCTACGTCTGGATCGGTGCCATGGCCGGCGCCAGCCTGGCCTTTTTGATCGGGCGGACCCTGGGGCGCGAGTTTGCCGCATCGCTGATCGGCGGCAAGCTTCGCAAATACGACGAGGCCATCGCCCGCAACGGCTTTGCCACGGTGCTTTACCTGCGGCTGGTGTATTTTCCCTTCACCCCCATGAACTTCGGCATGGGGCTGACCCAGGTCCGTTTTTGGGACTATGTGGCGGGCACGGGCTTGGGGATCCTCGTGGGGACTTTCATCTTCACCTTCTTTATCGGGACCCTAAAGGATATCTGGGCCTCCGGCAACTGGGGGGAGGTGATCTCCTTCAAGGTGTTTTTTTCCATCGGCCTTTTTGTATTTTCATTTTTTATCCCCAGGCTGATCAAAAAGCTGCGCGGCGAAGCCCGGTAGCGCCCTGCCGGCCGGCGGCCCGGCGGTGGCGGAGACCGTACGTCAGCCCTTTTTCTGGAGGCATCGGATGCGAAACGTCGGCGGTGTGATGGTCATAATTCTGACGCTGCTTGGGCTCATTGGCTGTGTGGCGCCCCAGGTGAACCTCTTTCGGGACGGCACGGCGCCGCTCAGGGAATTCACCATTCAGGGCAGGGGAGGCCCGAAAATTCTGGTGGTTTCGATTCGCGGCGTGATTTCAAGCGAGCCCGATGAAAAGATCTTCGGGGGCGCCCGGCCCAGCCTCCTGCAGGACACCGTCGCCCAACTGCGGCGGGCCGGCGATGACCCGAACATTCGCGCCCTGGTCCTTAAAATCGAATCCCCGGGCGGGTCGGTAACCGCCAGCGATATCCTCTATCACGAGATTGTCGCCTACAAGGAGAAAACCGGTGTGCCGGTGGTGGCGGCGCTGATGGACCTGGCGACCTCCGGCGGGTACTACGTCGCCTTGCCGGCGGACCATATCGTGGCCCACCCCACCACGGTCACCGGCAGCGTCGGCGTGGTCTTCATGCACCCCAAGGTCGGCGGCCTGATGGACAAGTTGGGGCTGGGGCTGGAGGTCAACAAATCAGGGCTTAACAAGGACATGGCCTCACCCTTTCGCGAATCCACCGCGGCCGAGCGTAAAATGCTGCAGGTTTTGACCGAGGAACTGGGCCAGCGTTTCATGGATCTGGTGATCCGCCACCGCCGGCTGGAGGCCGGGCATTTGGCCGATATCGCATCCGCGCGGGTCTATCTGGCAGCCCAGGCACTGGAGTACAACCTGGTGGACCAGATCGGCTATCTCGACGCGGCGCTGGCCGAGGCCCGCAAGTTGACCGGTCTGCCGGAAGACGCCCGGGTGGTGGTCTACCGCCGCACGGAATATGCCGACGACAATCTTTACAACACAGCCACCGTGCATGCCGGCGGCCGGCCGGAGGCGTTGGTGAGCCTCGGCCTGCCGCGCGCCTTGACGTCACCGCCAGCGGGGTTCTACTACCTCTGGGCCCCGGCCGGGCTTTGACGGACAGCACCAGATCGCGATTGCGCCGGCGACAGGCTACAGATCTTTCAGCAGGATGTTGGCCGGGCTTGCCTCGAGTTCCTTTTGGAACGCGGCAAGGGATTGCGCGATGCGGTCTTCCTCTCCGTCCGACGCGCACTCGGCCGGCGCGCGGCTGCCGCGTTTGTGGAGGGCGTCCAGGAGATAGGCGAGGGTGTAAAG
>JAWOJK010000023.1:0-4526 GCA_046481705.1 Desulfobacterales bacterium | reverse complement strand
ATGTGTCCCTGAAAGATGGCAACCCCATCGTCAAAGCCCACGCTGTTTTGGGAAATGAAAAGGGAAAGATCATTGGTGGACGGATTTTTTCCGAAACCCTTGTCTTTGGCGGAGAAATTGATCTACAAGAACTGATCGGTGACCCCCTGACAAGATCTTATGATCAAGAAACCGGGTTGTTGCTCTGGAATACGCCCCTCTGAGAACCCTAACGATCCAGCGGGGAAAAACGGCAGTCGCCTTTAAACATCTATCGCCTGGAGGTTGAAATGCAGATTTCGTCCACCTTGTCCAAAAATTTAAAAACCCGGCCGGATGATCACCATCTGGGATTTGGCACCCTGTTTACCGATCATATGTTCAACATGGACTATTCACCGGAAAAGGGCTGGCACAACCCGCGAATTGAGCCCTACGGCCCCATCCTAATGGACCCGGCCACGATGGTGCTGCACTACGGCCAGGAAGTTTTTGAAGGGTTGAAGGCTTTCAGCACGGCCGAGGGCAACATCCAGTTCTTTCGTCCCAAGGACAATTTTAAACGCATGAACCGCTCCTGCCGGTTGCTGTGCATCCCCGAGTTTGATGCAGCGCTGGCGTTTGAGGCCTTGAAGCGGTTGATCACGATTGAAAAAGTATGGGTTCCCCGGGCGCCGGAAACATCCCTGTACATCCGCCCGACTATTATTGCCATGGATCCCTTCTTGGGGGTGAGGGCTTCTCACACCTACCGCTTCTTCATCATTCTCTCGCCCGTGGGCGCCTACTATGCAGAGGGGTTCAACCCGATAAAGATCTGGGTGACGCGCGATCACGTCCGCGCCGTCCGGGGGGGGCTTGGAGAGGCCAAAACTTCTGGCAATTATGCGGCCAGTCTGTATGCCGGCGAGGAAGCCCATCGGCACGGCTACACGCAGGTGCTCTGGTTGGACGGCGTCGAGCAGCGATACGTGGAGGAGGTGGGCTCAATGAACATCTTCTTCGTTATCAATGGCGAAGTTGTCACGCCCATGCTCAGCGGCAGCATTCTCCCGGGGATCACCCGTGACTCGGTCATCACCCTGGCCAGGACATGGGGTGTTCCGGTTTCCGAGCGCAAAGTCTCGATCGACGAAGTCATGGAGGCACACAGAACCGGGATACTTGAAGAGGTTTTCGGCTCGGGCACGGCGGCGGTCATTTCGCCAGTGGGAGAAATCAAATACGACGAAAAGATCATTAAAATCGGTAAGGGCGAGGTCGGCCCGATGGCAAAACGTTTTTTCAATGCCATCACCGATATCCAGTATGGTCGCGCCGAGGCACCCGCCAGTTGGATTGAAAAACTATAACCCCCGCCAAGGGGTCAACGTTTGATGGGCCAGTAAAAAGTAAAAATCTGAACCCTTCGGCAGCGGCCGATTATGCTGCATCAACGCGCGGCCGCTGCCGTTTGGAGGTGCCGAGGGCAGCAGGTCTCGGTTTTAAATCGACAGAACGATCCGGATGGTTACCTTGCAAAATAATGAAACCGTCGCAGTGGCCCACCTCTCGTCATTTGTTCGAAAAATGGCCGATGAGGGAATTCACCCCTTCGTCATTGAAACCTTTTCGGCCTACTACCGGCAGATTGTCGCCGGCCAGAAAGGGCTTCTGTATGACCACGATCTGAGAGCCATTGAAAACGGCGAAATTGCAAATGCCGAATCTCTGGGACGTTTTGCAGAAAAAGGCGAAAAAGCCCTGCCCCACACCGTCCGGATTGTGCTCAACGGCGGGCTTGGCACCAGCATGGGGCTAACCGGCCCCAAATCCCTGCTGCAGGTCAGAAACGGGATGTCTTTTCTGGAGTTGATATTACGGCAGACGCGTAATCAGGGGGCGCGCCTGGCCTTGATGAACAGTTTCAGCACACACCCGGACACACTTGCGAAACTCGCCGAACTTAACCCATTGCCGTTTCCCCTCCTGTTTCTTCAGCACAAATTCCCCAAAATTCTGCAATCAGATCTATCACCGGCCACCTGCCCCGGAGACCCTGGGTTGGAGTGGAACCCGCCCGGTCACGGGGATATTTACACGGCACTTTATTCCTCCAACATGCTTGAGCGCCTCTTGGCCGAGGGCGTTCACTACGCGTTCATATCCAATTCCGACAATCTCGGCGCCACCCTGGACAGCGCTATTTTGGGCTATTTTGCCGATAAAAGCTTTCCCTTCATGATGGAGGTGGCCCAACGAACGCCCAGCGATATAAAAGGGGGCCACCTCGCCCGGCATAAAAACGGAAATTTGATTCTGCGCGAAGCAGCCCAGTGCCCGCAAAGTGAAATCCGCGCATTCCAGGACATCGATTGCTATCGGTTTTTCAATACCAATAACATCTGGGTTAATTTGATTTTTCTCAACGATCTGATCCAAAGGCAGGGTCCTATTCCGCTGCCGTTGATTCTCAACCCCAAGACCCTGGACCCCCGCAAGCCGAAAAGCCCCAAAGTCTTCCAGGTGGAATCGGCCATGGGGGCGGCCATTTCCGTTTTCAAAGACGCCACGGCCCTCGAAGTCAACCGCAGTCGGTTTTTTCCGGTAAAAAAGTGTACCGATTTGCTCGCGGTACGTTCGGATTATTTTGTTTTTTGCGGAGACGATCAACTTATCCTGAACCCCGAACGGGCATCGAACCAGTTAAAAATTTGGTTGGATCCAGAATTTTTTGGGCTGATCGATCAGTTCGAGCGCAGGTTTGCCCAGGGCGTGCCGAGTCTGGTAGGGTGTGAGACCCTAAGAGTTGAAGGGGACGTTCGATTTGAAGCCAATGTGAAGATCGAGGGAAATGTCACCATAAAAAACACCGGAAAAAAACAGGCCTCGATTCCCGCGGGATCACGGGTCAACAGAACCTGGACTTTTTGAGGCTTGCAGGCCGCGCCAAAAATTAACACCCCAAAAATGACCCGAATTTTGGTTCGTCTGCGCGGGCCATCGGCCAGTGTCCACCCATGTCTGTGCCGGCGGAGCAGCCGTTGTCGACCAGCCGAAAGACCAGCTGGGGCGTTTCACGGTTTTTTCATGAGGCGCGCGGTGCCCACCTTATTTTCTACTCAACAGATACTGATAGTATTTCATCACCCGCTGAACATATTCCTCCGTTTCACGGATTGGAGGAATCCCCTTGCACCGCTGAACACGGGTGGGGCCGGCGTTATAGGCCGCCAGGGCCAAGGACAGCTCTCCATCAAAAGTGTCCAGGAGATAACGCAGGTATTCCGCCCCCCCCATTATGTTTTCCCATGGGTCATAGGGGTCGCTGACGTTCAGCAATTGAAAATTTTGCGGCATGATCTGCATGAGACCGACGGCACCCTTGGGAGAAACGGCCATGGGGTCAAAATCCGATTCGGCCTTGATGACAGCTTTGAGCAGCGAAAAGGAAACGCCATGGTTTTCAGCCGCCGCCGAAATGAAGTGGTCGTATAGATCCGGAACGGAATACCTTATCTTGCCTTTATTTTCCTTGATGAACACCCGGCAGTCGGCAGCGGTGGGGACATTGGTGAAATGGATGACCCCTTCACCATCGATATAAGTGAAAATATCCGCACTCGCCGGAAAAGAGAAAAGCATCAGACAAAGCATGATGAGGAGGGAGCCACGCCTGATATTTCTTTGCGAAACCATCTTCATGGGAAAGCCAAGACAACCCGTTTAAAATAATTTCAGCTGAATCCGATGTTGCACGCCCTTTTTACTATGAAAATTTTAGCACCGGCGCAAGTTGTTTTCGATATCTGCAATAAAAGGCGAATTTATCTGTTGTTGCCGCCGACCGCTGATTTGACGGGATTCGGCGCGGGAAGGTTAAAATTGATCAGCCGGTAAAAAGTCAAAATTCGGACGGTTTTGAAAAAAGCGCCACGTTACGGCGCGCAAATTTCGAAGAGTTAGGATTACTTAACGCACCCCTCAGCGACCTCGAGATGCAGTGCAACGCAAAAAGTGGACTTTTGAGAAATCGTCAAAATTGAGTATCGGCCACTGGTTTTCCAATGATCCGGCTTTAACTATGGCTTCGGCTTTTTTAGACTGGAACTTGAGTATGCGAACGCACCTGCGGTCTATGGATGCCTGAAAGTAAAGGGTTTTCGGAACTATAATGGGGAAAAGTCAAGAAAACTGAAAGGCACGCCCTTTGCCAGGAATGCTGGGGTGTTTGTTCGAAATGTCGCATCGACCTCAGGGGACTATGGTTTTCCCGCCAACGGGCAAAAATGATACTGTTTTCCCATGTCTTCTGCACGCCTCAAGCGCAGCGAGCGGTGAATATGAATGGGTTTTCTATCCTTTCACGGCCCCAGCCACTGGTTTTTTTTCTCCAACAGCGATTTCAGCCGATCCCACATCTCCTGGGCTGCCTTGATAGTGAAGGTTACCGCCAGAAACTGCTCCAATTCTGTTTGTCAATGATCACCTTAATAAGGCCACCGATGTTCGCCGTAATGGAGCCACCTGAAAGAGCCCAAAAAGCGATTTCGGAACGGTTTCCAAAC
>JAWOJK010000020.1:0-30791 GCA_046481705.1 Desulfobacterales bacterium | reverse complement strand
ACGGCTGCGGTCCAACATTGCAAACCTGGCCATCGGCCTCCCCGATGGCCGCAGCCTTGCAGTGACCGCCAGTTTCGGGGTATCCGCGACCCGCCGGGATCTCGATGAAGCGGGGTTCCTCAGGGAAGCCGACACCATGCTGTACAAGGCCAAAGCCGCCGGCCGCAATACGGTCATGCCCAGCCTCAAGCTCTGTAACAAGGCGGCACGGCTCCAGGAGCCGGCCGGCTAGCCGGAAGTCGGGCGGCAGCCAAAGGCTGCGCTGCCGGTGGGCGTGATGGAAAATACCAGACGGGGCCCCGGACGAATGGGGCCCCGTCTGCCGTTTTCAGCCCTTGATGATTCTGGGCAGCAACATGTGGTGCTGGGGACAGATGGAGCGGGGGTTCTGGTAGACCGCGCCGGCAAAGGCCACCAGGTAGCTGCGCAGATCGGATATCGGAACGATCTCGTCCAACATCCCGGTCTTGGCGCAGAAAAGCGGCCGGGACTTGTCATGGTAATCCTGGGCCAGCTGGTTCATCTTCTCGATCACCGGCTCCAGCGGCCGCCCGGCCTCCTTTTCCTTCACCAGGCGACGCGCGTAAGTGGCCACCGCAGCGGTCTCGCCGTGCATCACGTAGATTTCCGAGGCCGCCGTCCCCAGGGAAAAGGCATTGTGGCGGTTGGCGGTCGGACCGCCCATCACGTAATGCGCCGCCGCCGAGCCCTTGCGCAGAACGATCAGCATCATGGGAACCTCGGTCTGCTGGATCGAGTAGATTAGGGACTGCCCCAATCCCAGCAGTTCGGCTTTTTCGGCAACGTCCCCGACATCGATGCCGGAGGTGTCCTGCAGCCAGACGATGGGAATGCGGTCGCGGCCGCAAAGGGTCACGAACTCATTCATCTTGATCAGTCCCTGGCGATAGAGCTTGCCGCCGATGCCGGGGTAATCGGCATACTCCGGGTAGCCCTTGCCTAAATAGCCTTGGCGGTTGCCGATGCAGCCCACCAGAAAGCCGTCGACTTTGCATAGCCCGGTGTAGACCTCCGGGCCGTAGTCCGGCCGAAATTCCAGATGCTCGCTGCCGTCCACCAGGCGCGCCAGGATCTCCTCAAAATCATAGACTTTTTTGGGATCGAGGGGCAGCAGGCGGTAGATGTCCGCCACCGGGAACTGGGGCGCCTTGGGCTCTGCCACCCGAAAAAACTTGGGGTGGTAGGCCGGCATGTCGGCCATGAACTCCTTCAGACCGTCGAGCACCCCTTTTTCCTCCTCATACACATACCGGAAAAACCCGGTTTGGTCGTAGTGGATCTTGACCGATCCGGGGGGTTTGGCCTTGAAATGTTTGGCCTTTTCGATCAGGGTCTCGGCCATTTCGGTGTCAAATCCGCCCTTGGGGGCCATCCCGGAAACGATGCCGGCCCCACCCACGGCGATGTTGCAGTTTTTGTGGGCAAAAAGAATCGTGGGGCTGACCCCCTGGTAGCCGCCGCCGGCTGGGTTGGTGCCGTAAATGCCTGCCAGGATTGGAATTCCCATCTGCTCGAGCTCCGCGTGCCGGAAAAACGGGGTCCCGGCGCCGCGTCGGTTGGCGTAGAATTTCTCCTGCTCCGGCAGTTTGGCGCCGCTGCAGTTCACCAGCCAGACCAGCGGCAGGTTGAGGCGTTTGGCCAGGTCGGTTACCCGCAGAATGTTCTCGGACTGCCCCGCCAGCCAGGCGCCGGCCATGACCTTGTTGTCGAAGCCGACAATCACGGCCCATTTGCCGGAAATCTTACCCAGGCCGTCAACCACATTGGTGGTGCCCTCCTCGTTGTCCAGGGGGTTGAAGAGCGTGTGCAGCGGGCACCACGTGCCGGGTTCCACCAGGTACTCCAGACGCTGCCAGACGGTCATCTGGCCGCGGGCGTTGATCTTCTCGGTGGGGAAACCGGCGTTTTTGACGTTTTCGACGGCCTGCGCCACCGCGGCTTCCACCGCCTTCAGTTGCGCGAGGTTTTCCTCGGTGCGCTTGAGTGCGCCTTTTTTCAATTCGCGGCCGAAATCGGCCATTTTTTCAAAATACGGTCGCATGTTTCACTCCTGTGATTCGATCCGGTGACTATTCGATCACGGCCAGAACATCGTCTTCCTCGACCTCGGCGCCTTCCTTGACCCTGATCTCCTTGACAGTCCCGTTGCAGGGAATAAAAATCGGTGTTTCCATCTTCATGGCCTCGATCACCAAGGCTTCATCGTCTTCCTCGACGGTATCACCGACCGCAATATTCACCGAAACCACCTTGCCCGCCAACGGGGCTAAAATTTCTTCCGCCATTTCAAATCCCTCCCTCATTTGAGATTAAGCATTAAAACGCGATTGAAGTCGCAATACTGTGGGCTGGTTCCTCATCCCAGCAGCGTCAAAAATATGCCGGCAGCCACCACCGTACCGATCACGCCAGCGACATTGGGGCCCATGGCGTACATGAGCAGATAATTTTTCTTGTCCGCCTCGGCGGCCACCTTGTGCACCACGCGGGCGGCCATGGGCACCGCCGAAACCCCGGCAGCGCCGAGCAGCGGGTTGATCTTGTTGCGTGAAAAAAGGTTCATCAGCTTGGCCAGCAGAATACCGGTGGCGGTGCTGAACATGAAGGCCAAAAGCCCCAGGAAAAAGATGAAGATCACTTTGGGCTGCAGAAAACTCTCGGCATTCATGGTCGCCCCCACGGGGAGCCCCAGAAAAATGGTCACGATATTGAGCAGTTCGTTTTGCGAGGCATGGGTCAGGCGCTCCACCACCTTGGCCTCACGGAACAGGTTGCCCAGCATGAACATTGCCACCAGCGGGGCCGAGGCCGGAACCAGCAGAATGATAACGATCGCCCCCACGATCGGGAACACTATTTTTTCCAGTGTGCTGACCTTGCGCCCCTTCTGCATGTGAATCACGCGCTCGCTGCGGGTGGTTAAAAGCTTCATGATGGGGGGCTGAATGATGGGTACCAGCGCCATATAGGAGTATGCCGCCACCGCACAGCTGCCCAGCATGTGGGGGGCCAGCTTGGTGGCCAGGAAAATCGTCGTGGGGCCGTCGGCCCCCCCGATAATCCCGATGGTCGCGGCCTCCTTGAGGTCAAAACCCATGGCATAGGCCGCGAAAAAGGTCAGGTAAACACCGGCCTGGGCCCCGGCCCCCAGAAAAATCAGCCGCGGGTTGGCCAGCAGGGGCCCGAAGTCGGTCAGGGCCCCCAGCCCCAGAAAAATCAAGGGCGGAATCACTTCCCACTGGATGCCGTAATGGTAAAAACGCCAGATCAACCCCTCCCCGGGCGTCATCAGGCCGGTCAGCGGCAGGTTGACCAGCAGAATGCCGAATCCGATCGGCAGCAGCAGCAATGGTTCGTAATTCTTGGCAATCGCCAGGTAGATCAGGACTAGCGCAATGACCCACATGATCAGCATGCCCGGCGTCAGATAGAAAACGCCGGATGTCTTGAAAAGCGCGATAAGGGTTTGCATTTACTTTTCCTTGCGGCCTCCGATCTTGTCGGTTACCAGGGAAGTCAACCGAATGGCGCTGTAGAGCAGCACCATCGCAGCAAAAACGCCGCCAAGGCCGGCGACGAAAATGGTGGTTGCCTGTTCCATCGCTGTTCTCCTTTTCCTTTCACCGCCCGCTTATTGGGCCAAGGGCCACTGGCCGCGCTCTTCCAGGACCGTTTTGAGGGTCTTCAGCGCGGCGTTGGTAGCCGGCATCCCGCCGTAGATAAAAGTCTGAAAAATGGTTTCCGCAATCTCCTGCGGGGTGCAGCCCACGTTCAGGGCGGCCTGCAGGTGCAGCTTGAGCTCTTCCAGCCGCGAGAGTACCGTCAGGGCGGCGACGGTAACCAGCTGACGGGTTTTGTGCGGAATTTTCTCACGGGCATACATCTGCCCGGTGATAAAAAGCGACAGGTCCCGGGCGAGATCCTTGTCAAATGCCTTCCACAGCTCGTAGGGCTTTTCGTCTTGGACCCCTTCAAAATAGAGGCCCGCCACTTTCCTGGTTTTTTCCACAATCTCCTGGCTCACGGCACTGCCTCCTCGATGGTTTGCGTCTCAAAAGCGCCCGGCGCTCACGGGCAACGGGATGCCGGGGAAACGACCGACGGCTTTCTCAACGATCGCCCCCCCCCGGCGGAAACGCCGCGGTCGCTAGCGGTTGGCCTTGCGAATTCCCAGCTGATCCTGGGCGATGATCCATTTGCAGATATTCGACGAGCCTTCCACCATGGTGTAGGTCGGCGCATCGCGGTAGAAGCGGGCCACCGGGTATTCGGTGGAATAACCGTAGGCTCCCAGAATGCGCATCGCGTAATTGGCGCACTTGTTGACGGCCTCCCCGGCGAAATACTTGGCCATGGCGACATCCAGCCCATTGTTGAGCTTGCCCTGATCCTTGGCCCAGGCGGCCTTGTAGACCAGCAGGCGGGCGGCCTCGATTTCGGTGGCCATCTGGGCGATCATGTCCTGGTTCATCTGGAAGGTGCCGATCGGTTTGCCGAACTGCTTGCGGTCGTTGCAGTATTTAATGGCGGTGTCCAGGCAGGCCTGGGCCAGCCCGACGGCCCCGGCAGCGGCCGAAAGACGGGTCTGGTTGAGCGAGCTGAACACAATCCGGGCGCCGTCACCGGGCTGGCCGAGGATGTTTTCCTTGGGAATGCGGGTGTCGCTCAGGAAAACCTCGCCGGTGGGGCTGGAGTGGGAGCCCATTTTGTCCAGACCCGAGGTCTTGACCCCGTTGAAGTTCTTGGGTTCCAGAACGAAGGCCGAAAGTCCCCGGGAGCCCTGGGAGCGGTCGGTGTAGGCGTAATAGATCAGCACGTCGGCAACGTTGGCGTTTGAAATCCAGGTCTTGGAGCCGTTGAGCAGCCAGTGATCGCCTTTGTCCTCGGCGGCGGACTGCATGGCCATGACGTCGGAGCCCGCATCCGGCTCGGTGATGGCAAACCCGCCGATGTATTCGGCGCTGACCAGCTTGGGGATGTACTTCTTGCGCAGGTCCTCGCTGCCGTATTTGTAGATGGTGAAGGCACAGCCCAGGGTCTGCATGTTGACCTGCACCCGCAGGGAGCTGGAGGCCCGTGCGATCTCCTCGGTGACGATCATGGCGGCCAACCAGCCCATATCCTCGCCGTTGTACTCTTCAGGGATAACCGTGCCGAAAAATCCCAGTTCCCCCATCGGCTTCATGGCCTCCTTGTAGGGCAGGTAATGCTTGGCGTCCCATTCATCGGCGTTGGGGGCGATTTTCTTGGCGGCAAATTCCCGCACCGCATCTCGCAACATCTCTAAGTCTTTGGAAAGCTTGAAATCCATCGTGTCCTCCTGCTTGAAGTGGGGTTTTAAAATTGCTGACGGCCGGGGTTTAAATCACCCCGTTTTGCCGCAGGGTCTCGATTTCGCCAGCTGTCAGGCCAAAGCGCTCCTGCAGAATCTCCTCGGTGTGTTCCCCCAGCAGCGGCGGGTGTCGGACGATATCGCAGGGGGTTTGACTGAGCTTCATCGGACTGGCCACCATTTTGACCGTCCCGGCGGTGGGGTGCGGCACCTCGGCCAGCATGCCGCGGAAGAGCAGCTGCGGATCGGAAAAGACCTTGTCGAAGGTGTTGATCGGTCCGCAGGGAATCTTCAGCTTACCGAGCTCGGCCAGCCACTCGTCGGCCGGCCGTCGCAACATGGCCTGGGCCACCTGGGGGATCAGCGCGTCGCGGTTCCTGACCCGTTCCGGGTTGGTGGCGTAGCGCGGGTCGTGCGCCAGACCGTTGAGCCCTGCCAGTTCGCAGAACTTCTGCCACTGCAGATCGTTGCCCACCGCCAGCGCAATATAGGTGCCGTCCTGGGTTAAAAACGGCTGGTAAGGCACAATATTGGGGTGGGCGTTGCCGAAGCGTTTGGGAAGCGCACCGGAAACCAGGTAGTTGCTGCCCACATTGGCCAGCCAGGCCACCACCGAATCTAGCAGGGCCATGTCGATATACTGGCCTTGGCCGGTTTTTTCGCGATGGCGCAGGGCCGCCAGGATGGCGCTGCAGGCAAACATCCCGGTGGTAATGTCCACGATCGCCACGCCGACCTTCATGGGCGGTCCTTCCGGGGCGCCCGTAAAACTCATCACGCCCCCCATGCCCTGGATCATAAAATCGTATCCGGGCTGATCCTTGTAGGGGCCCTCCTGCCCAAAGCCGGTGATGGAGCAGTATATGATGGCGGGATTCTCACGACGCAGGTCCTCATAGCCAAGCCCCAGCCGCTGCAGGGTGCCGACCATGTAGTTTTCGATGACGACATCGCTCCCGCGGGCCAGCTTGCGGATCAGCGCCTGCCCCTCGGGGCTCTTGAGGTTGACGGTCAGGCTGCGCTTGTTGCGATTGACGCACAGATAGTAGGCCGCCTCGCCGCCGGCTTCCGGCGGCCCCCAGTGGCGGGTGTCGTCCCCCACCCGCGGTCGTTCGACCTTGATCACGTCCGCCCCGAGATCACCGAGCATCATAGAGCAGTATGGCCCCGCCAGAACCCGGGAGAGGTCCAGGACGGTTATATCACTCAACGGTTTTTGATTTCCCTGCATTGATTTCTCCTTTTTCATCAGATGTCCTGCCGTTGGATTTCCCCATCGTATCCCATGACCTGGGAAAACTCCCGGGCAGTCTGACACAGTTCCTGGAGGCAGAATTCCCGGTGCTGATCATCCTTGTAGCGAATCTCCGGCAGGGCGAGGCTGAGCGTGGCCAGCAACTGCCCGCGATGGCTGAAAACCGGAGCGCTCAACGAGCCCAGGCCGAGGTTGCGCTCCCCCAGGCTGACCGCATACCCCTGCGCCGCAATTTTCGCCAGTTCCGTGCGCAGGGCTTGCAGATCGGTCACGGTGTGATGGGTCAGCGGGGTGATGGCGGTCAGGTTCTTGAGATACTGCTCACGGAATTGCGGTTCACAGAAAGCCAGCAGGCACTTGGAAGACCCTCCGGCGTAAAGGGGGGAGCGGCTGCCGATGGGCATCGTGGCCTTCAGCGTTTGGGGGGATTCCAGGTTGTCGATGCATACCCGGTCGGTGCCTTCACGGATATTCAGGTGAACGGTCTCCCGGGTGCGACTGACCAGCCGCTGCAAAAAGGGCTGGCTCGCCCGGGTGATCGGGTAGGTACCCTTGAGCGCGCGCAGAAAACCGTAATACACGAAACCGAGGCGATACTGACGGGTGGCGGCGTCCTGCTCCACAAACGCGTTGGCCTTTAGGATCTGCAGGATCCGCTGAACGGTAGCCGGGCTGAAGCCAAGGTGCGCGCCGAGTTCCCGGACACCCCAGGACGGGCGATCGGCCTGGAACGCCAGCAGGATTTTCAGGGCTTTTTCGATGGAATTAAAATGGGTTGTTTGTTTCATATATCAAAACGCTGTTTTATTTTTCATCCGTATGCCAGCCTGAAATCGGTTTGTCAAGCAGAATATGCAGGTGCTGAAACCGACCCGGGCACGGTCAGTCGAGCTTCGCTGAAAGGGTGATGCCGGGGCCGACGGAGAAGCTTAAGGGGCTGCCAAGCGGTCAAAATATTGATCGTTGTCAATCGCGTTTGGGTGTGTAATAAAAAAATAGATGAATAAAAAAGGGGTGTTTTGGCACCTGAAACGGTTGTCAGGCCCCAGCAACCCTGCTCAAATGGCGCGCTTCAGTTCAAGAGGTGAGCGGTTTTGGCATGCGCCGCCCGTAAGCCGGAAACACTGACCAAAGCCCGGCTATAGAAAGGCTCCCGCCGGGTTCCAGGAAAACCCAACCCATAGGTCAAGTGGGTTGAAATGCCCGTCATCAGGGGCAAAGTCCTGAGCACGGCAATGCTCCCGCTCATGCTGTGCCTGCTGCTGCCAACCGGGTGCGCCCCCCACCGGCCGCAAAAGCGAGCCAGTGGCGGGCTGTCAGGCCCAAATTGCGTGGCAGATCACGCCGGGCGCCGAAATCACGCAGTTTGACTGCCGCCTGGCGGCCTTCGGAGCCAACCTGGCGCTGATTTTCGATGTGACCATCAGAAATGTGGCCGATGTTCCCCGGGGATACCGAATTAACATTTTCCTGCTGGACCAGGATAAAGCCGCCGGCTATCGGGTGCCCCGCCAGAGCAACCCGCCCGAAGTGGCTCCGGGCCAGAGTGCAACGGTCCAAATCCCGTTCATCGCCATCACCCAGATGCCCGGAGAGCTCCTGGTGGTGGTCAAACCGCTCGACTGACGATCAGAATCTCTTCCAATCTCTTCCCGGCGCGAGCTTGCCCTTCAACAACCCTCTAAACTAAATTCGAAAAAATGTGGTATTTTGAGGCTGGGCTTCCCATTCTGATGAGGTTTCAACCGTGCAAATGCTCAACATAACAGCCTTGGCGGTGGCGCTGGCCATGGATGCCTTCGCGGTGGCGATTGCCGCCGGCGTGACGTTAAAAAAGGTCAGTTTCCGCCAGAATTTTCGGCTGGCCTGGCATTTCGGGCTTTTCCAGGCCATGATGCCGGTTCTCGGCTGGGGGGCGGGCATCCATGTCCGAAGTTGGATTGAAAGTTATGACCACTGGCTCGCGTTTGGCCTGCTGATTTTCGTCGCCCAGGGAATGCTGCGGGCGGCATTCCGAAAAGAAGCGCCGGGTGAAGACCGCAAAGACCCCACCAGGGGCGCTACGCTGGTAATTCTTTCCGTGGCGACCAGTATCGATGCCTTGGCTGTCGGGTTGAGTCTCTCGCTGATCAATGTTTCCATCTGGACGCCGGCCCTGGTTATCGGCCTCGTGGCGGGAGCCTTCACCACGGCGGGGATGCATCTGGGGAAAATAATCGGCGCCGCCACGTGCCTGAGCCGTTACGCCGAAGGGGCGGGGGGGGTTGTTCTGGTGCTGATCGGACTCAAGATTCTTTACGAACACGGCGCGCTTGAATTTTTGATCTAAATAGCGGATGCGCCTTGCAGGCGAAGCACCCTGCGGCGCAGTCTGGTGGCATTGTTTTCTGCCACAAGCGCTTAGAATTCCGCCAAGACGGCCTTTATCGGGATGACGGCCTCGGGCCGGGGGACAGCGCCGGCCTGAAGCCGGCTCCGCCCGGGGGCGTGTCCCTCGCGCGCCGGGGCCGGGCGCATCATGGCAGCGCCGGCCGAGCTCTCCGGTGCTGCCGGTTTCGCGCCGCCCACCAGCGCGTTCATGGCAGCCACGGGGGGAGTAACACTGCCCTTCACACGGGCCTTCGCCCACCCCCGGATTGATGCCCCCCGCTGCCGGTCTTTTCGGGTCCTTTGAACGTTAGATGAGGCAGCGCGGCCGTGAGAAGAAGGCGCTGTGGATGGCAGTCACGGCTTTTTGCAGGTCCGCGATCCGTACCAGAAAATAGAGCGCCACACGGGAAGGCCCGAACGAGATCATCTCGACATTGACGCCGCAGGCCTCCACCGCCGCAAAGCAGCGCGCCGCAATGCCCTTGCGCCGGGCAAGGCCTTCACCGACAATGCTGATCAGCGCAACCCCGGCCACCTTCTCCAATTTTCGGTAGGGCCGCGGGGTAAGGGTCTGGAGCGCATCCTGGGCCGCATCGAGATCCCGGAGGGAGAGCAGCAGGCTGATACAGGTCTGGGAGGTGACCACCGACTTGATATTGATCCCGGTTTCGGCCAAACGTACCGCCACTTCGGCTAGAATTCCGGGGCGGGCCCCCACCCCGGCGGCGTGGATTTTGAGGATTCCGATGTCTGTTTGGTGGGCCACGCTTTTGATAACGGTCTTCGCAAGGATCCGCTGGCCGGTGATCAGGCTGCCGGGGGCGTCCGGGTCCAGCGTGTTTTTGATGGCGATTTGCAGCTTGCGCCGACGAAGCGGCTCCACCGTCCGGGGGTGCAGAATTTTGGCGCCGAAATAGGAGAGCTCGGCGGCTTCGTCGTAGGAAATCCGGGGGATCATCTGCGCCTCGGGGATGATGGTCGGATCGGCGCTCATGAAACCGCCGACATCCTTCCAGACCTCCAGGGACTCGGCGCCCATGGCCGCCGCCACCACAGCGGCCGAATAGTCGCTACCCCCCCGGCCAAAGGTGGTGATGGCGCCTTCCTCGCTGACCCCGAAGAAGCCGGGGATGAAAAGAATCATCCCGTTCTGCAGCAGCGGGGCCAGATGGTGCTGGAGGTTCTGGGACGTGAGCCGCATCTTGACGGTGGCATCCCCGAACTTGCCGTCGGTGATCAGACCGATTTTGTGGGGCAGCCGATAGGCGGCCTGCAGCCCCCGGCAGCGCAGCGCGAAGGCCAGCAGGGCGGCTGAAAAACGCTCGCCGAAACTGCAGATCACATCCCGCATTCGATTGGTGATTTCATGGGTGAAATTCAGTCCGTAGAAATAGCGCTCCAGCTCGGCCAGCTGCCTGGCCAGCTCACGGCCGTATTTCTGGACCGCCTGGCTGTCGGGCAATAGGTGCCGGGCCACCAGCAGGTGGCGGCTTTTGAGGCGGCTGATGATGCCTGCAATCTCCCCTTCATCGGCCACCGCCTTGGGAATGCTGTCGATCAACAGATCCGTTATGCCGCTGAGCGCCGAGACCACAATGACATTGCCGCGTCCGCGGGTGACGATCAGCTCCAGGATCTGGCCGATGGTCTGTTTGTCCTTGAGACAACCACCGCCGATTTTAATGACTTTCATGAGAGGGGATTCCTTTCCCCGGCCCGCTGACACGATCCGACGCCCACCCCGGCCGGCATCTGGCCCCTTACGCCGCGATTCAGCGCTTTCGGCGGCCATGGACGCCATTATTTGGGGTGCAGCCGGCTTTGGGCAGCGCCAAATCCCGTCGGTCGCCCCTGTTTTTCCTTGACAGCCAAGACTTTCAGGTTTCAAGGCCCACTGCTATTTTGGTATAGAAAAAACTTCGCCTCGCCCACTACTCTTGCCACAAACAGCGTGGGATGCACTCGCTATCGCGGTTCAACCAGGAAGGCACGCCATGAAACCTCGACGGTCGATTTTGTCCGTTCCCGGCCACGTGTTAAAAATGCATCACAAAGCAGCGGCCAGCGCCGCCGACGTCGTCATGCTGGACTTGGAGGACAGCGTTCCGCTGGAGGCCAAAAGCGGGGCCCGTCAGCAGGTCATCCGTTCCCTGCAACAGAGCAGCTGGACGTCCAAAACCGTAACGGTGCGCATCAACGGTCTGGATACGGCCTTCGGCTACCGCGACCTGCTGGAAGTGGCGGAAGCGGCCGGCGACCTCTTGACGGGCATCGTGATCCCCAAGGTCGAACACCCCCGCGACATCCATTTCGCCGCCCGCCTCCTGGACGGCATCGAACTGCAGCGCGGGCGCGAGCGTCCCCTCGGTCTGGAGGCCGCCATCGAAACCGCTGCCGGACTGCAGCAAGTGGCGGCCATCGCGGATGCCAGCGACCGCGTCCAAACGCTGGTCTTCGGCATCGCCGACTACTCGGCATCCATCGGCGCGCGGCTGGTCTCCCTCTCAGGGCACGGGGAAAAGGAGGAGACGCTCTACCCGGGCCACCGCTGGCATTTCGCCCTCAGCCGCATGGTCATGGCCGGCAAGGCCCGCGGCCTGATGGTGATCGATGCGCCCTACGGCAATTTCAAAGACGTCGAAGGGCTTGAGCGCTCCGCCGTCATGGCCTGCGCGCTGGGGTGCGACGGCAAGTGGGCCATTCACCCCGGCCAGGTGGATACCCTCAACCGGGTGTTCAGCCCCTCCCAAGAGGACATCGAACGCGCCGGCCGGGTCCTGGAAGCCTTCCAGCAGGCGCAGGCGCAGGGCCGGGGCGCAATCGCCGTGGACGGCCGCATGGTGGACCAGGCGACCGTGCGGATGGCCCGCCAGCTGTGGGAGCAGGCCCGGCAGCTGGGGCTGGTGTGAAAAAACCGTCCGAGCCGCGGCTTTAGGACCGGCGATCCAGGCTGCGGTACTGAATCGCCTCCGCAATGTGCGCTGCGCCAATGGCGCTTTCGCCGGCCAGATCGGCGACGGTGCGCGCGATTTTCAATATACGGTTGTATGCCCGGGCGGAAAGACCGAGCCGGTCGATGGCCTGTTCTAAAAGGGCGCGGGGGGCGCCAGCGATCCGGCAGTGGACGTGAATCTGGCGACTGCCCATCTGGGCATTGCAGTAGATGTTGCTGCGGGCAAACCGCTGGGACTGCAGGCCGCGGGCAGCGGCAACGCGGTTGCGGATGGCCGCCGAGGCTTCGGCCGGGGTGCCGTTCATCAGGTCGCGGTAGGCCACGGCGGGAACGTCGACGTGCAGATCGATGCGGTCCAGCAGGGGCCCGGAAATCCGCGAACGGTAGCGGGTGACCTGGTGGCGGGCGCAGAGGCACTCGTGGCGGTCGTCTCCGAGATAGCCGCAGGGACAGGGGTTCATGGCTCCGATCAGCATGAAGCTGCAGGGGTAGGTGAGGGTTGAAGCCGCCCGCGCAATGGTGACCTGGCGATTTTCAAGGGGCTGCCGCAGCACTTCCAGGACATTTTTTTTGAACTCGGGCAGCTCATCCAAAAACAGCACGCCGTTGTGCGCCAGGCTGACCTCACCGGGTCGCGGCACATGCCCCCCGCCGATCAGCCCGGCATCTGAGATGGTATGGTGCGGAGACCGGAAAGGCCGCTGCCGGACCAGGGCCTGCCCGCGCTGGAGCAATCCGGCAACGCTGTAGATCCGGGTGGTTTCGATTGCCTCCTCAAAAGTCAGCGTCGGTAGAATTGTAGGAATCCGCCGCGCCAGCATGGTCTTGCCCGAACCCGGCGGCCCGACCATCAAGAGGTTGTGCCCCCCCGCGGCGGCGACCTCCAGCGCCCGTTTTACATGCTCCTGGCCTTTAACTTCCGCGAAATCGACGCCAGCCGGTTCATCCGGCAGAAGATCCTGCACCGCCGCGGATTCATGGGGGGCAATGGCAGCCAGCCCACGCAGAAATTCGGCGGCCTGGGACAGCGTCTGAACCGGGATAACCGCGACCCCCGCCACCACCGCTGCCTCCTGGGCATTGTCGACCGGAACGATGATCCCCGCATACCCCGCATCGCGGGCGGCCAAGGCTGTCGAAAGGGCGCCGGTAACCGGTTTTACCCGGCCGTCGAGAGACAGCTCACCCAGCACCAGGTAACCGTTCAGGGCCGCCTGATCGATGACCCGCGTGGCCGCCAGGAGCCCCAGTGCGATCGGCAAATCAAAACCGGTGCCCTCCTTCTTGATGTCGGCCGGTGCAAGGTTGACGGTGATGCGGTCATCCGGAAAGGTGTAGCCCGAATTCTTGATGGCCGACTTGACCCGGTCCTTGCTCTCTTTGACTGCGGTTTCGGGCAGGCCGACCATGTTGAAAACCGGCAACCCGGCGGCGATATCGACTTCCACCTCCACCGCGTAGGCGTCGATCCCGATTACGGCACTGCTCAGTACTTTTGCCAGCAAGGATTTTCCTCGATTGCAGGGTTAAACCTCAAGATCACCGAGCACACCCTATAGCAGGGATGGTCCTTTTGGACAATTCTTCTATCCGCCGGGCAGGAGCGGGTCGGGCGGGGCCTGGCCGAAGCGCGGCAAGAGGTTTAAATCCCCCAAAAATTGTGATAGGGTAAAAAACTTTCCATCATCTACCCGCACGTTTCCGATAGGATTATTAGGAATTCAACATATTATGGGCATCGAAACCCGCCAGCAAACCTTGGCGCGGCCGGTTCAGTGCACCGGTATCGGGGTTCATTCCGGCCGCCAGGTCAACTTGAAGATTCTGCCGGCGTCCGTCAATCACGGTATCAAGTTCCTGCGTACCGACCTTCCGGGGAAACCAGTCGTCAGCGCCCACTTCAACAGCGTGGTGGACACCAGCCTGGCCACCGTGATCGGCGCCGACGGCGTGATTATTTCCACCATCGAGCACCTGATGGCGTCGTTTTCAGGACTCTGCATCGACAACGCCCTGGTGGAGCTCGACGGCTACGAGATTCCCATCATGGACGGCAGCGCCGCTCCGTTTACCCGCCTGCTGCAATCCGCAGGGATGCAGCGTCAGGAAGCCCTGCGCTGCTATTTCATCATCAGGCAGCCGATATCCCTAAAAGAAGGCGCCAAGTCGGTGACGGTTTTTCCCGCCGACCACTACCAGATCACCTATTCCATCGACTTCGAGCACCCGCTGATCCAGCAACAGGATTTTTCCCTGGTGGTGACCCGGGAGACCTTCGACCGCGAAATCAGCCGGGCCCGCACCTTCGGATTTTACTACGAAATTGAATACCTCAAGCGCTTCGGACTGGCCCAGGGGGGCTCCCTGAACAATGCCATCGTGATCGACAAGGACAAAATTCTGAACGCCGACGGACTGCGCTTTGCGGACGAATTCGTCCGCCACAAACTGCTCGACTGCATCGGCGACTTTTCCCTCCTGGGGATGCCGATCCTCGGCCACATCGTCCTAAAGCGCTCGGGACACGCCTTCAACCACGCCTTTCTCGAAAAGTTCTTTGCCAGCAAGGAGTGTTGGGAAACCCGAACTTTCGACGACGACTCGCAGCTTACCCAGGCACAACTCAAATCGATGGCCATCTGACGAAACGCCATGAATTTCCCCCGAAAGCAGAAAACAGCCACCGTGGTCCTCTTGGGCCTGGTCCTCTGTTGGCAGACAGCGGCCTTTTGCCAGGAGGCGCGCCTGACCGACATCATCGTCACCAACACCCGCGATGACCTGCTATTGTATCTTAAAGTCGAGGGGGCATTCCGCGAAAAAATGAAAACCGCCATCCACAGCGGGATACCGACCACCTTTGCCTTCTTTATCGACCTCAACCGGGTCCGCAGCTTCTGGCCCGACAAGCGAATTACGGCCCTCAAGGCAACTCACAGCATTACATACAACACCCTTAAAATGGAATACACGCTGGTCCGCTCCTGGGACAGCGCCGGGAGCGTGACGACCCAATCGTTCGTGGAAGCCCAGCGGCTGATGACCGAGATCGACAGCTTAAAAATCGTTCCCCTGCAAAAGCTGGTGAAGGGGGCGCACTATCAGATCAGGACCAAGGCCGAACTGAGCAAGCTGACCCTCCCGTTTTACCTCCACTATGTGCTGTTCTTCGTATCGCTCTGGGATTTTAGAACCGATTGGTATACCATCGACTTTGTCTTCTGATAACCCGCTCGCCGCTTGCATCTTGAATTCACTGAGCCCATGAACCACAGCAGACCGATCACATCCGGAGCCCCGGGCAGCGCCAGGGATCGCAGCCGCCAAAAACGCGAGCTGTTTCTGATTGCGGCCTGCCTGGTGGTGGTGGCCCTGCTGACCTATGCGGAAACCCGGATCATTTACTTCGGTGCCGATTTTCCAATCTCTAACACCATCCTGATGTTCATTCTGATCAACCTCAACCTGCTGCTGCTGCTGCTGGTCATCTTTCTGGTCTTCCGCAACCTGGTCAAACTTCTCTACGACCGCAAACGCAAGGTGCTCGGCTCCCGGCTGACCACCCGCCTGGTGTTCTCCTTCATCGCCCTCTCCCTGGCGCCGACAACGGTTTTGTTTTTTTTCTCGCTGAACTTCATTACCACCAGCATCGAATACTGGTTTAACGTGCCGGTAGAGCAGGCTCTGGACAACTCGCTGCAGGTCGGCCGGCGAGTATACGACCAACTGGAGGAGGGCAACCGCTTTTTTCTGGAAAGAATCGCCTACCAGATCAAAGCCAAGAACCTGCTGCTGCCCAACAACCAGAAAGCCCTGGCGCGCTACATTGAGGTGGTTCAGCGCTCTTTCAACCTGCACGCAGTGGAGGTTTACAGTACCAGCTTGAAACGACTGGCCTATGCCGTGGCCCCCGCGCTGGAAGAAAGTGGGGGCCTTCGGCACCTCGACCCGGACAGCCTGCAGCGGCAATTCACCGCAGCACAGGTCCACACCGTGACGCGCAAAAGCAAAGACGGGGAGCTGGCCCGAACCATCGCCACGGTCCCTTTCGGGGTCAAATCCACCCAGGCCGAGGCGTTCATCACCGCCGCCAAACTCATTCCCCTCAAGCTCTCGGATGACATGGCCTCCATTTCCCGGGGGGTGGCGGAATACCACCAGATCAAGCTGCTCAAACAACCGATTAAAATCACCTACTACATTACGCTATCCATCGTGGCGCTGCTGGTGGTGTTCTGTGCGATCTGGTTCGGCATTCACCTGGCCAAGTCCATCAGCATCCCGATCCGCGACCTCGGTGAGGCCACCCGCCGGGTGGCCGAGGGCGATCTCAGTTTTCGGATCATGCCGGTAGCCGACGATGAGATCGGAAGGCTGGTGGATTCCTTCAACCAGATGACGCGCGATCTGCAGGTCAGCCGCGCTCAACTGGAGCAGTCCGCGCGCAAACTGCGCGAGCAAAACAGCGAGATCGAGGAAAAGCGGCAGTACATGGCGATCGTTCTCAAAAATGTTTCCGCGGGGGTTATCAGCCTGGACGCCGATGGGCTGGTGTCCACGATCAACACCGCGGCCGAGAAAATGCTCAACCTGCAATTCGATGAAATTATTGGCCAGAGTTACAAAAAACTGCTGCGCGGCCAGCACCTCAATCTGGCCGACGAGGTCATGGGAAGTTTGGCCACCTCATCCTCGAATGCCATTGCCCTGCCGCTGCGGTTGGCGGTCGACGGCAAACCCCGCAGCTTCATGGTGCACATCAACGCCCTGAAAAACGACGCCGGCGAGCACATGGGCATCGTCATGGTGTTCGATGACCTCACGGATCTTGAAAAGGCCCAGCGCATGGCCGCCTGGCGTGAGGTGGCGCGCCGGATCGCCCACGAGGTCAAAAACCCGCTGACCCCTATCAGCCTGTCGGCCCAGCGGCTCAAGCGCAAGTACGGCGCTCAGATCAACGAACCGGTGTTTGACGAATGCACCCGCACGATCATCGACCATGTCGAGCTGATCCGCAATCTGGTAAATGAGTTCTCCGCCTTCGCGCGCTTTCCCACGGCCGACCCGAACCTCGCCGACCTGCCACCCATCGTGGAGGAAACCATCGCACTTTACCGGGAGGGTCACCCCAATATCCATTTCAAATTCTTCACCGAAAACGCCATTCCGCGCATAAAGCTGGACCGCCAGCAGATCAAGCAGGCCCTGATCAATCTTGTCGACAATGCCGTGGCCTCCATCAAGAAAGAGGGCAGCATCACCATTCATCTCAGCCACGACCCCATTCTGAAAAGCGTCCGAATGGAGGTCGCGGACACCGGTGAAGGCGTTTCCGACGAGGACAAGACCCACCTTTTCGAACCCTATTTTTCCACCAAAAAGGCCGGCATGGGATTGGGCCTGACCATTGTCAGCAGCATCATCTCAGATCACAACGGCATGATCGGCGTCCAGGACAACAAACCCCAGGGGGCCAAATTTGTGATCGAACTGCCGGCCTGACGACACTTTCTGCGGCCGGCCGGCAGCCGGCGGTCCAGCCCAGCGTGCAAAGGAGCGTTTGCCCATGTTTCCATCCCTTTTGATCGTTGATGACGAGCCCTCCATCCTCCAGACCCTGGGCGGACTTCTCACCGACGAGGGGTTTGAGGTCACCACGGCCGCCAACGGCTACGAAGCCCTGAAAAAAATCGAAAACGAATCCCCCGACCTGGTCCTGCTGGATATCTGGATGCCCGGCATTGACGGCATTGAAACCCTGAAGGAAATCAAAAAGGCTGCCCCCCACATCCAGGTGATCATCATCACCGGGCACGGCACCATCGAGACCGCCGTCAGAGCCACCAAGCTGGGGGCTTTCGACCTGATCGAAAAACCGCTGTCCATCGACAAGGTCCTCGTGGCGATCCACAACGCGCTCAATTTCCGGCGTCTTGAAGAGGAAAACCGCTACCTGCGCAAAAAGACCATCGAAAAACATTCCGTCAGCGGCAGCAGCCCGCGCACCCTGGCGCTCAAAAAACAAATCGAAACAACAGCCCCCAGCGACGCCTGGATTCTCATCAAGGGCGAAAACGGCACAGGCAAAGAGCTGGTGGCCCGTAACATCCACCACCTCAGCCCACGCGCCGATCAGCCGCTGATCGAAGTCAACTGCGCCGCCATTCCCGAGGAGCTGATCGAGAGCGAGCTTTTCGGGCATGAAAAAGGGGCCTTTACCGAGGCAACGGCCAAAAAGCGGGGAAAGTTCGAGCTGGCCAACAACGGAACCCTCTTTCTGGACCAAATCGGCGACATGAGCCTCAAGACCCAGGGCAAGATCCTGAGGGTCCTGCAGGAGCAGAAGTTTCAGCGGGTCGGCGGCGGGCGGACCCTGACGGTCGATGTGCGGGTCATCGCAGCCACCAACGAGGATCTCGAAAAGGAGATCCAGGAAGGCAAATTCCGGAAAGAACTCTATTACCGACTGAACGTGATCCCCATCGAAGTGCCCGCCCTCAGGGACCGGATTGAAGACCTGCCGCTGCTGGTGGAGATCTTCCTGGCGGAATGTGCCAAACAGAACAAGACCCGGCGCAAGCTGTCCCCAGCGGCACTGGCGCTGCTGCAGCGCTATCCATGGCCCGGCAACGTGCGGGAGTTGAAGAATCTGGTCGAACGCCTGGCCATTATGGGGAGCAGTGAGGTCATCGACGTCGGGGAACTGCCCGCGCTTTACAACCCGCAAGCGCCGGACAGCACGGCGACCGCCGAGAACGGCCTTTTTGCGATTGACAGTCTGGCGAAGGCCAAAAACGCTTTTGAAAAGGCCTATCTGCACCACAAGCTCAGCCAACACGACCACGACCTGGCCGAAACCGCCCGGGCCATCGGTGTGAAGGAAGCGGAGCTCTGCAAGCTCGTCAAAAACATGGGGTAATGCCACCGGGCAGCGGCCCGGGCCCCCGCGGGGGCTGCTGAATAGACCCTTCACCGGCGGCGGGGCCGCACCCACGGACAGGGAGGCAACTGGCATCTTGCGCGTCATCGCCGGTGAACTGAAAGGCAAACGGCTGGTTTCCCCCCGGGGGCGCGGTATTCGCCCAACCTCCGAGCGGACCCGCGAGGCCGTTTTCAATATTCTCGGAGACCGCGTCAGGGGGGCGGCTGTCCTCGAGCTTTTTGCCGGCACCGGCGCTTTCAGCATTGAAGCCCTCAGTCGGGGCGCCGCCAGCGCCGTCATGATCGAGCGTTCGCGCGAAGCCCTTGATCTGATCGGGCGCAACCTGGCGGCTTGCCGACTGGCGGGGCGTACCCGGGTCATCCGCTGGGACATCACCCAGAACCTCGATTGCCTGCGATCTCTGCCCGGCCGATTTGACTTGGCCTTTGTCGATCCGCCCTACCACCAGGGGGCCCTCGGCCCCAGCCTGCAGCACCTGATCGCCTGCGGCGCCCTGGCCGCCGGTGCCCGCGTGGTGCTCGAACATGCCCCGCAGGAGGCGCTGCCGGACGAAACCACCCAGCTGCGGTTGACCGACCGGCGAAAATACGGGAAAGCGCTTGTCTCCTTTTTTGTCTATGTGCTATAAGCCCCAGAAATTTCAACCAGCCGGGAACAGGCCAATGCAACGAATTGCTATTTATCCCGGGTCTTTTGACCCGGTCACCAACGGGCACCTCGACATTATCGAGCGCGGACTGACGCTGTTTGACAAAATTATCGTCGCTATTCTCCACAATCCCGCCAAGAAGTCCCTCTTTTCGGTTGAAGAGCGTATCGAAATGCTGCAGACCAGCACGGTGAAATTCACCGGGGTCGAGATCGACTGCTTCAACGGGCTTCTGGTGGATTATGCCAGCCGCAAGAACGCGCACGCCATTTTGCGGGGCATGCGGGCGGTTTCCGATTTCGAGTATGAATTTCAGCTGGCCCTGATGAACCGCCGGTTGAATCGCGAGGTCCAGACGGTGTTTCTGATGACCGGCCTGCGCTGGATTTTCACCAGCTCCTCGATCATCAAGGAGGCCGCCAGTTTCGGTGGCGACATTTCAGACATGGTGCCCGAAATCGTGGAGCACAAACTGTGCGAAAAATTCGGTACCACACCGAAGACAGGCTGAAATGGACTTATGGCAGCTGCACATCTTCTGTAAAGTCGTCGAATACAAAAGTTTCTCCAAGGCCGGCAAGGCCGTCCACCTCTCTCAGCCTACGGTCAGCAGCCACATCCGCGACCTGGAAGATCATTTCGGTTGCCGCCTGATCGACCGGTTGGCCCGCAAAGCCGAACCCACCAAGGCCGGTGAACTGCTTTACACCTACGCCCGTCGACTGCTTGCCCTCAGGGATGAAACCGAAACGGCCCTGGCGGAATTCCACGGGCGGATCAAGGGCCGCCTGGTGATCGGCGGCAGCACCATCCCGGGCACCTACATCCTGCCGCGCATCGTGGGCGCCTTCACCCGCAACCACCCCGAAGTAACCGTATCGCTGAGCATCGGCGATACGGACAAGATAATCGAAGAGACCCTCAACGGGACAATCGAATTCGGGATCGTCGGTGCCAAATCCAAAGACAAGCGCATCACCCAGGAAAAGGTGATCGAGGATGAAATGCGCCTCATCGTGCCGGCCGACCATCCCTGGGCCGGCCAAAAAACCATCCCCCCCAGCCGGCTGCTGGCGGAGCCGTTCATCAGCCGCGAACGCGGCTCCGGCACCCTCAAATCCATTCAGATCAGCCTGGGCCGCAGGGCAGTTTCAATGGACGCCTTCAACATCGTCGCTGAAATGGGCAGCACCGAAGCCGTCTGCCAGGGCATTAAAAATGGGATGGGGATCTCCATTCTCTCCACCCTCGCCGTGGCCGAAGAGCTGCAAGCCGGCACGCTGAAAGCGCTATCGATTGAGGGGGTCGACCTCAAACGGGCCTTTTACCTCACCACCCACAAGTTCCGCAGCCCCTCACCGCTTTGCATGGCTTTCCTGGCGTTCATCCGCAGCGAAAGCCACGGGTGCGCCCCCATTGCCCAGTAGCGGCACTTGCGCAAGAAAGCCATTGATGCAGGCAAACCGTTTGACTTTTTGGCCGCTGCCCTTTTGGAAACGGCCGGCACGACGCGCCCTGGGATGCTCCCGGCGGTGGCGACCGGTCTTTCCCGGACAGCAGTCGAACCCGTTGCACCCGGCGCAAAAAACCTTAGAATAGTGGTTAATCCTCCTCCAGAGAGTTCACGTCTGCTATCAAGGAAAAGGCCATGGGCATCCCCCTTTCCCCCTACGCCCGGCTGGTGCTGCAAAAACGCTATCTGCACCGCGACCCCAACGGCACCACCATCGAAACCCCCGAGGCGCTTTTCGAGCGGGTCGCCGCCTGTATTGCGGCTGTCGACACCCGTTTCGACCCCGCGGCAGATACCGCCAGAACCCGCGACAGGTTCTATCGCCTGATGACAAGCCTCCGGTTTCTGCCCAACTCCCCAACCCTCATGAATGCCGGCCGGCCGCTGGGGCAACTGGCCGCCTGTTTCGTGCTGCCCATCGACGACACCACCGACAGCATTTTCGACACCCTCAAACACACCGCTCAAATCCACAAAAGCGGCGGCGGCACCGGGTTTTCCTTTTCCCGGTTGCGCCCCCGCAACGACATCGTCGCCTCCTCCGCAGGGGTTTCCAGCGGACCGGTGGCCTTCATGGCAGTCTTTGACGTGGTCACCGAAACCGTGAAACAAGGCGGAACCCGCAGAGGCGCCAACATGGGGGTGCTGCGGGTGGATCACCCGGATATCGAGGCGTTTATCACGGCCAAAACCGATTTCGACCGGTTGACCAATTTCAACCTGTCGGTCGCCATGACCGACAGCTTCATGCAGGCGCTGGCCCAGGGCGGGCAGTACCGCCTGATCAACCCCCGTAACGGCCAAGTCGCCGGCAGCCTGCCGGCCCAGCAGGTATTCGACCGGATCGTCACGTGCGCCTGGCGTTCCGGAGAGCCCGGTGTGATTTTCATCGACCGCATCAACCGCGACAATCCGACCCCGCTGCTGGGCGCGATCGAAGCCACCAACCCCTGCGGCGAGCAGCCCCTGCTGCCCTACGAATCCTGCACGCTGGGCTCAATCAACCTTTCGGCCATGGTGGTCAAAAACGACATTTCCTGGGGGCGATTGAAACAGACGGTGCGCGCCGGGGTCCATTTTCTGGACAATGTAATCGAGGCCAACCGCTATCCCCTGACCATCATCGAAAAAATGAGCCGGGGAAACCGCAAAATCGGCCTCGGGGTCATGGGGTTTGCCGACATGCTCATCAAATTGAAGATCCCCTACGACTCGGAGGCGGCGGTCGCCAAAGCCGAGCGCCTGATGGCGTTCATTAGCGCGCAAGCCCGCCAAGCGTCGGCCGACCTGGCCCGCAAGCGGGGCAACTTCCCGAATTATTCCGGAAGCCGCTTCGACAGCCCGCAGTCCCCGCTGGTGCGCAACGCCACCGTCACCACCATTGCCCCCACCGGCACCCTCAGCATCATTGCCGCCACCTCTAGCGGCATCGAACCGCTTTTTGCCGTGGTCCACGACCGCCGCGTGCTGGACGGCGAGACCCTTTACGAGGTGCACCCCCTGTTTGCGCAAGCCGCCCGCAAGCAGAATTTCTACAGTGCGGCCGTGATCGCTGAAATCGCGCGCTCGGGCTCGCTTCAGGGGGTTTCGGCAGTGCCGGATGCGGTCAAAAAGGTCTTTCGAAGCGCCCAGGACATTGCGCCGGAATGGCACGTAAGGCTTCAGGCCGCTTTTCAGAAACACACCGACAACGCCGTTTCGAAAACGGTCAACTTTCCCGCCGCGGCAAGTCGGGCCGAAATTGCCCAGGTTTTCCTGGCGGCTTACAGCAGCGGCTGCAAGGGGGTCACCGTCTACCGCTATGGCAGCCGGGATCGGCAGGTGTTGAACATCGGCGAAACCGACGGCGAACGCGCACAAATTGCACCGCGGCCGCGCCCTGAGCGCACCCGGGGGGTTACCGAGCGGATCAACACCGGTTGCGGCAAGCTGTATGTGACGGTCAACACCGATGGGGAGGGGCTGTGTGAGGTCTTCGCCAAAATGGGCAAAACCGGGGGCTGCGCATCCTCGCAAATCGAAGCGGCTGGCCGCCTGATTTCACTGGCGCTGCGGTCCGGGATCAAGGTGGAATCGATCGTGCGCCAGCTCAGCGGCATTCGATGTCCCGCCCCGGCGTGGCAGAACGGAAAAATGGTGCTTTCGTGCCCGGACGCCATTGCCCAGGTGCTGGCAAACGTGACCGGCACCGAAATTTCGGCGGGTGATGTGATGATGGGCGCCTGCCCCGACTGCGGCGGCATTCTCGCCCATCAAGAGGGCTGCCTGATGTGCCATGTCTGCGGATTTTCAAAATGCGGGTAAGTGGTCGTGGGCCTAAAAGAGGTACCTGATCAGGATGAAGCCGAGCACCAGCAACACGCTAAAAACCACTGCCAGGATGTTGAAATAGCGGTCGATAAAGCCTTGGATGCGCGGGCCAAACGCGTAGATCAAGCCTCCCAGAAGAAAAAAGCGGGCCGAGCGCGACACCAGCGAGGCGAGAAGAAAAACCCAGAAGTTGATCTTGAACATACCGGCCGCAATGGTAAAAACCTTGTAGGGAATCGGCGTAAAACCTGCTATCCCCACGGCCCACGCATCGTAGCGCTGATAGATGCCCTCGATGTAGTGCACCTTGCCCTCCAGGCCGTAAAAGGCGACGATGCGCTCGCCGATGGCCGCCATGAACTGCCAGCCGATAAGATAGCCCAGCGCCCCGCCCAGAACCGAGCCGACGGAGCAGACCAGTGCATATTTAAAAGCTTTGGCCGGGATCGCCAACGCCAGGGCTATCAGCAGAATGTCCGGGGGGATGGGAAAGAAAGAGGATTCGCAAAAGGCCAGAAAGAAAAGGGCCCACGTTCCGTAAGGGGTATCGGCCCAGTGCAGAATCCAGTCGTAGAGGCGCCGCAGCATCAGTTATTTTTCCCAGCCATGCTCCCCCACCAGTTTGACAAAGCGGCACCCGCCCAAGCTGACCCGATGGATGCCGTCTTCGTCGCGGTAGAGCTTGACCAGATCCTGCGTGAACTGGTCCCCCACCGGGATTACCATGCGCCCCCCGACGGCAAGCTGACTGAGAAGGGTTTTGGGGATTTCAGGGGCTCCGGCCGTCACCACGATGGCGTCAAACGGGCTTTCCTCCGCCCATCCGCACGTCCCGTCGGAGTAGCGGGTGACGATGTTGTGGTAATGCAGGCGATCAAAAGTGTGACGGGCCTTGACCAGCAGGGCGTGGATGCGTTCGATGGTGTACACGCGATAGGCAATCTCAGCCAGAATGGCCGCCTGGTACCCGGAACCGGTTCCGATTTCCAGCACCCGGTCGTCGGCGCTCAGCTGCAGGGCCTGGGTCATTTCCGCAACGATGTAGGGCTGAGAAATGGTCTGCTGCAGACCGATGGGAAGCGGGAAATCACCGTAGGCCTGGTCCATCAGCGCCTCACTGACAAACATATGCCGCGGCACCTTGCGCATGGCGGCCAGGACCTTGGGGTCCGTGACCCCACGGGCCTCGATCTGGCGCAGGACCATTTCCTCGCGCTGGCGGCGGAATTTCATCGAGTCGGCCTTCATGGATAACTTATCTATCGAAGCAGCCGGTTCAGGTCAAGACATTAGAGGGGGCGCGGGCGACAAATTCAGCGTTTCGCCGGCGCTCCCCAACCGGTCGCCGTCCAAAAGCCGTTGGCCCTTGGCCGCTCTCCGGTGCGCGCGGGTCTCACGGCCGGCTGCCTTGACGACGGTCGCCCTTGACGCGCCTCTTCGCGCTGCGGTTTTCCGCAGCGGATCAGATCTTGTAGATCACCCGGTTTTCCGTGATGATGATATCCACATGTTTGTCGTGGGATTCCATCGGCACTTGCGGCAGGATCTGCGCTTCAAGCGAAAGGGCAACCTTGCGGGTCGTAACGGGCAGGCGTGGAATCAGACGGTCATAGTACCCTTCGCCGGTACCGACTCTGCCACCTTTTTCATCGAAAGCAATCCCCGGGACAATGGCGATGTCGACCCGGTCGATCGGCACCAGTTTGCAGCGGGCGGGGTCGGGTTGGGGGATGCCGGCCGGCCCGACGATCAAATCTTTGCCCAAATTGTCGACTTTCAGCAGTTTCATTCGGTGGCGGGCGGGATCCAGGGCCGGCAGCACCACGATCTTGCTGCTCTGCAAACACCGCTTCAAAATCTTCTGGGAAGAAACCTCTCCTTTACGACTGTAGTAAAGAAAGATTATTCTGGATTCGAGAAAATTGGCGAATTCAAACAGACGGGTTTCGATGGCTTCATATCTTTTTGAGATCTCATCAGATGAAAGCGAGCCCAGCCTTTCACTGACTTCTTTGCGGATTTCACGTTTTTTTTCCTTGATATGATCCATTACCTAACTCCACGTTGATTGCGGTTGTCTTTTGACTGCCCCGGATCGGTTTCAACCCATAAAAATAATTGACCAATTCGATTACTCATGCTAAAGTCCCAAATTACTTATCGAACAGCAGCTGATCCATTTTATACCAAATGCCTGATTTTCTCGAAGGCGACCAGTTGTTCCGCCAAATGCCGGCCACTCAATAACAACCTGTTTATAAAGCTAAATTTTTACCAAATATTTGAGATAATAGGACTGTTTATGCTCGAAATCAAGCTGGTAAGAGAAAAATATTGCGAAATCGAAAAAGCCCTCTCAAACCGCGGAGAAAAGATAGACCTGCCCGCGATGATGGAACAGGACAATCAGCGTCGCGCACTCCTGCTGGAAATCGAAGCCCTGCGGCATCGGCGCAATCTCGTTTCTCAGGAAATCGCCGCGATGAAAAAACAGGGCATCAACGCGGATGCCATGGTTACCGAAATGCGTGCGGTTTCGGCCCGAATCAAGGAGCTTGACCTCTCTCTGGCGACCTTGGACGAAACCCTGAACCACTTCCTGATGCGCCTGCCCAATATCCCTCACGCCTCCGTTCCGGTAGGCAAAAGCAGTGAAGACAACCCGGTGCGCAAAAAGGTGGGAAAGGTGCCGGCCTTCGACGTTGAACCCCAGGCGCATTGGACCATCGGTGAAAATCTCAAAATCCTCGATTTCGAGCGCGCGGCCCGAATCGCCGGCGCCCGCTTTCCCCTCTACATCGGTGCCGGTGCCCGGCTGGAGAGGGCCCTGATCAATTTTATGCTGGAGGTGCACACCGGCGACCACAGCTATACTGAGATTTTACCCCCGTTCATGGTTAACCGCAGCACCATGACCCACACCGGCCAGCTGCCCAAATTCGAGGATGATCTCTTCAAGCTGGAAGGATGGGACTACTTCATGATCCCGACCGCCGAGGTGCCGCTTACCAACATCCACCAGGGGGAAATTATCGAGGAGGACCGCCTGCCGATCTACTACACGGCCTACACGCCCTGTTTCCGCAGCGAAGCGGGCTCATACGGCAAAGACACCCGTGGCCTGATCCGCCAGCACCAGTTCAACAAGGTCGAAATGGTGAAATTCACCACACCGGAAACCTCGTATGACGAACTGGAAAAAATGCTGGCCAATGCCGAGGCGATTCTTCAGCGGCTGGGCCTGGCATACCAGGTGCTGACGCTGTGCACCGGTGATATGGGCTTTTCGGCTGCCAAAACCTATGATATCGAGGTGTGGATGCCGGCCCAGGGCGTCTACCGCGAAATCTCCTCCTGCAGCAACTGTGAGAGCTTCCAGGCGCGGCGCGCGGATATCCGTTTCCGTCGCAAGGGCCAGAAAGGCACCGAACTGGTGCATACCCTGAACGGATCCGGCCTGGCTGTGGGGAGGACCGTGGCCGCCATTCTGGAAAATTATCAACAGCCCGACGGCTCGGTCGTGATCCCGGAAGCGTTGCGGGCTTATATGGGTGGAATGGAACGGATTGTCAAATGAAGATCGACGATTTTCCCGAGGATATCCGGCCGCTGCTGATCCCCAAACCCGCAGGCTCCTTGATTTACCGCTGCCTGGGGTGCGGCGCGCAGCACGGCATTCAAAAACTGCTCTACACCTGCCCGCAATGCGGTCAGGTGCTGTTGATCTACAACCCAGATTTCGACCGCTTCAAAGCGATTGCCCCCCGGACCTGGCAGCGGCTCTTCGATTGCCGCAAGATGCTGACAGTCCCGGCGCTCAAGGGCATCTACCGTTATCACGAATTCATCGGCCCGGTCATTCCCCTGGACGCCATCGTCTACCTCGGCGAAGGCCACACCCCCGTCGTAGAGGCCAACGGGATCCTGCAGGAACGCGCCGGCATGCGGTTTTATTTCAAAAATGACGGTCAGAACCCCAGCGCCTCCTTCAAAGACCGCGGCATGGCCAGCGCGTTGAGCTACATCAACTACCTGGTCCGTGAAGGATACGTGTCGGACGTTCTGGCGATCTGTGCTTCCACCGGCGACACCTCCGCGGCCGCGGCGCTTTATGCCGCTTACCTGAAGCCGCATGTCAAGTCGGCCGTGCTGCTGCCCCACAAAAAAGTCACCCCCCAGCAACTCTCCCAGCCTCTGGGCAGTGGTGCCGACGTATTTGAAATCCCAGGGGTCTTTGACGACTGCATGAAAGTCGTCGAGGCGCTCTCGGAGCGCTACGCCGTTGCCCTCCTGAATTCTAAAAACGCCTGGCGGATTCTCGGTCAGGAATCGTATTCCTATGAAATCGCACAGGATTTCGAGTACGACCTGACCCGCAAGGTTGTCGTGGTGCCCATCGGCAACGCCGGGAACATCACCGCGGTAATGAGCGGGTTTTTGAAATTTTACGAAACGGGCATTATTCAGCACCTGCCCAAGATCATCGGGGTTCAGTCCAGCCACGCCAATCCGGTTTTCCGCTATTACCGTGAGCAGGACCCCGCCAAACGCAAATTTGAGCCGGTCACTGTTCGCGCCAGTGTCGCCCAGGCGGCCATGATCGGCAACCCGGTTTCCATGCCCCGGGTGGTCTATCTGGTGGATCTTTACAATCAAATCGCCGGCGGGCAGCGGGTCTTTTTCGTGGAGGTTTGCGAACAGGCCATCATGGATTGGGAGCTTTGGGCCAACCGCAACGGCCACATCGCCTGCACCCATGGCGGCGAATCGCTGGCCGGTCTGGTGGCCGCCCGTGAAAAGGGGTTTGTTTCCGCAGATGAGGTGGCGGTTATCGACTCCACGGCCCATGCGCTCAAATTTTCCGGCTTTCAGGAAATGTATTTCGAGGGCCGCTTTCCCGAGGAGTTTGAAATCACACCCGACCCCACCCTGATCAACCGCCCCCGGCTGATCCGCCCTGGAGACTTGGAAAAAGTCCCGGCACCCGGCAGGCCACTGACCGGAGCGGATTTTCAGCTCTTTGTCGACCGGGTTTGCGAGGAGATTGCCGCGGCCCTGGACCTTAAAAAGGTAAAAACGCCATGATGGCCACCCCCCCGACAGGCCGGATTTTAGGGTTTTCGCTTTTGCTGGTCTTTCTTTTCAGCGCCTTGACGGCGCCCCAGCCTGTCCGCGCCGGCTTTCTCTACAAAACCTATGTGGTTCAGAAAGACCGCGGCACGGACATTCTCTGCGACCCCTACATCGTTCAAAAAAATGACTACGTGCTCAAGGTCTTTCGGCAAAAGGGGGAAATCTCCACCACCGATTTTCAGGAATTCCTGGGCATTTTCAAGCGAATCAACCCCCACATCCCGGACATCAATATCATTCAAACCAGCCAGAACATTTATATCCCCCTCAAAAAACTGGAACCCAACACCTTTCCCGGGCAGGACACCGGCGTGATCACGATCCCGTTTGTCACCCTAACCAAGGTGTCGGACCTGATTTCCTCCTACAGCTCCGAATACCAGATCCAGCCGGGGGACACCATTTCAGTTTTGATTGCCAGGCAATTCGGCGATTATGGCTCGGAACTCTACAAAGAGGGCGTCAAACTTTTCAAACTCAACAACCCCGGCATCAAAAACCTGAACCGGATCTATGCCGGGCAGAAGATCCAACTGCCTGACCCCAAACTGGTAAATGAGGACTGGTACGAGTCGCTTTTCGACAGCACGGGCGCTCTTCGCGCCGACATTGATCCGGCGCCCCTGAGCGCCACAGCATCCGAACCGGCCGCCCCAAGCGAACGGGTCGCATCCGGCCCCCAGATCCCTATCCCAAAACCGGAACTGCAAGAAAAGGCCGGTTCCGCCTTTGAAGCCGCCGCCGCCGCCCTTGACGCCAAACTGACAGACAGCGGCATGTATTACTTCCCCGGCCCCGAAGGCCGGGAAATCGCGCTGGATCTTGGCCTCAACCCGTTGATGGAATTCAGCAACGGCAACCGGCTGATCTTTCCCCAGGAAAACCGCCTCCCGGAAAAAGACATCGCGGTCATCAAGACCCACTGGCCCCAGGCCAAAATAGCGCCACTGCCCGCCGGCGCATCGGTGGAAAAAGTCCTGGAGGCCGCCTTCCAATCCCTGGGAAGCGAATTGCTGGACAACGAGCTGGCCTTTGGCGACAACGGCATCGGGGTTATCGTAAGGGCCCGTTGGATCCTTCAGGAGCCGGCCGGTGCGGGGATGACACCCCGCCGCGAATGCATCACCCTGATCGACTCAGCGGCGGAGACCACCCCCGACGCCATCAGCCGCTATTTGGAGCAGAACAACATCATCCTCCGGGAAGTCTTCAAAGGAAAGGAACTCACACGCGGCAACGGCAGGGTGCTGCGCTACTCCATCCCGGATGCCGACCGAAACGCCATTGAAGGGTCAACACCCGACGATTTGTTAAAAAGCGTAACCGCCCTTCTGGGCCTTCAATACACTGAGAAGACAACCATTTCCTTTCCTTATGGCGGGATCCAGATTGCGGCGACCTCAAACCTGATTTCATCGGAAGACGGCCAAAAAATCCTCGTCGATTACGGTGAGCTTTACGGGGACGCCGTTTCCCTGATCCAAAAAACCGGATTGGACATCATCCAGATCAAAGCCGATGACGGCGCCAGCAGCATTCTGCGCAAGGTCTTCACGGCACTGAAGGTCCCCTTCGCGGAGAACCCGGTTTTCCTGGCGGCGAAACGACCGGAAACCTATAATGTGGCCATCACAATCCCCGGCTTTCGGGTCACCCGGCGCGACGGCGATCTTTTGATCAGCGCGGTTCCGCTGCACTATGAAATCGCCCAATTCTTGATTGAAAACGGGGTCAAAATCGTAAATTTGACCTATGGTCCTGACCCTCGATGAATAACTCTTAAATCGGCAATGACGGGAAAAAAATGCGCAAAATATCTTATTTCGTGATGATCGGACTGGCAGCGGCGCTTTTTGCCGCCTGTGCCTCGCAACAACCTGTCTCGGACAAAAAAAAAGCGGAGGCCTCCAGAAACCTGGGCGAGGCCTTGATGCAGCAGGGGGATTATCCCGGCGCCCTGAGGGAGTTCCTCGCCGCCGAAAAGCTCAACCCCGAGGACCCGATCCTGCACAACGACCTGGGGCTTTTTTACCGCATCAAGGACCGGCTGGATCTGGCGATCCATCACTTCAAGTTGGCCATCGAGCTGAAGCCCGGTTACGCCGTGGCCCAAAACAATCTTGGTGAAGTCTATCTCCAAAAAAAAGAGTGGGATACCGCGATCATCATATTCAAGGAGTTGAGCGAAAATCTTCTCTATGCCCCCCCCCACTCCCCGCTCACCAATCTTGGCTTTGCCTACTACAACAAGGGCAACTTCACTTGGGCGGAAGCTTACTACCTGAAAGCGCTCAAGATCCGATCCGATTTCC
>JAWOJK010000011.1:0-8639 GCA_046481705.1 Desulfobacterales bacterium | reverse complement strand
CGGCTGGCCCGTCGACACCCCCCTGGGGCCCCTTGAAAAAGTAGATGGTTGCCCCGCGGGGGCCATGGAGAAAACTGCCGCCGGCGTGCAGACTGACGAACAGCGAGGCCTCGAGGTGGTTGGCAAGCGCTGTGCGCCGGGCCAGATCGACCTGGTCGTCGCCGCTGCGGGTCAGTTCCACCCGGCAGGTTGGCGCCAGGGCTTTTTGCAGTTCCAACGCCAGGGCCAGCATGCGGTCCTTCTCCGATACGCCTTGGCCGCCGCGAACACCGACATCGTTCCCGCCGTGCCCCGGATCAACCACCACAACGGGCCGCTGCACCGCAAAAGACAGCCTGCCCGCGACACCGAAGGCCAGCACCAGCCCCCCGAAAAGGACGACCGCCAGCCCCGGAATACGCCCCCAACCGGCCCCAACATATTGACACGACAAGATCTTTCTCAATTTCCCTTGACACCCTATACGTTTAATATTATTTTTGCTGAATTTACCGGTGGTCTGGCAGATCTTTTTTTTCAAGGTTTTTAGAGTACTTGCAGCATATCAGACGCAGGGCCACCTGACAACGCCGGACGCGGTCCCGGCGCTGACCAAACGTCATTTTTTGACGATTGCGGGAAAAGACCCTGACCGGGCGATGCTTCGGCCTGAAAGCGCTGCGGCGCGCGCCGGACTGGCAGCCATCCTCGAGACCCGCTCGGCGTTTGCACGCCCCGTTTCGGCAATCGCCGCATTGGGGTCTTACAAGGTAAATGTTCCAGCAGTTTGCGAGAGTGGCGGAATTGGTAGACGCACTGGACTTAGGATCCAGCTCTGGCGACAGAGTGGGAGTTCAAGTCTCCCCTCTCGCACCACCCAGCAATAGGTTGCGTTTTTGTGTGCCTGAAGTCCAACGGCTTTCAGGCCTCTGGTTTATACCGAAGTTTCCACCCTGGTAGCGGCCGTTTCAAGCCGCTGCAACCTCACCCCGCGATGGGTGCCGACACCTTAAGACTCGGCGGCTGCGCTCTGTGGCGGCGGTTTCAGCTTGCGCCTGTGAGCGCTCGGAAACTCACTACCGGCCGCGCCGAACTCACCGGATGGATATTTAGAAAGGACTGGCATGCAATTCACTGTTGAAGACCTGAGCGCCGTAAAAAAGGTTCTGCACATCGAAATTCCCGAGGCGGAGATCACCTCCGAAATTGACAAAGCCTACAACGATCTCAAAAAAACGGCCAAGATCAAGGGCTTTCGGCAGGGCAAAGCCCCTCGCAGGGTTTTGCAGCGGATTTACCAGAAGGAGGTCCACGCCGACATCGCCTCGCGGTTGATTCAGACCTCGTTTGCCGAAGCGCTGAAACAGACCGAACTCAAGGTGATCGGCGAGCCCCAGATCGATCCCGCCGAAATAAAGGAGAACAGCCCTTACCAATACCAGGCAACCATTGAAATCGCCCCGGAGATCGCGGACATCGATTTCAAAGGCATCGACTTAAAAAAGACCGTTTACCCCATCTCCGACGAGGAAATTGAAACCCAGATCAAAATGCTCCAGAAAAACATGGCCCGCATGGAGCCCGTCAGCGAAGCGCGGCCCTGTCAGCAAGGAGACCATGTGATCGTGGATTATGAAGGTTTTAAGGATGGCCAGGCGTATGATGAGGTTCAGAAAACCGAGAATTTCACCCTCAAGATCGGCGACGGCCACATCCTGAAAGCCTTCGATGACGGCATCATCGGCATGCAGGCCGGTGAAACGCGACGCTTCGAAGTGCAGTTTACTGAAGATTATTTCAACAAGGCCCTCGCCGGCCAGACAATCGAGTTCGCGGTCACGCTGAAGGAGATCCGCAAGGAGGTGCTGCCCGAGATCGACGATGAGTTTGCGAAGCGTCTCGGCCCTTACGAAAACCTGGACGCCGTCAAGGCGGCGATTCGTGACAATCTCGAAAACGGGTATGCCAAAAGAACCGAGCAGGAGCTCAACGAACAGATTTTCCAGGCGCTGATCGCCAAGTCGCCGTTCGAGGTGCCCGAGACCCTGGTACAATATGAACTGGAGGGCATCCTGGACGAGGCTGAAAGAGCGTTTACCTACCACAACATGTCGCTGGCGGAGGTGGGCCAAACCCGGGAAAAGCTGGCTGAAAAATACCGTGACACCGCTGAAAAACAGGTGAAACGCTACCTGCTGCTCAACAAAATCATCGGCCAGGAGAACCTCAGTGTTTCGGATGATGAACTGGAAGCCGGCATTGCCACCATGGCCGAGACATCCAACCAGCCCGTCGACGAAATCAAAAAATACTATCAACAGAACCCGGAGCGGCTCAACTTCTTCAAACACGCGCTACTTGAAAAAAACGCCATCAAGCTTATTATCAACAACAGTAACATTGAAGAAATAACGCCGGAGCGGGAAAACCGAACGGCCGCCCCGGCTGGCGAGTAACAATGCCACCGGCTGAAATTTTAAACCCAACGTTTCCTAATAGGAGGCTATTTTGCCCTTAATTCCAATGGTCATCGAGCAGAGCAGCCGCGGCGAGCGCGCTTACGATATCTACTCCCGCCTGCTGAAGGACCGGATTATCTTTCTGGGGTCGGCCATAAACGACGAGGTCGCCAACGTCCTGATCGCCCAGCTTCTTTTTCTGGAATCCGAAGACCCCGAAAAAGACATCAACTTCTACATCAACTCCCCCGGCGGGGTCGTAACGGCCGGGCTGGCGATCTACGACACCATGCAGTACATCAAGCCGGACATCGCCACCGTCTGCACCGGCCAGGCAGCCAGTATGGGCGCCGTGCTGCTGGCGGCCGGCAAGCATGGCAAGCGCTATTCGCTGCCCAACTCAAGGATCCTGATTCATCAGCCGATGGGGGGCTTTCAGGGGCAGGCCTCGGATATCGAGATTCAAGCCAACGAGATTCTCCGGATGAAAGAGACGCTCAACCAGATCCTGGCGAACCACACCGGCAAAAGCATCAAACAGCTCAAAAAGGACACCGATCGCGATTATTTTATGAACGGCGCCGAAGCCATGGCCTACGGGCTCATTGACCACGTCATCGTAAACCGCGACGATCTTGATCAGTTAGAAAAGACGGAGGCATAAAATGGCCAAAAAGGGAGGCACGGACGACAATCTCTTCTGCTCTTTCTGCGGCAAAAGCCAGAAAGAGGTCAAGAAGCTAATTGCGGGCCCGGCCGTGTACATATGTGACGAATGCATCCAGCTTTGCAGCGAGATCATCGAGGAGGAATCCGAGAAGGATGTGGGTACCGGGCTGCAGCACCTCATGACCCCCAAGGAGATCAAAGCCAAGCTGGACGAATATGTGATCGAGCAGGACCGCGCCAAGAAGTACATGTCGGTGGCGGTGCACAATCACTACAAGCGGCTGGAATCTTCGGTCGCCACCGGTGATGTGGAAATCCAGAAGAGCAACATTCTGTTGATCGGCCCCACCGGCTGCGGCAAAACCTTGCTGGCGCAGACACTGGCACGTTTTCTCAACGTGCCCTTCACCATCGCCGACGCCACCAGCCTGACCGAGGCCGGCTATGTGGGGGAGGACGTCGAGAACATCATTCTGGCGCTATTGCAGAACGCCGACTACGATGTTGAGAAAGCCAAGCGCGGCATCGTCTACATCGATGAAATCGACAAGATCGCGCGCAAATCCGAAAACCCCTCGATTACCCGCGACGTTTCCGGCGAGGGCGTGCAGCAGGCCCTGTTGAAGATCATCGAAGGCACCACCGCCAGCGTCCCGCCCAAGGGGGGCCGCAAGCACCCCCAGCAGGACTTCGTCAAAGTGGACACCTCCAACATCCTGTTTATCTGCGGAGGCACCTTCAACGGGCTGGAACAGATCGTCATGCGCCGCATGGGGTCGAAGGTGATGGGGTTCGGCGCTAAAATCAAAAAACCCGAGGAAAAGAGCACCGGTGAAATTCTCAAAATGGTGCGGCCCGAAGACCTGATCAAGTATGGCCTGATTCCCGAGTTTCTCGGTCGTCTGCCGGTGATTGCAACATTGGGTGAGCTGAGCGAATCCTCCTTGATTCGCATCCTGACCGAACCGCGCAACGCCCTGATCAAGCAGTTCCAGAAGCTGTTTGAAATCGAGGGGGTTAACCTGCGCTTCACGGATGCGGCCCTCAAGGCCATTGCCGGCGAGGCCGTCAAACGTAAATCAGGTGCACGCGGGTTGCGGGCGATCATTGAGAGCTGCATGCTGGACATCATGTACGACATCCCGTCAGCTGAAAACGTCAAAGAATGTGTTGTGGGAGAAGAAGTGGTGCTCAATCAGGAACCCCCCATCCTGCTCTACGAGCAAAACCAGAAAAAGGCCTGATAAAGGGGCCGGACGAGCCGGCCCCGTTTTCCCGGTAAGCCGTGCGCCCCGCCCAGCCCCTCAAATCCCGGATGTAAACACTTTAAAACTTCAAAAAGAGACAAATGATTAACCTTCCGAAATTTTTCAAACCAGAGGACGCTGCGCCTCCGGCCAAACTGCAACTGCCGTTGATCCCCCTGCGGGATATGGTGGTTTTTCCGTATATGGTGGCGCCGCTTTTCGTTGGGCGCAACCGGTCGGTGAATGCACTTTCCGACGCCATGAACAGCGACAAAACCGTTTTTCTGGTCACCCAGAAAAACCCGGGCGTTGACAGTCCGACGGAAAAGGACATGAGCCCGGTCGGCACGATTGGAACCGTCCTGCAACTGCTGAAGCTGCCCGACGGAACGGTCAAAGCCCTGGTGGAGGGCAAGGCCCGGGCCAGGATTTCCCGGTTTCTGCCCAGTGAAGCCTTTTTCAAGGTCGAAACAGAGCCGATCTTCGAAAGCGGGATCGACGCGGCCGAAGCCATGGCGCTGACCCGCGCCATCATTGAAAGCCTGGAGGAATACGCCCAGAAGAACAAGAACTTCTCCAAGGATCTGGTGCGCAACGCCGCCTCCATCCCCGACCCTTCCCAACTGGCCGATACGGTGGCCGCCCACTTTTCCTTCAAACTGGAGGACAAGCAGCTGCTGCTCGAGACCGAATCGCTGACCGAACGTCTGGCGCTGCTCCTGCGCCTGATCAAAATGGAGGTTGAGGTCTTCGTTATGGAGCAGCGGATCAAGGGCCGGGTTAAGGACCAGATGGAGAAGACCCAGCGCAATTACTATCTCAACGAGCAGATGCGGGCCATCAAGAAGGAAATGGGAGCCGAAGAGGACGCCGCCGACGAGCTCGACGAGCTTGAAAAGCGCATCAGGCGCAAACGTCTGTCCAAGGAAGCCGCCGCCAAGGTCAAACACGAATTCGAAAAGCTCAAGCTGATGACCCCCATGTCGGCCGAAGCCACCGTTGTCCGCAACTACATCGAGTGGATCATCAGCCTGCCCTGGTTTGACAAGAGCCGGGTGCGCAATGACATCGAAGAGGCCGAGAAGATTCTGGACGAAGACCACTACGGGTTGGAGAAACCCAAGGAGCGCATCGTGGAATACCTGGCGGTGCAGTCCCTGGTAAAGAAAATCCGCGGCCCGATCCTGTGCCTGGTGGGCCCCCCGGGGGTCGGCAAAACCTCTCTGGCCAAATCCGTGGCGCGGGCCACCGGACGCAAGTTCGTCCGGCTGTCGTTGGGCGGCGTGCGCGATGAGGCCGAGATCCGGGGGCACCGACGGACCTACATCGGCGCCATGCCCGGAAAGATCATCCAATCTCTCAAGAAAATCGGCGCCAACAACCCCGTTTTCTGCCTGGATGAAGTCGACAAGATGAGCATGGATTTTCGCGGCGACCCCTCCGCGGCCCTCCTGGAAGTCTTGGACCCCGAACAGAACTTCAGCTTCAACGACCACTACCTGGACCTGGATTACGACCTCTCGGAGATCCTCTTCATCACGACGGCCAATACCCTGCCGGATATTCCGCTGCCGCTCCAGGACCGGATGGAGATCATCCAGCTGCCCGGCTATACCGAGCACGAAAAGTACAACATCGCCCAGGATTTTCTCATCCCCAAGCAGGTTCGAATGAACGGCCTTGAAGGCTATGACATCCAGTTTTCCAAAAACACGGTCTACGAAATCATTCAAAAGTATACCCGTGAGGCCGGGGTCCGCAATCTGGAGCGTGAAATTGCCGCGATCTGCCGCAAAATCGCCCGGGAGGCGATTAAAAACGGCCAAGAAAAAACCTACAGGGTCGCCCAGAGCGCCGTTCAGAAGTATCTTGGCGCGCCCCGCTTCCGCCATGGACAGATCGAGGCGCGCGACCAGATCGGCATCGTTACCGGCTTGGCCTGGACCCATGCGGGCGGCGACCTGCTGTGCGTGGAGACGCTGGTCATGCCGGGCAAGGGCGAGCTGATCATTACCGGGAAATTAGGCGAGGTAATGAGGGAGTCCGCCCAAGCCGCGGTCAGCTACGCCCGTTCACGGGCCGAACGGCTCGGCCTGGACCCCCGCTTCCACCGCAAAACCGACCTTCACATCCACGTCCCCGAAGGGGCAATCCCCAAGGACGGCCCCTCCGCGGGGATTTCGATGTGCACCTCGATCGTCTCGGCCCTCACCCGTCGGCCGGTGCACCGCGATATCGCCATGACCGGGGAGATCACCCTCCGCGGGCGGGTGCTGCCCATCGGCGGTCTGAAGGAAAAAATCCTGGCCGCCCACCGGGCCGGCATCCGCAAGGTGATCATCCCGGGGGACAACGAAAAGGACTTGAAGGACATCCCGGCCAGCATTGCCAAACAGGTGCAAATCGTGCCGGTTGAACACATGGACGAAGTCCTGACCCATGCCCTGGTGCTGGCGGAGGGCGACACCCTCTTCCAGGGAAGCGACATCTATTTCGACGTCAGCGCGGATAAACAACTGAATTCGCGAACCACGATCAATTGATCCGCTTTTTTTTACACAAGGCTTTTTTTGCCTTGACTTTGTCGCAGTAAATCGGTAATTGTTCAGCCCTCTTTCGAGGAAACCGGTCGCCAAGCAGCGCTGATTTGCGGGCGGGTAGCTCAGTTGGGAGAGCATCGGCCTTACAAGCCGAGGGTCACAGGTTCAAGCCCTGTTCCGCCTACCACTTTTCGGACGGCTTGAGCAACACACGGGGGCGTAGTTCAGTTTGGTTAGAACGCCGGCCTGTCACGCCGGAGGTCGCGAGTTCGAGTCTCGTCGCTCCCGCCAAATAAATCAAGGGCTTATGAGATAATTCATAAGCCCTTTTTATTTTACTGAGTGAAAAACTGCGTTAATTTCAAGGCGATTTTACGAGTTTCTCCATTTCGAGCAGCTGTATAGCCTCCTTCGTATCGGTGTAATTCCCCTCAACATAAATTTCGGTCGTTGTCTGTCTGCGATGTCGCAGAACCTGCTGAACCTTTTTTAAGCCCACTTTCTGAATATCGTTGAGATACTTGGCGACTGTGTGTCGGATGTCGTGATATCCAAACGTTTCGATTCCCGCTTTTTCACAAATACTTTTCAGCGTCTTGCGCCTTTCATCATAAGGCTTTCCGTAGAATTTACTTTTCGGGTTCATGTGGCAGAAAACATAAGGACTGGACGGATGACGATTTTTCCATTGCCATTTGAGCAGTTTATACAGGTCGTCATTCATCCATAATTTTTCATAGCTCATTTCGCCGGTCCTGTTTTTCCGCGTTCCGAGGCGCACCCAGCGCTCCTCAAAATTTATATCGTCCGCCCACGTCCACCGCAGCACCTCACTTTTTCTGGCGCCTGTGTTCCAATATGCACCAATTAAAACCCTATCATGGCCTTGCGCCGCCAGTATTGCCTTTAGGATATCGTTTATCGCAATCAAACGCCGAGGTTGCTTATCATGCGGTTTCTTTTTGATAGGCGCCGTCGGGTCGTACATGATACCGTACATCTCCTGAACCCAAGAATAAAAGGCCCTGAGGTTCTTGCGGTCTTTGTTTGCGGCGTTTGGGCTTTGGGTTTTTAATCGATCATTAACGAATTCCAATACCATGGGCGGCGTCACACCGGTTACAGCGATGTCACCCGTGGTCTTATAAAAGCGTTCCAGGCAATACCGTTTTTCATCCACGGTCTTGGCCCCGTATCTTGTCTCACAATCCGAAAGGTACGTTTGGCTCAGATCGTACAGGGAAAGCGAGTCATCTTTTGAAGAAGGTTCTTTGGCCTGACCCTTGGCCCTCTCCTTTTCGTCTTTTACCCACTGCCGAGCCTCGTCTTTGTACTTGAAGAAACCCTGAGCCCGAATCCTTTCCCCTTTCAGCATGAACTCCGCCCGATAGCCCCATTTGGTTTTCCAAATGCTCATACAATGCCCTCCGTGTGGTACGCCATGAACCGCCGACCTTGGTTGCTGGCAGGATTCTTCGTCTCATCAAATCCCTTACTGTATCAACCCTAAGCGAAAGCTCTTGGGCAACCTGATCTGGTGTCAGTATAGCGTTTGGCCATTCACTGTCAATGCCTGCCTTGTACTCCATTGTTACTCCGTTTCCGGATCCAGAGTAACATAATCTCCCGATAATACGGGCTAATTTTAACTAAATGGCTGTTTGCTGGTGTATTTTGGTTTGGGTGGCCTGTGCACATTGGCGTTGGCCTCAACATAATCGGGTTTTGGACCCTGTTTTTTTTTG
>JAWOJK010000307.1:0-12021 GCA_046481705.1 Desulfobacterales bacterium | reverse complement strand
CGCGTGGTTGGGGATTTCGCAGATGCGGGGCTCAACTACATGCACCCTGTCGAGCCTGTCGGGGGTAACGACGTGGTGGCGTTGATGGAAAAATACCGCCCGCGCATGGCCTACGGCAGGGCCACGTGGGAGAGCGAAATCACCCCCGCCGGCCAGGCCAGGCCCAGCGGGGGACGGCTCCCTGGAGAAGGGCGCCTGCCGGCGGGCGACCACCGCGGCGCTCTCAGGGTTCGCGTTGGTCACCAGGGTAACGGCAAACGGCAGGCGGTCGTCGCCCATCAGCCGGGTGGTCAGCGCCCGCGGGTCGGAGATCAGCAGGATCGACTTGGCGGCGAAATGGTTGATGTCGAACAGCACCAGTTCATGGTGGTGGGGGTCCAGCCGACCCAGCAGGCGGTCCACCACGGCGTCGGTGGAAACGGTGGCGTCGGCGTTGGATTTGAGCACCAGGGTCGGCGGCAGTACGCGCTCCGGGTGGGACCGCGCGCGGCTGGCGACGCGCCCGGCGACCGAGCGCGTCAGGCGGTGAACCTGCTCGCCGGCGTTGGTGGCAAAGGAGTTGTACTTGTAGGGGTCGAATTCCGGCTCGACCACCAGCCAAGCCAGGCCCCCCAGACCGGGCAGGATCGCCAGCCGGCGCTTCCACTTGGCCAGCGCCGCCGCCGGGTGCAGGCCGATCGCCGGAGAAATCAGCACCAGGCTGGCCGGCACCGGCGCGCTCCGCCCGTCCAATGCGTTCAGGGCGAAGTCTAATGCCAGGCTGGCGCCGGTGGAGTAGCCGATGATGTGGATCGGCTTTTCGCCGAGCTTGGCCGCCAGGTGGGCCATTCCCAGCTGGACCGCGGCGGCCATGTCCTCCCAGTGGATGCTGAGCAGCCCCGAGGGGGCCGTGCCGTGGCCGGGCAGGCGCAGGCCGACCACCCAGAAACGGTGTTGGTTCAGACTCTGCCCCAGGGCCCTGAGGCTGTATGGGGAGTCCGACATCCCGTGCAGGAGCAGGACACCGCCGGCAGGCGATTCGGCGGGCAGCTCGAAGCTGCGGTTCCAGTTGGGCCGGCGGCCCTGGGGATCGGCGGCGCTGCCCCGGCTGAAGCGCACCAGGGTTTGGTCGGGTCCGGTCGGGGTGTGGGCGTAGACCTCTTGTTCCAGCTGGGCGAACAACCGGTCCTCCAGGCGTCGATAATCCTCGAAGGTCCCGATTTCATCGGCCTTGCGGGCGGTGAATTCGGCCGTCAGCGCCTCGGTGTGCCAGGGCTCCAGGGGCAGGCTGGAGCAGCTCTGGATGGTCAGCGTAATGGCGCCCGCCAGGGCGATCAACACGCCCCATCGGAGCGAAAGCGGCAGGCGTTTAATTCCACGGGCGCTGCGTTTCATGCGTTCTCCGGCTAACGGCCGCGGGTCAGGATCCAGTAGATCGTGCCGTTGGGGGCCTGGACCGCGTAGATCAGGCGGCTGCGGGGGGTTTCTTCGTTGGTCAGGCGCAGGAACACGTCGTCGAAAAACTCCGGCGTTTCCAGGCTGAAATTGTGGAAGTTGCGGGTGCGGTTGACCGGCGTGACATCCACCACGGTGACCTCCTCACCTTCCGGGTCTTGGTCCACCACGCGCGCGGCCGCTTCCAGTTGGCTCGGGCTGAGGGTGCTTTCGCCCCGCCGCCGTCCCCGGTTGAGGAGGCGGCTGGCCACCAGGGCCCGGTCGTTGGAGGAGACGTAGATCGTGGTTTTGCGCGCCAGGGCCTTGAGGGCCTGCTGGAAATGGGTGTCAAACTCCTCGAAGTCGACGTCCGGCGCGGTCAGCATGACATCGGCGATCTCGGTCTCGGCGTCGGCCAGGTCCGCCTGCTCGTAGAGCAGCCGAAAGGCGTCGACGGCCACCTGGGCCCCCATGCTGTTGGCGATCAGCCACAGCCGCTCGGGCTGGATGTCGCGAATGATCAGTTCCAGGGTGCGGGCCAGCTCCGCCCCGGAGGCTTTGGCCACCCGTTGCGCGCGCCGGTAGCCTCCCGGTGAGCTGCCCTGGTTGCCGGGCCAGTCGAACAGGAGCACCGGCGTGTTGATGTCCAGCACGTGGCCCAAAAACGTGGTCTTGCGGAGGGCCGAGGGAAAGGCCTCCCTGAACCCGTGCACCACCACCAAAAGCGCCCGGTACGGGGACTCCCGAACGAGCTTTTGAACCTGCCCCACAAACGCCGGCCGGTCCAGCGCCTGCACCGTTTGGAGCTTGATCTCCTCGTTCTGGAACCACTCGGTGGGGTTGATGATCATGCCCAGGCCCAGGGAGGGCTCGATCTTGACGTCAAAAAACCCGAACTTGAGAGCCTCCTCGCGCTCGGTCCCGAAACGCTCCTCCAGCGGCCCCTCATCTCTCTCCGCGCGGCGGTTGGTGACGAAAAAAAACCGGTACTCCCCCTGCTGGCTGAGCTGGGTGACCTGCATGCGGCGGAACAAAAAGGCCTCGGCGCGCTGCAGGGCGGTGATGGTGGAGGAAAAATAGACCTTATAGAACCAGACCCCCAGCCCCGCCAAAACCAGCACGATCACCCCGCTGCCGATCAGCAGGCGGCGTTTGAAGCGGGTCATGGTATCTCCTGCGCACCGGTTCGGCGCGGTTTCATGTCTAGGGGATAGATGATGATCACCCCCGCGGTGGATGGCAAAAGAAGGTTGCGAGGGAGGCCGGGGGCTGGCCAAACCAGGCCTTTTGGGCGGTAAATGTTAGGAAATCGTTAAAAACGCGCTAAAAACCGCCGGCAGTCGGTTCCCATTGGGCCTCCATACTATTGCCCCTCTTTACTTGTCAAGTCAATAAATCGGGCCGAAGGGCGCGCTGCGGTCGGCGGCAGGTGGCCGCAGGGGGGAGGTTGAGGTTGTCGGCGGTGGGGTGACGGGCGGGTTTAATCCGACGGATGCCGCCGCCGCTGGGCATGGGCACCCAATTTAACTTGATTGTTCCCGGCGAAATCGCTACTAGATGATCGTAAGTTCTTCAAACAGCCGCAAGGCGACCATCGCCCGCATCCAATCGAAGAAGGGGTCGAACATGAATGCCAATAAGATCGTTTGCTCACTGAGCCTTTTATACTTTGTCCTGGCCGTGGGCTGTGCCTCCGAAACCGGCGGCACCTTCGCGTCCAACCAGGCCCGGGTTGCGCAATCGGTTTCTTTCGGGACCATCACCCATCTGGCCAATGCCACCATCGAGAACAACCCCAGCGGGTTCGGCGCCGCCGCCGGCGGTGTCGCCGGCGGGGTGGTCGGCAGCACCATCGGCAGCGGGCGCGGCAGCACCCTGGCCGCCGTGGCCGGCGCCCTTCTGGGAGCCGGCGCCGGGCACATGGCGGAGGGGGCCGCGCGCCGAAGCCCGGCCCTGGAGATTACCGTCAGGCTCGAAAACGGCCAGATGATTTCGGTGGTGCAGGAACTCGGCGCCGAGGAGGGGACGTTTGCCATCGGGGACTCGGTGCGGGTGCTGCGGGGCTCCGACGGCACCACCCGGGTGCGCCGCTAGTCGGCGTTCCGACCGGGAGGCCTCAGGCGCGCCGCTGCAGCACGCCCAGGGTTCCGGTCATGGGCAGCGCGTCGAACCGCCCGCTGCCCCGGGCGATTTGGTAGACCTCGCGCGGCGCCTGGCCGCCCGCGGCGGGGTCCGTGAAGATGTCGTGGATCAGCAGATAGCCGCCGGGCATGAGATGGTGTGACCAGGCGCGGTAATCGCCGTGGGCCGCCTCGAAGCTGTGCCCGCCGTCGATGAAGACCAGGGCGAGCGGTGTGGCCCACCCCCGCGCCGCCAGGGCCGAGGGGCAGACCAGGGGCACCACGGTGTCCTCCAGGCCGGCCGTCGCCAGGGTTCTGCGAAAGGCGGGGAAGGTGTTCACGCGGCCGCTGGCGGGGTCGAAGAGTGCGGGGTCGAAGTAGGCCTCGCCGGGCTGCTGCTCCTCCGAGCCGCGGTGGTGATCCACCGAGAACAGCACCCCCCCGTTTTGGCGGCAGCCGCAGCCGAGATAGACGGCGGACTTACCGCAGTAGCTGCCGATTTCCAGGCACGGGCCGCGTCCGCTGGCCGCCGCGGCCAACTCAAAGAGGCGGCGGCCCTCGAGCGGGTCGAGAAACCCCTTGACCGCCGCGGCCAGGCCTTCAGGGCATGCCATCAAACCCCCTTGCCAGCACCTCGCGCGGCTTGACGCCGTCCGAGGGTCCCACCACCCCCTCCTTTTCCATGGTTTCGATGATCCGCGCTGCCCGGTTGTAGCCGATGCGCAAGTGGCGCTGAACCATTGAAATCGAGGCCTGCCCGGTGCGGGTCACCAGGGCCACGGCCTCGTCGTAGCGCTCATCGAAGTCTGCGGGGGTGTCGTCGCCGTTTTGGGTTTCGGCGGCGGTTTCGATTACGGCCGCGTCGTAGTCGGGTTTCTGCTGCTCGCGCAGAAACGCGGTGATCCGTTCCAGCTCGGCCTCGGAGATGTAGGCGCCGTGAATCCGTTGGAGCTTGGCGGTTCCCGGCGGCATGAAGAGCATATCCCCGTTGCCCAGGAGATTTTCGGCCCCGTTGGCGTCGATGATGGTGCGCGAATCGGTTTTGGAAGACACCTGGAAGGTCAGGCGGGTGGGGAAGTTGGCCTTGATGATGCCGGTGAGCACATCCACCGACGGGCGCTGGGTGGCGAGGATCAGATGGATTCCGGCGGCCCGGGCCATCTGGGCCAGACGGGTCAGGGCCACCTCCACGTCGCGGGAGGCCACCATCATCAGGTCGGCGAGCTCATCGATGATGATCACGATCAGCGGCAGCTTTTCGGGGGTCGGCGCCTGGCCCTCCTCGGCTTCCGGCGGCGGCTGCTTGGCGATTTTCTGGTTGAACTGGTGGATGTTTTTGGCCTGCCAGCGCGACAGCAGCTCATAGCGATGCTCCATCTCGCGCACGGCCCAGAAAAGGGCATTGGTGGCCTTGCTGACATCGGTGACCACCGGGGTGATCAGGTGGGGAATGCCGTCGTAAAGCGAAAGCTCGATGCGCTTGGGGTCCACCATGATCAGGCGGATGTCCTCGGGGGTCGAGCGGTAGAGGAAGCTGCAGATCATGGCGTTGAGGGCCACGCTTTTGCCGGCACCCGTGGCGCCGGCGATCAGCAGGTGCGGCATTTTTTCGAGATCCGCCACCACCGGGTTGCCGACGATGTCCTTGCCCAGGCAGAGGGGCAGTTTGGATCGGGCTTTTTCGAACACCCGGGAGCCGACCACCTCCTTGAAACAGACCATTTCACGGTCTTCGTTGGGCACTTCGATCCCGATCACGGATTTGCCCGGAATGGCCACCGTCCGGATGCTGAGCGCCCGCAGGGCTAAAGCCAGATCGTCCGAAAGGTTGACGATCTTGTTGATCTTGACCCCCGCGGCGGGCTCGTATTCATAGGTCGTGATCACCGGCCCGGGGGTGACCGCCACGACCTTGCCGTTGACCCCGAAATCCTCGAGTTTTTTCTCGATCAGCTGGGATTGGGCCCGCAGGTTATCGGAGTTGACCTTGACCGAGCGCTCGGGCGGGTCCTCCAGAAACGAGATCGCCGGCAGGCGGAAATCGCCCTCCTGGCGCATGAACGCGAATTCCTCCTGCTGGGGGGCCGGCAGACTCTTGGGCGGCGGTGCGGGCGGGGTCTTGATCTCGATGGGCGGTGCTTTCTGGGGCGTCCGCGTGCGCCGGTTGCCGCCCTGCTGGCGTTTAAGCTCCCGCTGGGCCTGCCATTGCAGCCGCAGCTGGTGCAGACCTTCGCCGGAGCGCACCCACAGCTGCCTGGCCCGGCGGGCGAAGGTCAGCAGCGAGAAGCCGGTGGCCATCATGAACCCCACCAGCCACAGGAGCGCCAGGATGATGGCGGCACCGGTGAGGTTGGCGTATCTCACCAGAAAGGACTTCAGGGGGATGCCGAGAATGCCGCCGGCGGAAAAGCGGCTGCCGAAGAGCTCGTAATGGTTCTGCTGCAGGGCCATCAGGCTGCCGCTGGTGACCACCAGCAGCAAGCCGCCGAAGAGGAGGCCGGTCAGGGTGCGGTCGGGCCGGCTGCCGAAAAAGTGCAGACTCGAAAACAGCAGCAGGACCGGCAGCCAGAAGGCGCCCAGACCGAAGAGGCCCACCAGCAGGCCGGCCAGGTGGGCGCCGACCAGGCCGAAGAGGTTGAAGATCGCGCCCTCGGCCGGTGCGTTGTGGATCGAGGGGTCTTCCGGGCTGTAGGACAGCAGGCTGGTGAGGGTCAGGATGACCAGGAAAAAGAGGAAAATCCCGATGATTTCCCTGCGCATCGGGCTGGCCGGGGGGGCGGTTTTTTTAACGTCTGCTCGTGCCACGGTTGCTCGTCTTCCAGTCTCGGCCGGGGCCTAAATCTCCAGGATGAACGGCAGAATCACCGGTCGGCGTTTGATGGTGAAGGTGAAATACTGCCGCAGGGCCATCTGTACCATGGAACGAATGGTGGCCAGGCGGTTGGGGGTATCCGGGATGATCTCGTCCACGATTTCCAGGATGACGCACTTGGCGTCCTCCAACAGGTGGCCTGTTTCGGTTTCGAAGACAAACCCACGGGAAACGATTTCAGGCCCGTAGACGATGATGCCGGTTTCCTCGTCAAAGGCCATGTTGACCACCACCAACCCCTCCTCGGACAGGACCCGCCGCTGCTTGAGAACACTGCGGCCCACATCCCCGACTCCCTTGCCGTCGATCAGCACCCGGCCCGTGGCAACATCTCCCAGGATACGGCCCCCGTCCGAGTCGAAGCCGATCATTTGACCGTTTTCCGCCAGCAGCACGCGCTCCCGGGGGATGCCGGCCTGGTGCGCCAGCCGGGAGTGGAGAACCAGGTGGCGGTACTCGCCGTGGATGGGAATGAAGTACCGGGGTCGGGTCAGGCTGATCATCAGCTTGAGTTCTTCCTGAAAGGCATGGCCTGAAACGTGGATCATGGAGATCTTTTCGTAGATGACGTCCGCCCCCCGGCGATAGAGGCTGTTGATCATGCCGGCGATCGCTTTTTCATTTCCCGGGATGAATTTGGAGGACAAAATGACCGTGTCGCCCTTCTTGATCTTGATGTGCTTGTGGCTGCCGGTCGCCATCCGGGCCAGGGCGGACATCGGTTCACCCTGGCTGCCGGTGGTGATGACGATGGTTTCGTTGTCGGGGTGCGCGGCGATCTCTTCGATGCCGATGGTCATCTCCGGCGGGAGGCTCAGGTAGCCCAGCTGCCGGGCGATGCCGACGCTGATTTCGATGCTCTTACCGTCGATGACCACCTTGCTGCCGCGCTGGCGGGCGATGTCGATCACCTGCTGGATCCGTCCGATGCTGGAGGCGAACAGCACCACGATGGTGCGGCCGCTGCTTTTGGCGATGATTTTGGTCAGGGTCTCGCCGATCTCACGGTCGGAGATCGTGTAGCCTTCTTTTTCGACGTTGGTGGAGTCCGACAGCAGTGCCAGCACGCCCTCCTGGCCGAGGCGTGCGAACTTGTTGACATCGGTTCGCGCGCCGCCAAAGGCGTCGTGGCTGATCTTGAAATCGCCGGTGTGGATCACGATCCCCAGGGGTGTTCGGAAGGCCACGCCAACCCCCCCGACGACGCTATGGCAGACGTCGATGAATTCCAGTTCGAAGGCCCCCAGCCGCAGCGGCGCCGCGCTGGAGATGGCCTCGAGGCGGGTGGCCTGAAGCATGTCGCGCTCCTGGAGCTTGTGGCGCACGAGCCCCAGCGTAAATGGCGTTCCGTAGACCGGGACGTTGACCTCGCGCAGCAGGTAGGGCAGCGCCCCGATGTGGTCTTCATGGGCGTGGGTCAGCACGATGCCGCGGATCTTGGCGGCGTTGCGGCGGACAAAGTCCAGGTCCGGTATGACGATATCCACCCCGAGCATGTAATCCTCGGGGAACATCAGGCCCGCATCGACGATCACCATCGTCTCGCCGTATTCGAAGACCATCATGTTGAGCCCGATTTCGCCCAACCCGCCCAGCGGAATAATTTTCAGCATGCCGAAAGCTTCCTATCCCTTCTGATAAAAACCGTCGCAGATGGCCTGCCGGACGGTCTCGATCAGGGCCTCTTTGGCCTTGCGCGTGTAAGCCGTGGTGTCGATGGGCGCCAGGATCTCGAGCTCCACCCTGCCCGGCCGGATCCGCAGGCGGTCTTTGGGCATGATCGACCGGGTGCCGCGGATCACCACCGGGACGATCGGAACCCCGGCATCCAGCGCCAGAATGAAGCCGCCCTTTTTGAACGGTCGGATGCGGCCGTCCAGGCTGCGGGTGCCCTCGGGGAAGATCAGCACCGACACGCCGCCGCGGATGATTTTAGCGGCCCGCTTGAGGCTCAGGAAAGCCGAGCGGCGGTCCGAGCGGTTGATGCTGATATATCCCACCCGCTGCATGGCGTAGCCGAAAAAAGGGATTTTGAAGAGCTCTTCCTTGGCCAGCCAGCGGAACTGGACTTTGAGAAACGCCAGCAGGACCGGGATGTCGAAATTGCTCTGGTGGTTGGACATGAAAATATAGGATTTCGCCGGGTCGATCCTTTGCATGCCCGTGACCCGGACCCGAATGCCGCTGGCGGCCAGAATCGACCGGCCCCAGATTCGGGCCGCGATGTGGGAAAGGTTGCCGTCGGTTCCCACGAGTGAAAAAAGGATGGCCAGATAACTGAAGATAACCGTGGTGAAAACCGTCAAGAGTGCAATTGCAATCGTCTGCAGCATGAACAGATGTCCTCAAATTGGACGGCTTTGCGGTAAGGCGCCGCGCTGCGTGCTGTCCCGGAACCCGCGGCGGGCCGCTTCGGAACCCCTACGCGGGGTCGGCCGTGGCTTGCGTTTTGTCAAAACCGTCTGATCTCAGGCTTGTCAGGCCCTCGGCCGCGTCAATGGGATAGGCGTTTTTCAGGCCACAAGCCCGAGGTGGTCGAAAAGGGCGTCGATGTAGCGAATCAGCCAGTTGCGCTGGGCTTCGGTGGCGAAACCCATGCAATCGCAGCGCAGCTTGCTGCGGGAGCGGACGAGCAGTTCGCACGCCAGATGGTCCGGATCGAGCGTCAGTGCCAAAAAATGCGGCCGGCACGCCGTGTGGTGTGCCTGCAGGTCATTACAGACCCGTTCGTCCAGCGGAAGCCAGTAGACCCCCGCCAGCTTCGCGGCTTCGAGATTCTGGTCCAGAAAGGCTTTGAGGCGCTGGTGGTCCTGGGGCCGAAGTTCGTCGATAACATACTGTTTCATAAAATAATTCTTGCTATCACAGTTTGTTGCCGGAGGCAAGTTCAATGTTTGCACCCGAGGGGCGTTTAGTGGCTCTCGCGGGCTCAAGTTTGCGGTCGAGGTGGACGATGGATTAGCTTGAATCACGCGGCCGGCCTCACCAGGCGACCTGCCGGAGCCAACCCGACAGCGCGGCACTGCGCTGAAAGCAAGCGAGAAGACATGAAAGTCCAATGCCCTGCCTGTTCCCAAACGTATAACATCCCTCAGGACCGTCTGCCAAAAGGAAAAATCATCGCATTTCCCTGCCCGACCTGCAAGGCAAAAATCCGCCTGGATTTGCGAGTCTGCGGTGATGCCGGCCCGGGGTCAGCGTGCGGGGCGGGGCCGGGCGTGGATCCGTGCCTGTCCAAGGCCCTCAAAGAGCGGATTCTCAAGACGCAGGGCGACCTGCCGCCCATGCTCCAGGTGGTGATGAAAGCCCGGGAGGTCATGGCCAATCCCAAAGCAAGCTTCAAGGAAATCGCCGCCGTGCTGGAGACCGATCAGGCCTTGGCCGGCCGGGTGCTCAAAATGGCCAATTCGGCCTACTACGGTCTCAGCGGCATGGTGTCCTCGATCCAGCACGCCTCGGTGGTCCTGGGGTTTAAAACCCTCGAGGAGGTCATCACCCTGGCGGGCAGCACCAGTTTTCTGAGCAGCAAGCTGACCGGCTATGGCATCGATGCCGGCGGCCTGTGGCGCCATTCGCTGGCCGTGGCCTTCGGCTCCAAGCTCATCGCCGCCGACCGCAACAACGGCCTGCAAGAGCACGCATTTACCGCCGGCCTGTTTCATGATGCCGGAAAAATCATCCTGGACCCCCACGTCCTGGAGCGCAAAGCCGAGTTCGATGCCTTGCTGGCCGAAGCCCAGGGCAGCTGTTTTCAGGTCGAGCAAAATCTCTTCGGCTTTGACCACGCGGAACTCGCCGCCGAGCTCTGCAAGCAGTGGAAGATTCCCGAAATTCAGGCGGTCGGGGTCGGCTTTCACCACAATCCGGGCGCCGCTGCCGGCGAAGATCTGGCTTACATTCTACATGTGGCGGATCTGATCGCCGAAAGGCTGGACGCTTCGGCGGACGTCGACGTACCCTTGCCCCAGGCCGCAGCAGGGGCTCTGGAGCACCTAAAGCTCCAACCCCAAAGGCTCAAAGAAGTGGCCCAAGCGGTGCGGGAAGCCGTGCAGAAAATCACCGCGCAGATAAACTGAGCGCTCGTCGCTTCGAAAATTTAAACGCCCGTCCGGCAGTTTGCAGGCGGGCGTTTGGCGTTGGGGCAGGCGGGCGGCTCAGTTGTTAGCGTCAAGCGCCTTCGGGGTGCGCGGCGATCTGTCGCTCGAGGGCCAGCATCGCCTGCTTGAGTTGGGGGCCGCCGCCGAATTTGCCGCACGAACCGTCGCTGCGGATCACCCGGTGGCAGGGAATCAGGATGGGGTAGGGGTTTTTGGCGAGGGCGCTGCCGGTTGAACGCGCCGCCTTCGGTCTGCCCGCGGCTTGCGCCACCTCGTGGTAGGCCCGTGTCTGACCGCAGGGGATTTTTGCGGTGGCTCTGAGAGCGGCCTGCTGCAGGGGGGTAAACGGGCTGAGATCGAGCCACTCCCAATAGGGCCAGGGAGGGGCTGGCTGCCGGCCGTTGAAATACTCCCGGATGGCCCGTGCGACCGCCAGGGCATTGGGGTGCCGGCCGGCCTGCGGCACACCTGCGGCCTGCAGCTGGGCGTGCAGGCCGTCGCGCTCGGGCTGCGGCAGCAGAATTTCCACCAGGCCAAAAGGGGCATTCCGGTAGACCACGCCGACGAATCCCAGTGGGGTTTCAGTGATCACGTGGCGTATGGTGACGAGCGGCTTCATCGGCACTGCCTCTCGGCCCTGATGGGCCGTGACCGCTGTGGGTGGGTAGGCTGATGGTGGCGGAATAAAAACCTCCCCGGGACCATTCCGGGGAGGTTTAAACCTGCGGGCTGATCAGGTCTCTTCGACGGTGATGGCGCCGGGTTCGCAAACTTCCACGCAGCTATCGCAGCCAAGGCATTCTTCAGCATTGACCGGGCTGGATTTGCCGTCGACCATTTCAAACACTTCGACCGGGCAGACATCCACACACTCTTCACAGCCTTCGCATTTTTCTTCGTCCACAGTGGGAATAAAAGCCATTTGGTAAGCCTCCTTTCTGGGTAAATTAATGGCGCGTGTTCGCCATTTGCTCGCAAGAAAAGGTCCTTATACCAATTCATGGGGGGAGTCAAGCCTTCAAAGAAAAATCCTGAGATTGTTGAAATCCGCAAAATTTTCAATTATTTCAATCTGTTTTAAATCCTCTGGGCGCTGTCGGGTTGGCGGTGTCGAAAATATGGCCAAAAAGGCCTTGTGTTCCCGGGTGCCGCGCGCGCTCAGGCAATCAGCGCCAGCAGGCTGTGGCGCTGCCGGCCGGGCCAACCGCTTGGGGCCTTCAGCGGCGGCCTGCCGGTGAGATCTGCGAGCAGCATCGGCAGGGGCGTGTCCGGCACCAGGGCCAGCTTCAGGGCAAACGGCCTGGGCGGCGGCGCCGCCGCCGGGGGGGGCGCCAGGACGATCGGGTCCGGCCCGGGCCAGGCGCTCTGGGCCAGGCGGCCAAGGGTGGCCAGCAATTCGGTGCGCCACCCAACGGCCGCCGCGTTTTCGGGGGCAAGCCCGGTAACGACGGGCCAGTGGGCCATTACAGCGGTTGCGGGAAAACGGTCCACCAGAAGATCCCATGCGGCCGGGCTGTCG
>JAWOJK010000268.1:0-3005 GCA_046481705.1 Desulfobacterales bacterium | reverse complement strand
TGCCGCCGGTCGTGGGCTTGGTCCCGACGGTCGCCGGCGGCGGGCGCCGCTTTTTGGCTGCGGCGGTCGGGGTGCTGCAGGCTGCGCCGGGCCAGGATGCGGACCAGGGAGTAGTTCACCGGCCGCTCCAGCGCTGCGCCCGAAAGGATTCCTTCATACTCGAAAACCAGCACCGGCGGGTGGCCCCGGCGCAGATGCGTCAGGTAGTTGTTGCCGCGTTGGCGCATGACGTCCCAGAAAAGTATCGTGCGCTGGACGGCGTCCAGCCCATAGGGAAAGGCATCCTGGATCCAGCTGAGGGGGGTGGTGGTGGTGGCAAGGTTTTGCATGCCCGTTTCCTTTCAAGAGAGGTCGTTTGGATCGGGTTTTTTGCAAGCGCTGCGGCCGTCGAGCGCCAACACCGCCTGTGGCTGCACACAGGGCAAACAGTATTCATTGCCACGCTGCGGGGCAAGCCGCGCATGGGGGGCGAAAACCGTTTCTGACAAAAGACCCCAGGCCCAAACGCGACGCTTTGCCCCGCTGCCGCCGGGGCGCTCCTGCAGCCTGTCATGCTCCCCGAGACTCGCGCGCCGGCAGGCGCGCTTTTTTTTCCAGGCCACCCGTTTCCATTGCCAGCCAAATTTAGTATACCCGTCAACAGAATGAAACGGAAATTTTAATCGCGGTCAGGCCTGTTTTTCGCCGGCGACCCAAAAGCGCCGGCCGGGCGGGGGGTTGGGGGAGGGGGAGCGTGATGGGGGAGATTGTCGATCTTGCCGGTTACCGGTCGCGCATACTGAAACAGAAGGCCTTTGGGGCCTGGTCCAAACGCTTTGGCGAGACCTTTGGCGAAACCACCCGGCTGAATGATCTTTCGGACAAATGTCTCTATGCCCTGGCGCTTCCCGGAGAACAGGGCAATGCGGCTTATTACGAGCTGATCATGGGGGTCCTGGAACTCGGGGCGGCGAGCCTGTTCCCCTACCTGGACGGCGCTGATAAAATGCAGGTGGTGGATATTCATCTTTTCCTGGCGGACCAGGTGCGCTTTGAAATGATGCGGCGCCTGGGATGGCTCAGCGCCTTTGCCACCCAAACGCTCAGCCTGATCGAGATGGTCCGGGAGTTCGGCCGGGTCAAATCGGTCGTCGGCGGCCAGGCGCCCCGACTGGCCCCCAGCCACCCGGAGTACGGGCACTACCAGGGCTTGCACCAGCGCGAGAAGGAAACCTTCGTGCGTCGCAAATTACCGGATGCGCTGGCAACCTTTCAGAAGCACCTGCTCTGAAGCGCCCGGCGCCGCGCCCCTGGCGGATTTTCCGACCGGTTTTTCACTTCCAGCCGATGCTCACCCGGCGTTTGTTGATGGCTTTGGCGGACTGACGGCGCCGTCTTTCAAAGGGTTGAGATGAATCTCTACTTCCTGAAAAAAATCATTACGCCGTTTCTTCTGCTGCCGGGTTTGTTTGTTTTCTTTTTTCTCGCAGTCGGCCTGCGCAGCCTTCTGCGGGGCCGTTCGGCGCGCGCGCTGGTGCTGCTCCTGGTGGCGGCCATGCTCTGGCTGCCGGCAATCCCGCCGGTGGCCGACAAGCTTCTGCGGACGCTCGAGTCCGGTTTGACCATCCCCGAGGATCCCAAGGGAGATGTCATCATCATGATGGGGGGCGCGGTCTATGAAGGTTCACCGGATCTGAGCGGGATCGGTATCCCTTCCAGAGGCAGCTGGGAGCGGATCGTAACGGTGGTCCGACTGCAGCGGCGGCTGGGGGTGCCGGTGATCCTGAGCGGCGGTCAGGTTCACCCCGAGCGGGCGCCCATGGGGCCCATCTACCGCCGCTTGCTGACAGACCTGGGGGTGCCTCAAGACCTGATCCTGGTCGAGGATAAAAGCCGGGACACCCTCGAAAACGCCCAATTTTCAAAGGCGTTGTGCCAGGCCCGGGGGTTTCAGCGGCCGATCGTGGTGACCTCGGCGCTTCACATCCGGCGCACGCAGCTGAGCTTTGAAAAGGCCGGGCTCGCGGCGCTGTTTTACCCCGCGGGTTTTCGCACTTGGGAGAATAAAACCTACATCTGGCCGGATTTTCTGCCCCAAAGCTACGACCCGTTTTCCGAGGCCCTGCATGAATATCTGGGGCTGCTGGCCTACCGCTTTCTCTATTGACCCCGGGAGGCGACCGATGACCGTAAACTGCCATGATCTCAAGCATCGCTACACTTTTGGTGATTTTCTCTACTGGAACCTGATGGCGGCCGTCCCGCTGCTCACCGCGGGCTCGGCCATCGCCGCGGTTTCGATTTTCTGGCTTGGCGCATACCTGCTGGTGGTTCTGGCCTGCATGCTGGCGCTCTATCGTTTTTTCTGCAGCCACTGCCCCCACTATGCCCGAAGCCAAAAGACCGTCAAATGCCTGTTCATGTGGGGCATGCCCAAGTTTTTCGAACCCCGCAGGGCGCCCCTGGGATGGCACGAAAAGGGGCTGGCGCTGCTGGCCGGTTTGGTCCTGATCCTTTTTCCGCTTTACTGGCTGCTGGACCGGCCGGGGCAGCTGATGGTCTACGTCATCGCGGTGACCGTTGTGGGCCTGACGCTGCGGCGCAATGAATGCAGCCGCTGCATTTATGTCGACTGCCCGGCCAACCGGCTGCCGGCCGACCGCCGGGCCGCCGCCGGCCCCTGAAACCGTTTGGGGCGGGGAATTGACCCTAAAAAACGGCCAAGGGGTCGCTGTCTCCGAAATTGCCGCCGGGGCAAACCCATCCTGTCTCTCACCTGCGGGACACCCCATGATCGCAGTGGACAGCCTCTTTGCGGTGTTTGCCCCGTTTTTTTTCGGAAACCGGCTCAAGCACCACCGACTGACCAACGACACCTTTCCCAAGAGCTCCGATCGGCCCCGGGGTTTTCGAAAGCCCGGTATCATTGACAATTTCCACAAATTACCATTTCTTGTTCCAACATAAATATCACTGTTGGATTCATCTAAAACTATACTTGTGGGACAACCGCTTGTCAGGGAAAT
>JAWOJK010000210.1:0-6435 GCA_046481705.1 Desulfobacterales bacterium | reverse complement strand
CCACTTCAAAAGGGTACGTCGGCATAGGCTACTCCGTATTCCTCTAAGGGTTCACCGGCTTCGAACAGCGGGAGTTGACGATGGGAAGAAGTTGGTTCTTGCATGTGCTTTTCTACTTCGGTCCAAAGGCTGGCGGTTTGCAAAACGCTTCGACGGCCCATTCAGGCGGGGGCCGGGGGGGGCCGGGCGCGCCCCTTGACCAAGACGGCATGGTGAGAGACTCGGAGGTGCGACCGGCATCGGGTTCACTTGACCTGGATTTGGATCTTCTTGTGCTGGGCTTCCGCCACCTTGGGCAGCCGGATCTTGAGAACCCCTTTCTTGAAGGTGGCCTCGATCTTGTCCTCCTGCACCGACGCGGGCAGTTTAAACGAGCGCTGGAAGGTTCCCCAGAAGCGCTCTGCAAAATAATGCTCGGCGTCCTTATCCTCCTCCTCCTTTTTCTTCTCCCCCTTGATGGTCAGCAGGTCACCGGACAGGCTGACCTCCACGTCCTTGGGGTCGACCCCCGCCAGTTCGGCCTTGACGATGAATTCCTTCGGGGTTTCGGAGATATCGACCGTCGGCGCCCAGCCCTCCAGAAACCCCGGGGCAAAGGGCGCATCCCCGAAAAACCGTTTCCAGAGGCGGTCCATCTCCTTGCGAAAATTGCTGAGTTCGGCACTGAAGGGCTTTAAGGGCAGAAGATCCATTTTATTCTCCTTTCAGTTTGACGGTTGCTGAAAAATGTCGACGGATCCCGCGACGAAGTCAAATGGCCTGCACCCGCCCGCTACAGCGGACGGGCGCTTTTCAGCGCACCATCAGGGGCTGCCCTGCAGCAGCCGCGCGAGAGCGTTTTCAAGCACCCGAGAGGTAAACGGTTTGGCGATCATTTCCTGGACCCCGATGTGCGTTGCTTCCGCCAGCACGTCCTCGCTGCCGTATGCGCTGATCAGAATCTTGATGCACCCCGGGGCGATGCCGCGGATTCGGCGGAAAAACTCCAGTCCGTCCATTCCCGGCAGGCGGTAATCGGCGATGATGATGTCATACCGGCCGTGGTTGAGCCGCTCCATCGCCATCTCAGCGGTTTCCACGGCCAACAGGCGGCAGCCTTCGGCCTCGAAGAACATGCGCAGCGAATCCCGAATCCACTCGTCATCGTCGATCAGCAAGATCCGCATCTGCCTGAGTTTGCCGAAAAGATTCATGATCTCGTTTTCTGTTGCGATACCACCGCCGCGCGCCGGCAGATTCAGCGCCTTGATGCCGGTGACGAAGATTTCCTGGCAGGGCACGCGGCAGGCCAATGGGACCCAAAGACCCATTGGGGATCGAAACTAACTGACGACCCAGATGGCCATCTCGCGCGCCATCTGCATCACCTTGTTGCCCACTCGACCCATGTAGAATTCCTGGATACGGGAGAGCCCCCGGCGGCCGACCACAATGGTGCCAAAATCGCCGCGCTTGGCCGCCTCGTAGATCGCACCCGAGCGGCTGGCGACACCGGTCAGCAGTTCGGTCTGGATGCGCTCGGAGGGGACACCGGCCGTGATCATACGGTTTTTGGCATGGTCCAGCTTCTCGTGCATCTCGTGGTCGATCTCGACCATCAGCCCCTTTTCGTTCTCGCCTGAAAAGATCACCTCGTGGACCGCCCCGATCCCGCCAAGACCCTTGACGACACTCATCAGGGTGATGTCGAACTTCCCCCCCACCGCCATCTGCGCCACATGGTCAACGGCCCTACCGGCCCCCTCGGAGCCGTCGAAGGCCACCAGCACCTTGCCGGGCTTGGGCTTGCCGCCCACCATCCAGACCGGCACGTCTTGACTCTTCTGGATCAGCTTGAGGGCCGTGCTGCCCACCACGATGTCCTTCAGACGGCTCACCCCCCAGCGCCCCAAGACCACCGCGTTGTAGCCCGACTGGGCCTCGTAGAGAATGTCGCGCGCAATCCCGACCTTTGCCGGATGCAGTTCCACGCGAATCGCCTTGCCATCGAAACCGGCTTCCTGCAGGATCTTGCGCGCGTGAACCATACTCTCCTCGACCCCCTTGCGCTGCTCGGCCTCCCAGGCGGCGATATCGGCCATGCGGGTCCGCCCCATGGGGTTGATGCCCATGTCCCAGAACGCCTGGTCGATCTGCCGCAGGGCGTGGTAGAGCACCACCTGGAGCCTCTCCGGCCCTAACAAGTTCTTGATGTAGCGCACCGCGTCCAGCGCCTGGTCGGAGCCGTCGATGGCCACCAGCAACTTCTTGACACCTAATTTTGTCATGTTTCTCCCCCTTTCGTCGTCTGCCGCAACCGGCAGAAACCGGACGCCGTTGAAAGTACTGGTCCTTCGGACCCGACAAAGGACCCTTGAATCGCCAAATGCCTGCAAAACCGCTATTTCAGATGAGGTCTGGCGCCCCCTGCTGGCCGCTCGTCAATAAACCTCACGCCGGTTCTCGCGATGATCGACGATATAGAGCAGTGCAGCCTTCTGCTTGAGCTCCGCCCGGAGCCGGTCGAAGCGGCTGCGGTCCACATGGTAGGCCCGGATGTAGACGTTGTGAAAGCCTGCAGGGGCCCCCTCGCTGTAGGAGAGCAAGCTCACCATTCGGCCGCCGTAGCTGCGGATAATCGTGCTGAGGGTCTCGATCCGCCCCGGCTCCTCGGGGATTTGGAAGGCGAACTGGATGCCGCGCATCTTAAGCCCCGTGAGGCGTATAATGGCGCGGAAGATATCCGACTGGGTAATGACCCCCACCACCGCATCCGAATCCACCACCGGCACACCTGAAATTTTGTGCTCTAAAAGGATTTCGGCGGTTTCCTCCACCGTGAAATCCGGTCGGACCGTAACCGGGTTTTGGGTCATGATCTCCCGGATCCGGATCTTGCTCAGAAGGTAGAGGAGTTCGTAAACGTCCAGGGCGTTGGCATCCGAGGCCGAGGCCCGTTTGAGATCGCGGTCGGTGACCACGCCCACCAGCTTCCCGATGTCCATTACCGGCAGCATTCGAATCTTGTGCTCACGCAACAGCTGGCTGGCGTCCTTCATGGCTTCGGAGGCATCGACCGAAATGACTTCCCTGCTCATCCAATTTTTTACCAGCATAAGGAATTTCTCCTTCATGTGGCAGGCGCGCGGCATTCTGCGCCAGCGGCAGCAGTCGGATCTGCCTGGAAAAATAGCAGGAGCCATGCCAACCTTCGGTACTGGAGATCGCAATGTATAATCAGTGAGTTAGTATTCGATCCAGCGACGGCTGACAACCAGAGGGGCGGTTGTTTCGCAAAATTAAGAAGAGGGTCTGGCAAAATTTCAAGCCGCCTATCGGCTGCGGGCCGCCGGTTGGGCCGGGATGCGAGACGCATTCAGGTGGTTGGAGAGGCGGCAGCGCAAAGACCAGCGGGGCGCCGGCAAAATAGAGGTTCAGGCCGCTTCACAGGACCCCAAAAAAAAGGAACTCACCCGATTGACCGGGGTAAGTTCCTCAGAGGTCCGGTTGGACGCCGCAGCCCGCCACTTGAGACCGCCGAAGCGATGGGCACAGGGTGGCCACCCGCGGGTCGTTCCACGGAAAGCGCGACGCTACTTGAGCTTGTAGGGGTTGATGGTCAGTACCGGCACAGGCGAGCGCCGGGCGACGTTCTGGGCGACGCTGCCGAAAATCGTGTGTTCCAGTCCCTTGCGGCCGTGGGTCGCCATGATGACCAAATCGATATTGTCGGCTTCGATGACCTTGATGATCTGGTTGGCCGGATCGCCGGTCACGATGCGCCGCCGGAAATTGGGGCAGCTTTGAAGCTTTTCCTCACAGATCCGCTCCAGGGCCTTCTCCGCCGCGGCCGTGGCCTCTTCCTGGAGCTTGTTGAGGGACGGGTGAGGCACGTAAATCTTGCCCCAGCGGCTCAGGTTTTCCACCACGTGCAGGAGATAAATCGCGCTGTCGTATTTCTCCGCCATCGACATGACGAAGGGTAGGATCTTGCTGGAGTTCTCGGTCAAGTCGCAGGGAAACAAAATGTGTTTGAATTCCACCATGGCACCCTCCTCTTCATTTTCAGGTAAGGGTCGCGGTAAGAAATAATTCCACACTATGGCGCCGGATTTTGGTTCGTCACCAAGGCACATGCGTCGGTGCATATCGCGATATGTGCCGGCGGATGTAACGCCGGGGATGGGCTAAAAGACAAGCAGGATGTGGAATTATTTTTTTCCGAGGCCCTGATGTCGGGCCGGCAGCGCGGCCCGCGCCGCAATCGAACCTCGCGCCCAAGCGCCGCTCTTCATCATCACCTATATTAAAGCACGGATCGATAATCGGCAACCAGCCATCGCCGCCGTCGCCGGCCACCCCAACCGCTGAACCCGCGGAGAGCGGCGCGCAGTGTCGAAAATCTTCGAACCCGCCTTCGCAAAACTTCGAACCCGCGGCAGCCCGAGGTTAGCGGGTCAGGACCGCGGCGGTTTCCCGCGCCAGCAGCCGGTGGTCCTGGACCAGCAGCCGGTCGAGACAGGCCTCCAGCGGCTGGTCGGTGTTCACGCGAATCAGGAGCTCCGCGGGTATCTCGTCGAGGGGGGTGTAGCGCGCCTTGAGGTCGGCGAAGTGCTCCAGGCGTGCATCGGAAACCGACGGCCGCCCGCCCCGCGCGGCCAGCCGCCGGCGCAGGACCGGATCATCTGCAAAACACTCCACGAACAGGATGTTGACGTCGCTGTCCAGCGCCAGCCGCAGGGCTTCGGCGCGCTGGCGGGGATCCGAAAAGGTGGCGTCCAGAATCACCGAATGTCCTTTTTCCAGTCGCTCCTGCGCTTCGAGAAAAAGCCGCCCATAGGTCAGGGCGCCGGCCCCGGGGGTGTAGATCCCCTGACCGAAAGCGGCCACGGCCGGGGCTTGCGGCCGACGGTCGAAGAGGGTTTTGCGCACCACGTCGGAGCGCAGCAGCGCCACGTCCAAGCGGCGCCCCAGGGCGCGGGCGACGGTGCTTTTGCCCGCCGCAGGCATCCCGCACACCACCCAGAGGGTCGGCCGGGTGAACTGCACGGCATAGCGGTAGGCCAGCGCCAGATAGTCCCCGGCCTCGCCGGCCACCGCGCGCCGGGCGGCCGCCGACAGGCCGCCCTGGCCGAGCCGCAGGCAGGCCACCTTGCAGCGCACGCAGGCCCGGTAACACTTGTAGAAATCCAGCAGGATGAAGATGTCGGCGTCCCCGCTGGCGCGCACGAAGGCGGCCATCAGGTCCCGGGACCAGGACGAAAACCCCTGGGCGTCGAGGTCCATGGCCAGAAAGGCCAGATCGGCGGCCGGATCCCCGTAACGGAATCGGTCGTTGAATTCGATGCAGTCCAGCACCTGGATCTCACCGTCGACCAGGTAGACGTGGTCCGTGCGCAGATCGCCGTGGCCGTCCCGGATCCGGCCGGCTTGCACCCGCCGCTGGAAAAGCGCCAGGCGGCGGCTGAGAAACGCGCGGGTGGCCGAGCGCACAATCTGAAACTGGCGCAAATCGAGCACCTCGGGCACGAAGGGCAGGATCTGGGTGAAATTTTCCTCGCAGTTGGCGCCCACCATCGCCCGGCTCCCGAAACGGTCAATGCCGGCACCAGCCGGCGCTTCGCGGTAAAATTTCGCCAAACGCCCAGCCAGACGGGCGCAGACGCCGCGTTCCAGCGTTCCGGCGCGCAGACGTTGGCCCAAGGTCGCGGCATCGGAGAGCTGGCGCATGCAGACGGCATACTCAACCACCTCGCCCGCCTCTCCCAGGGAGAAGCGGCTGTCCAGGCGGCGGATGGCGACCACGTCCAGATAGACCCCCTGGCTGAGGCGGCGGTTGAGCTGCAGTTCCTGACCGCAGAAATACCGCCGCCGCTCCAGACCGGTAAAGTCCAGAAACCCCAGATCAACGGCCTTCTTGACCTTGTAAACCCGGCTGCCGGTGAGGAAAACGCAGGAGATGTGGGTCTCACGCTTTTCCACGCCTTCCACCGGGTGGGGATAAAAATCGGGCCGCGCCATGGCCGCAAAAAGCTCGGCTTGCGGATTTTCCTGCAACGGACCTCCTTTCTGCGCGAGAGTTTGCGCGGATGGGGACGGAACGGATCGACGGGAACCGGCAAGGGAAATCTATGGGTGGCAACGCAATCTTTCTTGACTCATTTTAAAGCATAGACTATGCCATTAAAGTAATCGATAGGCATCCATGCGGCGTTCCGCCAGGGATCTGGGGGAGCGCGTCCGAAGACCGCGGGCAACTTGACGCGCGACCCCAGCGCGCCGCCCCCGGCCCTCTTGTTTGCGAGATCTGCCGGCCGTCGGCCACGACCGCCGGCACACCCGAGACCCGTGACGCCATGACCGCGCCTCGTTCGCACGTTTTCTGCCAGCGCCTGGCGGCCTTTTGCCTGTGGGCGGTTCTGCTGGCCGCCGCCGCGGCGCCCGCCGGCGCCGCCA